>NZ_BAAAEN010000002.1:0-463275 GCF_039523035.1 Pigmentiphaga daeguensis | reverse complement strand
ACTGGTACATGGACGGCAAGATCAAGATCGACGAGCTCATCACCCACACCCTGCCCCTCGAACGCATCAACGAGGGATTCGACCTCATGAAGAGCGGACAGTCGATACGCTCGGTCGTGCTGTACTGACCCAGGCCCTCGGCCCGGCGCGGCGACGGGCGGGAAAACCCCCGCCCGTCGTTGTATAGAACAATTCACTTCCCCGCCGATAGAGTCTCCCGCATCGAAGCCGCCACGCCGTGGCGGTCCGGTTCAAGGAGATTCGTCCGTGGAGCACGTCGTTCGCAATGCCTGGTACGTACTGGGCTGGACCGCAGAAATCGGCACCGGGCCCTTCGCCCGGCGGGTACTGGGCGAACCCGTCGTGGCCTTCCGCCGGCGCGACGGCCGGCTCGCCGCCCTGCTGGACCGCTGCGCGCACCGCCTCGTCCCCCTGTCGCTGGGCAGCGTGGTGGACGACACGCTGCAATGCGGCTATCACGGCCTGCGCTATGACGGCACCGGAGCTTGCGTGCACGTCCCGGGCCAGGAGAACGTGCCGCCCGCCGCGCGGGTCCGCAGTTTTCCCATCACGGAAAGATACGGCGCCGCCTGGATCTGGATGGGAGACGCGCAACGCGCCGACCCCCGGCTCATCCCCGTCATCGAGCGCTATGGCACGCCGGGCTGGACGGTCATCCGGGGCGAGCCCCAATACCATCGCTCGCACTACCTGAACATCGTCGAGAACCTCCAGGACCCCGCGCACACGACCTACGTCCATCCAGGCACCATCGGCAATCCGGCATCGAGCGACATACTTCCCGTCATCGAGGAAAGCGAGGGCCACATCGTGACCTACCGCTGGACACTCGATGCCGAGCCGCCCCCTCTCGACCGCAGGAACGCCAGCTTCAGCGGACCGGCCGATCGCTGCCAGTACTACCACTTCTTCCCGCCCTGCACCTCGCGCGTGGACGTGGTGACGATGCAGGCCGGCCAGGAACACACGGAAGCCAACATGGACCGCGGCCTGCGCGCGTTCAGCTACAAGTTCCTGACGCCCGAAACGGATGCGGCCACGCATTTCTTCTGGCTGCACGTGCGCAACTTCGGCGTGGACGACAAGGAACTCGACCAGCGCTTGATACGCGACATGGGCCGCACCTTCGAAGAAGACAACGTCATCGTGTCCGCCATGCAGCGCGAACAGGATGCCACCGGCGTGCGGCAGCTGGCGTGGCTGCGCATCGACGCGGGCCCCAGCCGTGCCCGCCGCATGATCGAGAAGATGGCAGCCGCCGACTCGGCGGCCGCCGCCCCGGCCACTTCGACGGCGTCCTGACGCCAGCCCATCCCCTGCCCGTCCACCCGCTTGCGTGCCGCCAAGGAGGCCACCATGTCCCACCGTCCGCACCCTCGTTTCCTTCGTGCCTCGTCACTGCTGGCGGGCCTGGCGCTCGCCCTGGCGGCGACGCAGGCCTGTGCCGGCGCCGCCGACGGCTATCCCAGCCGGCCCATCCGCTTCATCGTCCCCTTCACGCCCGGCGGACTGACCGACAAGCTGGCGCGCAGCGTGGCGCACGACCTGCAGGAGGCCTGGCAGCAGCCGGTCATCGTCGAGAACAAGCCCGGCGCGGGAGGCACCATAGGCGCCGACCTGGTGGCCAAGGCGCCGGCCGACGGCTACACGATCCTGCTGGGCACCCATGCGACCCACGCCATCAACGTCACCCTGCTCGCCAACCTGCCCTACGACGCGGTGCGCGACTTCGAGCCCGTCAGCCTGCTGGCGACGGTGCCCAATGTCCTCATGGTGCATCCCTCGGTGCCGGCGCACAGCGTGCAGGAACTGATACAGCTGGCCAGGCGCAAGCCCGGTTCGCTCAACTTCGTCTCCCAGGGCATCGGCACCTCCGGGCACATGTCGGGCGACCTGTTCAAGTCGCTGGCGGGCATAGACATGGTCCACATCCCCGCGCGCGGTCCGGCGCAGGCGGTCAGCGACGTCATGGGCGGCCATGCCGACATCCTGTTCGACTCGGTCGCCATCGGCATGCCCATCGTGCGCTCGGGCAAGCTGCGGGCGCTGGCCGTGACCAGCCGCGAACGCTCGCCCGCCGCGCCCGAACTGCCGACCATGATCGAGGCCGGCGTGCCCGACTACGAGATCGTGCTGTGGTTCTCGGTGTTCGCGCCCAAGGGCACGCCGGCCGACATCGTGCTCAAGCTGAACCAGGAAATCGCGCGCGCCATGGGCAAGCCCGCCACGCGGGCCGCATTCGTGCAGGACGGCCTCACGGTCTCGGCTTCGTCGCCGGAGCAGCTGGGCCGCTTCCAGCAGGCCGAGATCGCGAAGTGGGCACGCCTGATCAAGGCGTCGGGCGCGACGTCGAACAATTGACGCCGGCGCGCGGGAACATCCGCCTACCAGATGTCCGCCAGGTCCGGCCTGGACGAAGCCAACTGGCGGCTCCCGCCGTTGCGGCGGTCGGCCTTTTCCTTCAGCGGATAGTCCTGGTTGAGCCGCGTGGCCGTGTCGGTCAGGACGTCCAGCATGCCATCGAGCGCCTGGATTGCCTCCGGTGGCAGCGCCTTGAGGATACGGCCGTTGATGTCGGCGGTGATGGGAAAAAGTTCGGCATGCAGGGCCCTGCCCTTGTCGGTCAGTTCGATGGCGACGCGATGCCTGTCGCTGCTGCGGCCGATCCGCGACACCAGCCCCTTGGCGACCAGGTCGCTGATGGCGCGGGACACCAGGGGCCGGTCGGTATGCGCGCGCTCGGCCAGTTCGGAAGGCGCCATCGTGCCGTAGTCGGCCAGCATCGCGATCAGGCGCCATTCCCGCCGGCTGATGCCGTAGCGGCCCTCGCACAACCGAATCACCAGCGCCCCGCTGACCGACAGCAGCCTGGCGATCCGGTAATTCAGGAGTTCCTCGCAATTGGCGGGCTGCTCGAAGGACATGGCCGCTCCTGCGCCGACGGCGGTTGATTAGAACAATCAAGGACATGAAAGCTAGAGTCATTCTCCACAAAAAGCACAGCAGCCGCAACGCCGCGCGCCGGCGCGGCCCTGGCCGTTTTCCCTCTACCCAAGGAGCATCGCCCATGGCACTTCCCCAACGCGACCGGACACGGCCGATCGCCGACTCGCACGTCTTCGACCTGCGGCTTTCATGGAAGGGATACCGCATCAACAAGCTTTGCAACTCGCTCAGCGAAGCCGCCAACCGCGATGCCTACCGGGCGGATGAAGAGGCGTACATGACGCGCTTCGGCCTGTCCGACGAGCAGAAGGCGCTGATACGTGCGCGCGATTTCACCGGCCTGCTCGACGCCGGCGCCAACATCTATTTCCTGCTCAAGCTGGGCGTGGTCACCGGCAACGGCCTGTATGTCATGGGCGCGCGGATGCGCGGGGAAAGCTACGAGGACTTCCTGGCCACCCGCAACGACAAGGGAGCGGTCTGACATGGGACGCATCATCGCAGGCATAGGCACCTCTCACGTGCCCTCCATCGGCGCGGCCTACGACCGCGGCAAGCAGGCCACGCCGGCCTGGCGTCCCCTGTTCGACGCCTATGTCCCGGTGCGCGAGTGGCTGGAGGAACTCAAGCCCGACGTGGCCATCATGGTCTACAACGACCACGGCGCCGACTTCTTCTTCGACAAGTATCCCACCTTCGCCGTGGGCGCGGCCGACCGCTACGACATCGCCGACGAAGGCTTCGGCGTGCGCCCGCTCCCGCCCATAGACGGCCACCTGGAATTCTCGCAGCACCTGTGCGAATCGCTGGTCTACGACGAATTCGACCTGACGGTGTGCCAGGAAATGCGGGTCGAGCACGGCTTCCTGGTGCCCATGCACCTGTGCTTCGAGCACACCCCCGGGTGGAACGTGGCGGCCGTGCCGCTGGCCGTCAATGTCCTGCAGCATCCGCTACCCACCGCGCGCCGATGCTACCGGCTCGGACAGGCCATACGGCGGGCCGTGGAGTCCTATCCCGGCGACCTGCGCGTCGTCATCCTGGGCACCGGCGGCATGTCCCATCAATTGACGGGCCCGCACTTCGGCAGGATGGACAAGGACTGGGACCAGGACTTCCTGGACCGGATCGAACACGACCCCGGCAGCCTGTGCGAGCTGACCCACCAGACGCTGATGGAACGCCATGGCGCCGAAGGCATCGAGCTGATCATGTGGCTGGTCATGCGCGGCGCGCTGTCGAACCAGGCGCGGCGCGTGCATCGCAACTACTACGCTCCCATGACCACCGGCATGGGACTGATCACCCTCGAGGAGCCGGCATGATCGAACGCACCCAGGTCGGCATCGTCGGCGCCGGCCCCGCAGGACTCCTGCTCTCCCACCTGTTGCATCGGGAAGGCATCGAGTCCATCGTGTTCGACAACCGCAGCCGCGAGCACGTGCAGGGGCGCCTGCGGGCCGGCGTGCTGGAACAAGGAACCGTCGACCTCTTGGCGCAGGTCGGACTGGGCGAGCGCATGCGGCGCCTGGGCATGCCGCAGACCAGCCTGGACTTCCGCTACGCCCGGGCCTCGCACCGCATAGATTTCGCGCAGGAAATCGGCCGCACGGTCATGGTCTATCCCCAGCACGAAGTGGTGCACGACCTGATCGAGGCACGGCTGGCCGCTGGCGGCGACCTGCGCTTCGACACCCCGGTCACCGCCATCCGGGACCTGGAAGGCCCCGCCCCCACGATCCTGGCCGGCCCCGAAGGCAGGCCGGTGCGCTGCGACTTCATCGCCGGCTGCGACGGCTTTCACGGCATCTGCCGCGACGCCATTCCCGCCTCGGTGATGAAGACCTACGACCGCGTCTACCCCTTCGGCTGGCTGGGCATCCTGGCCGAGGTTCCGCCGGCCGCGCCGGACGTGACCTGGGGCTGCCACGAGACCGGCTTCGCCATGCTGAGCTTCCGCTCTCCCACGCGCAGCCGCCTCTACCTGCAATGCGAACCGGACGACGACCCGGACAACTGGTCCGACGACCGCATCTGGAGCGCGCTGCACGAACGCCTGGACGTTCCCGGCATGCCGCCGCTGATCGAAGGCCCCATCGTGCAAAAGGGCGTGACCGCCATGCGCAGTTTCCAGGTCGAGCCGCTGCGCCACGGCGCCCTGTTCCTGGCCGGCGACGCGGCGCACATCGTTCCGCCCACCGGCGCCAAGGGGCTGAACTCCGCCGTGGCCGACATCCGGGTACTGGGCCGCGCCTTGGTCGAGTATTACCGGCAAGGTTCGGCCCGGCTCCTGGACAGCTATTCGGAAACCTGCCTGCGGCGCATGTGGCTGGTGCATCGCTTCTCGGCGGGCCTGTGCACCATGGTGCACAGCTTTCCGGGGCAGAGCGACTTCGCCCGGCGCCTGCAGCGGGCCGACCTGGACTACATGACGGGATCCGAACCGGGCCGGCGGACCTTCTCGGAGAACTTCACCGGGTTGCCGATCGAGGCCTAGTCGCCCCTGCTGCCGCCCGCGCTGGCGAAACGCTCGCGATAGGCGCGGGGCGTCACGCCCAGGTGGCGCTGGAACACCTTGCGCAACTGGGCATCCGAGCCGAAGCCGGCCCGCGCGGCCACGGTCTTGAGCGGCAGGGCCGCGTCCTCGAGCAGCCGACGTACCAGGTCCACCCTGGCCGTCTCGACGAAGGCCTGCGGCGTGGTGCCGGTCTCGCGCACGAACACGCGCGTGAAATTGCGCACGCTCATGGCCGCATGAGCGGCCAGTTCCGGCACGGCCAGCGGCTGGTGCAGGTTGGACAGGATCCAGTCCTGGGTCTTGCGTATGCCCGGATGGCTGGTGGTCTGGCTATCCAGGTGCATGCTGAACTGCGATTGCCCGCCCGGGCGCTTCAGGTAGACCACCATGTCGCGCGCGACCTCCAGGGCGAGATCGCGGCCGCAATCCTCTTCCACCAGGGCCAGCGCCAGGTCTATGCCGGCCGTGACGCCGGCCGAGGTCCAGATGTTGCCCTGCCGGATATAGATCGCATCGGCCTGTACGTCGATACGCGGATAGCGCTGCTGGAGCAGGCGCGACACGCTCCAGTGCGTGGTGGCGCGCCGGCCGTCCAGCAGGCCTGCTTCAGCAAGAAAGAAACTGCCCGAGCACAGGGCGGCCAACCGCGCGATGCGGGGCGCGACCGCCGCCGCCCAGTCGACGATGGCCGACGAATGCCGCATGGCTTCCTGGATGTTGCGCGCCCCCACCAGGATGGCGGTATCGGGCAGATCGCGGCTGTCCAGTCCCTTGCCGGCGTGCAGCGACATCAGGGTGTCCGACTGCACCGCCCCCGGTTGCGGCGCGGCGATCTCGACCTGATAGGCCGGCGGCAGGTCGCGCTTGCGCAGGTGCACGTTGGCGTAGTCGAACACGCACAGCGGACCGATGGCCTCCAGCGACTTGAACCCGGGATAGACGACGATATCGATGCGGCGGACGCGGAAATGGCTGCTCATGCGTGGATTTTAGTGCGCGACGCGCGCGGCACGGCGCTTGCTGCGTGCCCGGGCCCGCGCAACCGGCGCGTATGACGAAGGAGAACGTCATGAAAGCACTGTGCTGGCATGGCAAGAAGGACATCCGGTACGAGACCGTGCCCGATCCCCGCATCGAGCAACCGGGCGATGCCATCGTCAAGGTCTCCGCCTGCGCCATCTGCGGCTCCGACCTGCACTTGTTCGACGGCTTCATCCCCGGCATGAAATCCGGCGACATCATGGGACACGAGTTCATGGGCGAAGTGGTCGAGGCGGGACCGGACACGCACGACCTGAAGGTGGGCGATCGCGTGGTCGTGCCCTTCACCATTGCCTGCGGCGCCTGCGAGCAATGCCGGCGCGGCAACTATTCGGTGTGTGAACGAACCAATCGCAACAAGGAGCTGGCCGACAAGGCCTTCGGCCATTCCACGGCGGGCCTGTTCGGCTACACCCACCTGACGGGCGGCTACGCCGGCGGGCAGGCCGAATACGTGCGCGTGCCGCACGCCGATTCCACCCACATCAAGGTGCCCGCCGGCCTGCCGGACGAACAGGTGCTGTTCCTGGGCGACATTCTTCCCACCGGCTGGCAGGCGGCGGCCCAGTGCGACATCCAGCCCACCGACACGGTCGCCATCTGGGGAGCCGGCCCGGTGGGACTGATGGCCATGCGCAGCGCCCAGCTGCAAGGCGCCCGCCAGGTGGTGGTCATCGATCACGTGCCCGAGCGCCTGGCCATGGTGGCCCAGGCCGGCGCCATCCCCATCGACTTCGACCAGGAAAGCGTGGTCGAACGCCTGCGCGACCTGACCGGCGGCAAGGGGCCGGAGAAGTGCATAGACGCGGTGGGCCTGGAATCGCACGCCGCCCGGTCGCTGGACGCCATGTACGACCGGGCCAAGCAGGCGGTGATGCTGGAAAGCGACCGCCCCCACGTGCTGCGGGAAATGATCTACGTCTGCCGCCCGGCCGGCGTGCTGTCCATTCCCGGCGTCTACGGCGGGCTCATCGACAAGATTCCGTTCGGCGCCTCGATGAACAAGGGACTGACCTGGCGCATGGGCCAGACCCACGTCCAGCGCTGGAGCCAGGCCCTGCTCGAACTCATCGCCGAGGGCCGGATCGACCCCTCTTTCGTCATCACCCACAGCGAGGCGCTGGAGGACGGGCCGGACATGTACGAAATCTTCCGCGACAAGGAGGACGGCTGCGTGAAGGTGGTCCTGAAACCGTGACCACCCCGCTTCAGAACGACTCGGCCCGGTACACCTGCCTGCCGCCCACGTAGGTCGCCAGCGCCTTCAACCGCTGCACCTCGGCCGCCGGGATGCTGAGATAGTCGGCCGACAGCACGACGAAGTCGGCCAGCTTGCCGGGTTCGATCGACCCCTTGATGTCCTGTTCGTCGGTCAGGCGCGCGTTGTTGATCGTCATCAGCCTGAGCACGGCGTCGCGCGAAGGCACGGCCTGGTCGGCGCCGTAGACGCCGTCGGAGATCGTGTCCCGCGTCAGGAAGTGGTACATGGCCCAGAACGGATTGACCGGAATCACCGGCGAATCGGTGCCACCCGCCAGCATGAAGCCCTGCTCCATGTAGGTCTTGAGCGGCGTGGCCTGCGAGGCGCGGTCCATGCCCCAATACCGCCTGAGCACGGGCGCGGCCAGATAGAGATGGTCCTGCACCGACATCCTGAGATTCATCGCCCGGATGCGCGGATACTGGTCGGGGCGGGTGATGAAGGCGTGCTCGATGGTCCAGCCCTGCGCGCGGATGTCGCGCTGGACATGGGCCCGTTCGTAGCCTTGCAGCACCTCGTCCACGGCGGCATCGCCCACCGCGTGCACCGCCACGCGCCAGCCGGCCTGGTTGATGCCGGCCACGTATTCGTTGAACGTCGCCTGCGGAATGGTCTGCAAGCCGTAGTAGGTGCCACCCTTGCCCATCTCCCCTTCGTAGGGCCGGGTCATGTAGCCGCCCTCGAATCCGCCGTCCACGCTGATCTTGATGCCCCAGACCTTGACCCACTCGTCGCCTTCCCCCTGCCGGATGCCGGCCCCGACGATACTGGACCGGAAATCGGCCAGGTCCTTCGGGCGGAACAGAATGCTGTAGCGGACCGTGGCCTTGCCGCTGTCGCGCAGTTGCTGGAACTGGCGATACGCCGCCACGTTCGTGCCCGGTATCCGTATGCTGGTCAGGCCGTATTCGTTCAGCTTCTTCTGCTGTGCCTCGAGCACGGCCAGCGTCATCGGCGGCGGAGGCGGCAGCGGCGCGAGACGCTTGGCCGTATCGGTCAGCTCGCCGGTCAGCCGCCCGGCGGCGTTGCGCGGAATCGCGCCGCCCGGCGGCACCGGGGTCGCGGGCGTGATGCCGTACCTGGCCAGCGCCGTGTTGTTGAGGAAATAGCTGTGGCCGCCGCGCACCAGGATCACCGGCACGCCGGGCGCCGCTGCCTCCAGCTCGTCCGCGGTAGGCAGGCGCTGCTCCTTGAGTTGCGCTTCGTGCCAGTCGCTGTTGGACACCAGCACCTCGCCCGGCTTGGCGCCCTTGGCCGCCTCGGCCACCTTGGCGCACAGCTCGGCGATCGAACGCGTGGCGGACAGATCGATGCCGGGACCGCCGCCCACGGCGTGCAGATGGGAATCCGCCAGGCCCGGAACGACCGTGCGGCCGCGCAGGTCGATCACCTGCGTGGCGGGCCCCGCGTAGGCCATGATGCGCTCGTTCGCCCCCACCGCGACGAATCGCCCTTGGCGCACGGCGAAAGCCTGGACAATGGAAGAGCCGGCATCCACCGTGGCGACCTTGCCGTTGACGAAGACCGCATCCGCGGCCTCCGCCGGCGCTGCGCCGCCCGGTCCGCGTGCCGCGCATGCGGTCAACAGACCCACCGCCGCCGCCACGACCACGCCCCGTCCCCAAGTCCCGCCAACCATCGCTTCCATGGCCCGCCCTCCCTCGTCGTCGGAAGGCGCCAGTGTGATCCCGATAATCTTTAAATGTCAAATACTTATCCGCCATGGCGGCGCATGTCACAGAGCCCGCGCTTCGTGCACAATGCGGGCGTGGTCCACCAGGACACCCCCCCTCTCATTCATGAACCCCGAAGATCTGCAACGCCTGGTAACGGTCGCCATGCCCTACGCAAGTACAAGGACAGGCTGATCGCCGACCTGCCCGGTCCCTACCTGGCCTGGTTCGCCCGCAAGGGATTCCCGCCCGGCGAACTGGGGCGCCTGCTGGCGCTGATGCACGAAATCGATCACAACGGGCTGTCGCCGCTGCTGGCGCCGCTGCGCCAGCGGTCACGATGATGCGCGGCGACGCTTCTGGAACAGCTCGAGCGCATGCAATCCAACCGCGCGGGCACGCTGGTTCTGAAGCACGATGGCCGCCTGCGCGGCTTCGGGGTCGCGTTCGCGTATCGCGTCCAGAAGACGGTGGAACTCATCCACGCTTTCCGCCGGCCGGTTCGGATGATTCATCGATGACGCCCACAGGAAACCCAGGCGTGCATTGATCTTGCGAATGAAGGCCGCGAGCGGTTCGTTCCTGGCTCCCGCGACGAAGGCTTCGAACAATTGATGCTTGGTCGCGCGTATGCGCGGCACGTCGCGCGAAACCAATGCCTGCTCGAACTCGTCGATGCGCACGGCGAAGGCGTCCATCTGCTCGGGCGTGCCGCGCGTCGCGAAACATGCCGCCGCCAGTTTCTGCAGGGCCACCCGCACTTCGTGCAGCTCGTGGAATTGCGCTTCGTCGATCGCCCGCACGGCAGGCCCGCGATGCGGCGCCACTTCCAGCAAGCCTTCGCCGTCGAGTTGCCGGATGGCTTCGCGCATCGACGGGCGGCTGGCGGCAAAACGTTCACACAGCTCCCGTTCGGTCAGCTTGTCGCCCGGGAGATAGACCCCTTCGGTGATGGCATCGCGCAGGCGGTCGGCCAGTTGCTGCCGGGCCGGATCGCCGGCCGGCACGGCGGTCTCGTTCAAGGCAACGATTTTTTGGTCCATGGATCGGTCGCGGCAGGAATTTGCATTGTAGCGACGCAAAGGCAAGCCTATCGCGCCGGGCTTTTTTCTCGCCATCCACCTAAATTGTCTTACATTATTGAAAATAATGCCCGTTTCATGGCATATTTTCGCCAACAATAACAAAATTTGTCATACAAAAAGGCAAACCAGCCTTGCAACCCTCGAGGAGACACACCATGCCGCTGCAATCCCGGCTCCTGGCCACGGCGCTGGCCCTGGCCGCCGCCATCGCTTGCGCCCCCCAGGGCGCCAGCGCCCAGTCCTATCCGACCCGCCCCGTGCGCATCATCGTTCCGCATGGCGCCGGCTCGTCGCCCGACACCATCACGCGTCTCGTCGCGCAACGCCTGGGCGAGCGCCTCGGGCAGCCATTCGTGGTCGAGAACCGCGCCGGCGCCGGCGGGACCATAGGCCTGGGCGCCGCCGCCCGGACCCCCGCGGACGGCTACACGCTGACGGTGGGACACATCGGCACGCTCACCATCAATCCGAACGTCTACAGCAAGCTGCCTTACGACCCGGTCAAGGACTTCGCGCCCATCATGCTGTCGGCCCGCACGCCCCTGCTGATCGTCGTTTCCGCCGAGTCGCCCTACAAGTCGATCGCCGACGTCATCGCCGCCGCCAAGGCCGACCCCGGCAAGCTGACGTTCTCATCGGCCGGCAACGGCACTGCCTCGCACATGTCGGGGGAATATTTCAAGGCACTCGCGGGCATCTCCATCACCCACGTGCCGTTCAAGACGGCGCCCGAAGCCCTGACCGGCGTCGCCAGCGGCGCCGTCACCCTAACGTTCGGCGGACAGCCTCCGGCCTGGCCCATGGTCAAGGCCGGCAAGCTGCGGGCGCTGGCGCTCACCAGCGACCAACGGGTGGCGGAATTCCCCGACACGCCCGTGGTGGCCGAGACGCTGCCGGGCTACGAGATGTTCGACTGGAACGGCTTCATGGCGCCCGCGGGCACGCCTGTCGCCATCATCGACACGCTGCACACGGCCATCGCGGCCATTCTTGCCGAGCCGGGCGTGGTGCGCCAATTGCGCGGGCAGGGGCTCCTGCCCATGGCCAACACGCCCGAGCAGTTCGCCCGCTTCATCGATGCGGAGCGAGGCAAGTGGGCGCGCGTCGCCAAGGAAGTGAAGATCCAACTCGACTGAGGAAGGCCATGGGAATGAGCGTGGAACAACTCGCGAGCCTGCTGGCCGGCGCCTCCGCGGCCGCAGCCTATGAAGCCCTGGGCCGCCGCGGCGACCTGGACCCGGTCATCGGCACGCAAGTGCCGGGCACGGTCTGCATCGGCCCGGCATACACCGTGAGCGCACCACCGCACCGCAGCGGATCGGCGAACCAGGCGCTCGACCTGGCTCCGCCCGGTTCCGTACTGGTCATCGACACCGGCGGCGATCCGGATACTTGCGCGCTCGGCGGCACCGGTTCGCTGGCCGCGCAGATGCGGGGCATCGCCGGCTGCGTCACCAACGGCCGCGTGCGCGACCTGGCCGAGATCCGGGCATTGCGATTCCCGGTGTTCGCACGCGGCGGCACCGTGCGCAGCAGCCGCAAGGACGGAACGGCCGAACTCCAGGTCCCCGTGGCGATCGGCGGCCAGATCGTGCGCCCGGGCGATCTCGTCTGCGCCGATGATGACGGTGTCGTCGTCATCGGGCAGCAATATTTCGATATCTTCGCCGAACGCCTGGCCGCCCGCCTGGCCTTCGAACGCGATGCCGATGCGCGGGTTCGGGCCGGTATCCCGTACGCGCAGGCCGTCAGCGGCCGTCCGTGACCGGCCCCAAGCATGGAAGCTCCCACATGGGCATGACTCTCGTTGAAAAGATGCTGGCCCGCGCCAGCGGCAAGACTTCGGTCCGGCCGGGCGACATCGTGCTGCCCGAGCCGGAACTGGTCATCCTGCACGATGGCTATGTCGAAACCGCCTACAAGCAGTTGCACGACATCGGCTATCGCCGCGTCACGCATCCGGAGCGGGTGGTCTTCGTCACCGACCACCAGGTCGTCTACACCACTCCGGCCTCGATCCTGCGCGGTCGCGCCAATCGGCGCATTGCCGGGGAATGGCGCATCGGCCACTTCCACGATGCCGGCCAGGGCGGGCACGGCCACCTCTTTCCCATGGAAAACGGCCTGGTCAGGCCCGGCATGTTCCTCTTCGCCTACGACATGCACTGCACGAACTTCGGCGCCATCGGCGCATTCGCGATGCGCGCCGGGCCCAACGTGGTATCGGTGCTGGCCACGGGCACGACCTGGACCGTCGTGCCGCACACGCTGCGCGTCACGCTGGAAGGCCAGCCGCCGCCCGGCGTGCATCCCCGCGACGTCGGTTTCTGGCTGGCCCATCGGCTGGCCTCGGGAGAACTGGGTGTCGAATTCGACTATCGCGTGGTGGAGTTCGGCGGTTCGTACTGCGATCGCTTGCCGCTGTCGGGACGGGTCGCGCTGTGCAATACCTTGACCGAGATCGGCGTGCTCAACATCGTGTTTCCGCCCATGTCGCCGCTGGGCGCGCCCCGCGACGGCAGCTGGCTGGAAAGCGATGCCGACGCCCGCTTCGAACATACGCTCGCGCTGGACGTCTCGCGCCTGGCGCCGCAGGTGGCGCTGCCGGGCTCGCCCGATCGAGCGGTCCCGGTCGGGGATACCGTGGGTGTCGCGATCGATCAGGCCTACCTGGGATCCTGTGGATCGGGCATGTACGAGGACTTCCAGGCCGCCGCCGAGGTGCTTGCCGGCCACCGGGTGGCGAACGGGGTGCGCTTCATCGTCGTGCCGGGCACCGTCGAGACGGCCAAGCGCATGGCGCGCGACGGCCTGACCCAACGCTTCCTGGACGCCGGGGCCATCCTGCTCCCCCCCGGCTGCGGCCCCTGTGCCGGCGGCGCCGGCGGTCCCCTGGCTTCCGGGGAAGTGTCGATCTCGACCGCAGCCACCAATGGCCAGGGCCGCATGGGCGCGAAGGACGCCTATTGCTACCTGGGCAGCCCGCTTACCGTGGCGGCGTCCGCCATCGCCGGCCGGATCGCCGATCCGCGCCCGGCGCATTGAGGAGTTCCCATCGATGAACTGGATACAACGCGGCACCGCCCATGTGCTGGGCCATGACGTTCCCCACGACGGCGCGGTCATGGCGTTCGACATCGTGCTCTCGCGCAACACCAATCCCGGCGAACTGATCCCGCATCTCTTCGCCGAACTCGATCCGGGCCTGGCCGGCCGCATCCGTCCCGGCGACCTGATCGTCGCCGGCCGCAACTTCCTGGCCGGCAAGGCGCACAACACCGGCATCATCGCCATGAAGGCGCTGGGCCTGGGCATTCTGTGCGAGTCCATGTCGGTGCGCGCCTTCCAGGGCGTGGTGGCGCTGGCCGTGCCCGCGCTCGCGTCCTGCAGCGGCATTGTGGACGTGCTGTCCGACGGGGAAGAGATCGAAGTGGACTACGCCAACGGCACCGTCACGCGATGCGCCACCGGCCAGGTCCACCGCTACCCGCCGCTGGCACCCGAGATACGCGCCATGATCGGCAACGGCGGCATGCGCGGCGCCCTGCAGGCCCATCTGCGCGCGCATCCCGAACTCGGCCGGCCCTACGCGGAGTAGACTACGGGCCTTTCCTTCGAGGCCCGCCACCATGCCCTTGCAAGCCCACTACGCCAAGACGCTGCCCAAGCCACGCTTCCGCTACACCCCCTGCATCCAGGCCGGCCCCTATTACCAGCTGGCCGGCATGATCGCGCTCGATGCCCAGAGCGGCCAGCTGGAAAGCGGCGGCGTCGCCGCGGAAACGGACAAGATCATGCGCAACATGCTGGGCGCCCTGCCCGAATACGGACTGGCCCTGGACCAGCTCGTCATCGCGCGCATCTTCACCACCCGCTTCGACCAGTTCGCCGAGATCAACCGCGTCTGGGAAGGCTATTTCCCCGAAGGCACGACCCCGCCCGCGCGCACCGCCATGGGCGTCGTGGCCCTGCCGCTGAACGCCACGGTGGAAATCGAGTTCTGCTTCTACCGCGAGGCCTGATCCGCGGTTCGCGAACCAGGCGCTGGCGGCCCGCGAGGCGGACGGCCAGCCGCCCTCAGCCTTGCAGCGCGAGCGCGTTGGGGCCGCCCTTCAGGTAGGCCAGGATGCTGCAGGCGGTGCTGGCCGAGGTCTTCGGATTGGCGGCGGACGGTTCGGCCTGCGTATCGAAGCGGAACTCGCCCAGCACGCCGCGCGCCTCGATCCGGTGGCTGTTGCGCGTGGCGGCGGGATCCGCGACCAGCGTGACCCGGGTGGCGTCCAGCCCGGCTCCCGCGAGGGCGACCGTGGCCGCCACGTTGGCATTCCGCGGATAGCGCCGCGCCACCTCGCGGGCGCTGCCTTCGAACACGACGGCCGGTCCGGCCAAGGCATGTAGATCGCAGGCCTGTTCCGCCGGGGTGCCCAGCCAGGCGCGCGGCGGCTTGATACCGGTATAGCGGACCTCGACCGGGCCGGCGGCGCGGGCCGTGGCCAGCGCGTCCAGGCCGCCGATGGCGCCGCTGATCAGGTGCAGCCGGCGGCCGGTCCTGGCCGCTTCCTCCTTCAACGTCCGCAGCAGGCCGTCGTCGGCCAGCGCGCCGGCCGAGACCAGCGCGAAATGGCGGCCGCTGCGCAGCACGTCGGCGCCGTATTGCGCCACGGCGCCCTGGCCCGCCGCCTCGATCACCAGGTCGACTTCCCTTGCCAGCGACGCGATGTCGCCAACCGGTTCGATCGAAGGCGGCAACGATGCCGCCGCCTCGCCTTCCTTGCCCGCGCGCACGACGACGTTGCGCACGTCGGCGCAGGCATCGCCGGCCAGGGCATCCAGCAGGCCGCGGGCAATCCCGCCCAGTCCGATCACGGCTATGGTGGGTCGGGTCATTTGAGGTCCGCGTTCATCTGTTTGGAAAAAATCGCCGCGAGCTTGCTGGCGGCATCGAGCAGGGCGCGCTTCATTTTCTCGTCGTCGTAGCCCTGCATGCGCTGCGAAGGCCCGACGATGGACACCGAGAACATCACGCCGACCTGGGAAAGCGGTATGGGCGCGGCCACCGCCACCAGCCCGCGGTCGATCTCCTCCCGGCAATAGGCGATGCCGGTCTTGCGAACCCGCCGCAATTCGTCCCGCAACTGCTGCGGCGAAGTGATCGTGCGATCCGTCAGCGCGGGCAGCGGCTCGTCCAGCAGCGCCTCCCATTCCCGTTCGTCGCGAAACGCCAGGATGGCCTTGGCCGAGGCCGCCGCATGGGGCGGCATGACGTGGCCCGGGTTGACGTAGCCGTGCCAGTCCTTGGGCGGCGTGGCCATGATGATGCTCTCGATGCGATTGCCGCGCAGCATGCTCAGGAAAGCCGTCTCCTGGAACTGCTCGACCAGGCCGTAGAGCACGGTATGGGCGACCGCCGCCATCTGGTCGGGCGAAATCGCCGTTCCCAGCAGCCGGCGCATGCGCCCGCCCAGGAGATAGGTGCGGCGCGCGTTGCCCGCCTCCGCCTCGAACGGCGGTTCGGCGTCCAGGCAGCCGGCGCGGCACAAACCGGCCAGCATCCGGTGCAGCGTGCCCTTGGGCATGTCCAGCGCCGCCTGTATCTCGCCGAACGCCAGCCCGGCGGGATGGCGCGCGACCAGTTCGATCACCTGCATCTGCCGTTCCAGCAGGAACCGGTTCTTCGACGACTCTTCTTCCACATCTCCTCCCAACGTGAGCCAGGCGAAATTTTGCCCGCAATGAAAACGCCTTGACGAAATTACGTGCCAACCTGCATTATGTTCCATCTAACGATAGATTAGTTCCGAAAAACGGAACTTTTTTTGCCGGACCCGGGCCGGCTTCCTTTCATCGACCCAGTGCAAGGGGGAACTCCATGCGTAAGAACCATGCTTTGAAGCCGCTCGTGGCCGCCGCCATGGCAGCCGCCGTCCTGGCCGGTCCGGCCCACGCCGCCGACAAGAAAGTCAGCCTGCGGCTGTCGCACAACCTGCCCACCACCAACCCCCTGCACTACGGCGTGCTGGTTCCCTGGGCGCAGTCGATCGAAAAGGACTCGGGCGGCAGCATCGCGATCCAGGTATTCCCCGCGCAGCAACTGGGCCCCGCCAAGGACCACTACAACCTGGCCCGCGACGGCATCGCCGACCTGGCCTTCTACCTGGTGGGTATCGAGCCGGGCCGCTTCCCCATCGTCACCGCCGCCGAGATGCCCTTCCTGGTGTCCGACACCGCCAAGGGCTCGCGGGCGCTGTACGAGTGGTACCAGCCCTACGCCAAGAAAGAGATGGCCGACGTCAAGGTCTGCACCATGTTCTATGACGGCGGCGGCACCATCCATTCCAAGAAGCGCATCGAAAGCCCCACCGACCTGGCCGGCCTGAAGATCCGTTCCCCGAACGTCATGGCGGCCAACTTCTACCGCCTGTCCGGCGCCTCGCCCGTCCAGCTGTCGGCGTCCGACGCGGCCGAAGCCGTCGAGCGCGGCGTGGTGGACGCGATCTCGTTCCCCTGGAACCTGCTGCAGGCCCTGGGCGCGGACCGCGCGTTGACCTATCACCTCGACATGAACTTCTATTCGCTGGGCACGGCGATCCTGATGAACAAGTCGTCGTACGGCAAGCTGTCGGCCGACCAGAAGAAGGTCATCGACAACCACTGCAACGCCGACTGGGCCGAGCGCCTGCCCATGCCCTGGTACAACTGGGAACAGGAAGGCCGGGCCGCGCTGCTGAAGAAGCCGGGCCACACGGTCTATACGATCTCGGACGCCAAGGTCGGCGAATGGAAGGCCATGGCCGCCAAGGTCCGCGGCGAATGGGAAAACAGCGTCAAGAAGAACCGCGTCGACGGCGCCAAGGTGTTCGGCGAACTGCAGGACACGCTGAAGAAATACAACGCCGCCTACTGACCGTCCGACGGGCATCGCCATGAAACAACGTCTGCTTGCCTTCCTCGAGTTCGTGCCGTCGGTCCTGCTGCTGTGCATGGCGATACTCACGTCCGCATCGGTGGCCACGCGCTACCTCTTCGCCTACCCGCTTCCGGACGAGTACGAGATCTCGCGCCTGCTCCTGAGCGTGGTGGTGTGCTGGGGCATCGCGGCGGCCTTCCGCCATGACGACCACATCCAGCTCGACATCTTCTGGAGCGCGCTGGGGCCGCGCGCCAAGCGCGTACTGACCCGCATCGGCGCCGCGCTGTGCCTGTGCATCGTCGGCGGCTTCTCCTACGCCCTGGGCACCAAGGTCGTCGACGTCTTCGAAGCGGGGCTGCTGACCGTGGACCTGGAACTGCCGGTCTGGGGCTTCTACACCGCCGCCTGGCTCGGCACCCTGGCCTGCTTCTTCATCCTGCTCCAGCAGGTCATCGCTCCCCCCGAGCCGGAGGCCCACGACGGCCATCCGGACGCCACGGTCTGAACGGACGCACACCATGATCGGCCCCAATCTCGCCATCCTCATCGGCTTCGGCTCCCTGCTGCTGCTCTGCCTGCTGCGCGTCCCCATCGGCCTGGCCATGGGCGCCTCCGGCATCCTGGGCTTCGGCCTGATGACCGGCTTCGAGCCCGCCTTCAAACTGCTGTCGCACTCCGTCATTTCCACCTTCTCCGACTACACCATGGGGCTGGTGCCGCTGTTCATCCTGATGGGCACGGTGGCCGTGGCCTCGGGCATGAGCGGGGAGCTGTTCCGCGCCGCGCAGCTCTGGCTGGGCAACTTCCGCGGCGGCCTGGCCGTGGCCACCGTGGCCTCGTGCGGCGGCTTCGCCGCCATCTGCGGCTCGTCGGCCGCCACCGCCGCCACCATGACGCGGGTCGCCCTGCCCGAGATGAAAAAGCACGGCTATTCGGAACGCCTGGCCACCGGCGTGATCGCGGCCGGCGGCACGCTGGGCGTGCTGATCCCGCCCTCGATCGCGCTGGCCGTCTACGGCTTGCTGACCCAGCAAAGCGTGGGCCTGTTGTTCATGGCCGGCGTCATACCGGGCATCATCGCCATCGCCATGTACATGCTGGTGGTCAAGGTGTGGCTGGCCGTGCGCCCGCAGGATGCGCCGGCAGGCCAGCAGGCCGCGATGCGCGAACGCCTGTCCAGCCTGACGCGGCTCGGTCCCATCATGCTGCTCATCCTGTTCGTCATCGGCGGCATCTATGGCGGCCTGTTCACGCCCACCGAGGCCGGTGCCGTGGGCGCCGCCGGCGCCATCGCCATCGTCGCACTGGGCCGGCGCCTGTCCTGGAAGACGCTGTTCTCCTCACTGGCGGAAAGCGTCCGCATGGGCGCGGCCATCCTGCTGATCATGGCGGGCGCCGTGCTGTTCGGCTACTTCCTGGCCGTGACCGAGACGCCGCAGAAGGCGGCGCAACTGCTCATCGACGCCAACCTGGGCCGCTATGGCACGCTGCTCGTGATCATCGGCATCATGCTGGTGCTGGGCTGCCTGATCGATGCCCTGGCAGTGGTCATCCTGATCGTGCCCCTGGTCTATCCCATCGTGATGCAGCTGGGCTTCGATCCGATCTGGTTCGGCGTGATCGTGACCATGTGCGTGGAGCTGGGCCTCATCACCCCGCCCTTCGGGCTGAACGTGTTCGTGATCAAGGGCCTGTCCAAGCGCACCGACATCTGGACCATCTACAAGGGTGTCACGCCCTTCATCATCGTGGACCTGCTGCGCATAGGCCTCCTGATCGCCTTCCCCAGCCTGGTGCTGTTCCTTCCCGACATGGCGCGCTGAACGCGTAGTAGACGTACCCATGACCATGAAGACTGAGCCGCGCAGCGGCCGACTGGTGCGCGTGCGCACCACCCAGCAGGTCGAACTGACCGGATTCCTCGCGCCCGCCCCCGCGGCGGACGCCCCCGTGCTGATCAGCCTGCACGGCCTGAGCGGCAACTTCGACACCAGTTTCACCTTCGATTTCCTGCAAAGCCCCGACCTGGCCGGCGTCCACCTGCTGTCCATCGGATGCAGCGGCCACGGGAACATCGCCATGTCGCGGGTCGGCGCCGAACCGGTCTACAGACTGACCGGCTCGGCGTTCGAGTATTTCGACGACTGCATTCCCGACCTGGCCGCGTGGATGGACTTCGCGGCCAGGTCGCACGCCGGCCCCATCGTCCTGATGGGCCATTCGCTGGGCGCCTCGAAAATCCTGCGCTATGCCGCGGCGACCGGCGACGCGCGCGTGCGCGGGCTGGTGCTGGCCTCGGCCGCCGACCTGCGCGGCGCCTTCTTCGCCCTGCATGGCGAGGAAAAGGCCGCGGCCTTCCTGGCCCAGGCGCGGCAATGGGTGGACGCCGGCCAGGGCCGCACGCTGATGGGAGAGGACTGCGTCCTGGGCCTGCTACGGCAGCGCATTTCCGCGCAGACCTTGCTGGACCGCTTCGAGGAAGGCCGGCCCGCCGATACCTTCGACTTCCACGATCGCCGCTCGCCGCAGGCCTTCCGGGATCTTTCGACGATAACGGCGCCGATCCTGTCGCTGTACGGTTCCGAAGGCGAGATCGTCGGGACCGCCGGAGTCCGGGGCGCGATCGAACTGCTGCGCAGCCACGCGACATCCGCGCTATCGTTCTCGTCCGCGGTGCTGGGCGGCAACCATTGGTACGCCGGCCACGAGATCGAAGCGGCCGCCGTCATCGCCAACTGGCTGGCCGGACATGTCCGGAACACGAAGGAGCATCATGACTGACGCACGGGGAATCGCCGCGCTGGCCCAGGGCTACGCCCAGGGCAGCCTGGATCCGGTGGACGTCGCGCGCCAGGCGCTGGACCAGGCACGCGGCCCCGGCATGGACGCGGTCTTCATCACGCTGCTGGAAGAACGCGCCATGGAAGAGGCCCGCGCCAGTCAGGCGCGCTGGCGCGAAGGCCGGCCCCTGGGGCCGCTGGACGGCGTGCCCCTGGCCTGGAAGGACCTGTTCGACATGGCGGGCACCGTCACCACCTGCGCGTCGGACACGCGCCGGCGGGCGGCGCCCGCCACGGCCGATGCGCCCGCCGTGCGCGCGCTCTCGGCCGCCGGCATGGTCAGCGTGGGCAAGACCAACCTGAGCGAATTCGCTTTCTCGGGACTGGGCATCAACCTGCATTTCGGTACGCCGCCCAACCCGCACGACGCTTCGGTCCCGCGCATCCCGGGCGGCTCCTCGTCGGGATCGGCCGTGGCCGTTGCCCGCCAGGTCGTCCCCTGCGCCATGGGCACCGACACCTCGGGTTCGATCCGGGTACCGGCGGCCCTGAACGGGCTGGTCGGCTGGAAGCCCAGTTCGGCCCGCTACGATCAACGCGACGTCTTTCCGCTGGCGCCTTCGCTCGACAGCATCGGCCCCCTGGTGCGGACCGTGGCCGATGCCTGCCTGATCGACGATGCTCTGCTGGGCCGCGCGCCGGTCCTGCGGACGAGCGCCGACCGCCCCGCCGCGCGGCTGGTGATTCCCTCGGGCATCGTCATGAGCGAGCTCGAAGCGGGCGTCGCCGCCGCGTTCGAGGCCGCGGCCGAGCGCCTGTCCCGGCGCGGCTTCACCGTCGAACGCCGGTCGGTCCCCGCGCTGGACCTGACCCATTACCTGTTCGCCACGTTCGGCACGCTGGTGGGCATCGAGGCGGCCGCCGTACACCGCGAACTGCTGGACGATCCGGCGGCGCTCGCGCGGGTCGACGCCCGCATCGTGCAGCGGCTGCGGCTGGGCCAGGCCATCCCGGCGCCAAGCCGGCAGGCCCTGCGCGACAACCGGCCGCTGCTGGTGTCGGCCTTGGCCACGGCCCTCGCTCCCGGCGAGGCGCTGCTGTTTCCCACCGTGCCCATGGCGGCCCCGCCCATCGCGGCGCTGGCGGCCGATCCGGCCTGGTTCGCGCAATGCAATGCGCGCGTGCTGCGCAACACCATGATAGGCAGCTATCTGGACATGCCCACGCTCGCCCTGCCCTGCGGCACCGACGGCGCCGGCCTGCCCGCCGGCATGAGCCTGGCGATGGCGACCGGCCGCGACGAAGCCCTGCTGGCGCTCGGCCTTGCCGTCGAGCGCGAATTGGCGGCCTAGGACCTGTTCACGCCCAAAGGGGCTCGCCTCACCACTTCCGGCGGCCGGCCAACGTCTCGGCCAGCAGCCGGAAATCGCCCCGCAGCGACCACCAGGGATGGGTGAACGTGGCGGGGCGGTTCTTCTCGAAGAAGAAATGCCCGGTCCAGGCCAGGCCGTACCCGCAGGCCAGCGCGGCCACGAGCAGCCAGGGCTGGCGCAGCCCGGCCGCCAGCAATACCAGCAGCAGGGCCAGGCCCGTACCCGCGACGTGCAGGCGCCGGGATACGGGATGCGCGTGTTCCCCCAGGTAAAACCCGTAGAACTCATCGAAATTGCGATAACGCCGCGCGGCTTCGCGCATGTCCCGTCCTCCCGCAAATACCCATGACTGGGTAGCGCCTTTCTTGCGATCCCCCGTGTATCATCGTGTAACCAAACATCCATCCCGTGGGGGAATCACACCGATGAGAATACTCGCCGAAAAGGGGCAAGCGACCATGCCCTCGGTCCGGTCCGGCAATCATGGCATGCGCCGGGGCCGGGCGGCAGTGGCCGTGATGCTGTTGTCGGCCATGCTGGCCGCCTGCGGTGGCGGCAGCGGCGCCAAGCCGGCTCCCGAGGCCGGCAAGGTATCCGGCATGGTCACCTACGACTTCGTGCCGGCGGTCAAGTCCCAGGGACTGGACTACGCCAAGACCCGTGCGCTGCCGGTGCGCGGCGCCGTGGTGGAAGCCTTCAGCGGAGCCGAGATCCTGGGCAGCACCGTGACCGACGCCCAGGGCAGGTATTCCCTCGTGCTGCCTCCGGGCCGCGAGGTCAAGATCCGGGTGCAGGCGCGCCTGTTGCGCGAAAGCAAGGAAGGCGCCTGGAGCGTGGCGATACGCGACAACACCAAGCCGGGCTACACGGCGGTTCCCACCAACGCGCCCATCTATGCCATGGAAAGCAAGGCGCTGTCCGTGCCCCAGGAAAGCATGGTCCTCGACCTGCACGCGGCGTCGGGCTGGAGCGGCAGCAACACCGCGGGCAGCTACGCCGGCGCCCGCGCGGCCGCGCCCTTCTCCGTGCTGGACCAGGCCTACGGCGCCATGCAGCGCTTCCTGGCCATCGCGCCGGATATCAACTTCCCCCACCTGAACATCTACTGGAGCGAGAACAACGGGCCTGCCGAGGGCGAGCCGAAGAACGGCGACATCGGCACCAGCCACTTCAATTCCGAAGGCCCCGCTCCCGGCCTCTACATCCTGGGCAAGGAAGACGTCGACACCGACGAGTACGACACCGGCGTGCTGGTCCATGAATGGGGCCACTACTTCGAAGGCCGGATCTCGCGCTCGGACTCCGTGGGCGGCTCGCACGGCGCCGGCGACAAGCTCGACATGCGCGTGGCCTGGGGCGAAGGCTGGGGCAACGGGCTGGCCGGCATCGTGCGCAACGATCCCTTCTACGTCGACACCTCGGGCAAGAAGCAGCAGGACAGCTTCTACCTCGACGTCAGCGCACCGCCGGCTCCGCCCGACGATGCCGCCTGGTACAACGAATCGGCAATGCAGTACTTCATCTACCAGCTCGCGCAGCAGCCCGGCGGCTTCGAGACCACGATCTCCATCCTCCGCAACGAGCAGAAGCGCACGCCGGCCTTCACCAGCATCTTCCCGTTCGGCACCGCCCTGGCCAAACACCTCACCGACAGCACCGTGATCGGCAAGGTGAACGCGCTGCTGACCTCGGTCGGCACGCCCACGCTGGACGAGCTGGACGATTGGGGCGGCCCCGCGTCCTACACGATTCCGACCGTGCCGCCGGAAGTCGCCAAACCCTATGTCCGCTTCGATGCGCCCGCCGCCGGCGCCCCCGCGGCCACGCAGCAGGTATGCGTATCCAACCTGCTGGGCGGGGAATACAACAAGCTGGACCAGGGTCGCTTCCTGCGGCTCGAAGTGCCCAGCGCGGGCACCTACCGGCTGAGCGCGACCCTCGTCTCGCCCCCGGCTTTGGTAACCAAGGCCCACTTGTGGCTGTCCCGCCAGGGTGTGAAGATCCAGGAGGACGACGACGCGGTCGAAAGCACGCTCGAAGCCGGCACCTACACCGCCTTCCTGGTGGATACCGCGCTGACCAACGGTGGCGACGACGACGAGGACAGCGCCGCCCCCGACCCCGGCCCCGCCCCGGTCCCCGCCAACACCCGTGTCTGCTACCAGGTGAGTCTCGAACGTACTTCCGCAGGAGCCCTGTAATGCGCCCGCCTCTGAACATCGCCGCCGCCCGCCTGGCCATCCTGCTGGCGGCCGCTCTTCCCATTCTTCCCGCCTGCGCCCATGAAGCCCGGCAAGCGCCCGCGGCGACGGCTCCGGCCACCGGCGCCAACGCCTTCGTGGCGCGTCCAGGCAAGCCCGGCGACCTCGTCGCCGTCTCGGTCCGGGCGCCGTCGGCGCCGCTGGCCACGGGCCCCGCTTCCGTTGGTCTGTCGCTGCGCGGATCGCCGGGGGTGACCCAGGTGGAACTGAAGTACGGCGTCGAAGGCGCGCTGCGCGTGGATGCGGCGTCGCCCACGGTCGTCCCGCTGGATGCCCAGCGGCGCGCCGTCGTCGAGGTGCCCGTCACGGTGTTGGGCACCGGGGTGCACTACCTGAACGTCTACGTCACGGCCAACGGACGGCACAGTGCCTTCTCGGTGCGCCTGGACGCCGGCCAGGCGGCCACCCGGAACCGCAAGCAGTCCGCGCCCGACCAGGGCGACTTCGTCGTGCTGCCGGCGCAGGAAACCCGCTCCGGCGGTACCGCGCAATAGCCCGGTCCCGGGCGGCGCGTCCGCGCCGCCATCCCGCGCACCGGCCGGGCGCCATGCCCGGCCGGCCGCGCAACGCTCAATCCACCTGCACGCCTATCATCTTCGCGATCTCGCCCTGGCGCCGATACTCCTTGTGGACGAAATCGGCGAACTCGCGGCGGCTCATCGGCGAATTGATCGAACCACGCTCTTCCATGGAACGCTCGAACGCCGGATCGCTCAGCACGGCGTTCACCGCCTGGTGCAGGCGATCCAGCCGCTCGGGCGGCGTTCCCTTGGGCACGAACAGACCGTCCCAGGCAAACAGCTCATACCCCGGCACCCCGCTTTCGGACAGCGTGGGCGCGTCCGGCAGCGTGGGAATGCGCTGCGGCGTGGAAACGGCCAGCACCTTGATCTGCTTGCTCTTGGCCAGCGGCACGAGATAGGGCGCGACGTCGATCATGAAGGACACGCGGCCCGACCGTACGTCGGTCGAGGCCGGCGCGCCGCCCTTGTAGGGCACGTGCGTAAGGTCGATCTTCGCCATCTGCTGGAGCAGGCCACAGGCCATGTGCGACGCCGTGCCGTTGCCGGCCGAGGCGCAGGTCAGTTCGCCCGGGTGCTTCTTCGCATAGCCGATCAGTTCCTGCGCGGAATTGAACGGCGAGTCGGGACTGACGAACATCACCATCGAGATGACCGAAAAACGCGCGACCGGCTCGAAATCGTCCGGCGCGTAGCCCACCGCCTTGTACAACCAGTGGTTGGTCGCCATCGTGCCGTTCGTGCCGAACACCACCGTCTGTCCGTCCGGGGCGGCGCGGGCGCCGGCGGCGGTGCCGATGTTGCCTCCGGCCCCGGCCCGGTTGTCGATGATGATGGGCTGGCGCAATTGCTTTTCCATTTCACGCGCATACAGCCTGGCCAGCGTGTCGCCGCCGCCGCCCGCGACGAAAGGGACGATCATGGTCAGCGGACGCTGGGGCCACTCGGCGCCGCCGGCCGCGGCGGCACCCGACGCCATCGCGGCCAGCAGGGCCAGGGTGCCGAGGATGCGGGCCGGCTTCCCGTTCTTTTGCACATGCATGCTTGTCTCCTTGTCTTGTCTGTGAACCTGTCCCGGTCAATCCACCCCGGCTTCCAGCAGCTCGACCGGGTCGCCGTAGCGGGCGGCAATCGCGACCACCTCGGGATCGCGCAGCGCGCACAGGAAACCCTGGTCGATCAGGGTGTTGCGCCCTGCCGTGACGGTGGCGTCCAGGCACACCAGGTCCATGTGCACGGGCGGCTCTTCCCAGTCGGGCAGCACGCGGCGGATGTAGTCGTTCGGCTTGGCCAGGTCGATGCCGAAATGCAGCGCCCCCGGGGCGTTCGAACCGGCGGGATAGATGGTGTGGCGCGGCGCCTTGGGATTGAAGCCGCAGCCGCCGCCTTCGATCATGCGGCCGCCCACCAGCATGTCGCGCAGGATCTTCGCCTCCTCTGAATTGCCCTCGACCGCGCTGACGTATTCGCCTTCGAAACGCACGGCGATCCGTTCTTCGAAAGGCCGGGCGAAGCCCACTGCCCACTGCGGGTAGATCACGCCCGACATCGGTGTCTTGACGGCGTGGTCGTTGCGCACCGCCGTCCGGTCCCAGAGGTTGGGACCGTGGGTCGGCAGGTAGTGCACGTAGCAGCCGGGCTCCTCGGCCGTCGTCACGCCGCGCCAACGATTGGACGACAGCATCGTGTCGCGCGTTTCCGGCGTGAAGCCGATGCGGAAGTCGGTCCCGCGCGCGTCGGTGAAATGCAGGTCGAAATCCTCTCCCTTGGGATAGCGGCCGGCCGTGGCCCGGCACAGCGCCCCCACGATCTCGCTCGGAAAGCGCGCCTGCGGCGTGTGCAGCAGGTCGAGGTTGCGGAAGTAGGTGATCTTCACCCAGCGCTGCCCCTGCTTGCGCATCGCGATGCAGAACGGGTCCTCGATCGAACAGAACCAGGTGGACACCACGAAGTCCGCCTGCTCGAGCAGGCCTTTCACGGGCTCCGGCACCTCGGTCACGCGCGAATTGGGTTCGGTATAGACGCGCACCTGCGCGCCGCGCGCCTTGGCCAGCCCCACCACCGCATCGACCACCCGGGTATCGAGCAATTGATCGGTCAGCATCAACACGCGCTCGCCCGGCCGGATGGCGAACACCTTGGCGAAGTTGTCCAGCGCCTGGAAGAAGTGCTTGGTCTGCACGACGGAGTCGGCCAGCGCAGGCGGCAGGCCCACGAAGGCGGAAGATGGGATCATGGCTTCCTCTTTCTTAGATCTATAATTAAATTGCATGCAAATTATTGGGTAATTTTCTTTTTTATTCAATATCAAACTAATTTTGCATGCAAATCAGTATGATCCCGACATAGCGGTTACTATCCCCCGCACCAAGGACTACGACGCTCGTCCCCGGCAGATGGCCACTCAAATACACACCGTCGCAGGCGAACTGCGCCGACGCATCATGTCCGGCACCTATCCGCCCGGCGAACGGCTGGTCGAACTGCAGCTCGCGGCGGACCTGGGCGTCTCGCGCACGCCCATCCGCCTCGCGTTCGAGGAACTGGTCAAGGAAGGCCTGCTGGAGCGGCTACCGACCCGCGGCTTCCGGGTCAAGGCGGTGGACCTGGACGACCTTGCCAACGCCCTGGACGTACGCGGCACGCTGGAAGGCATGGCGGCGCGGCTGGTGGCCGAGCAAGGCGCGCGGCCGGAGGTGACGCAGGCCCTGCGCGATTGCGTGGAGGAAGGCTGGAGCCTGCTCGAGGATGCGGCCGGCAACGGCTATCGCGTGGAAACGCCTCGCTGGTCCGCCATGAACGAGAAATTCCATGCCGTGCTGATCCAGGCCGCGGGCAACCCGCCGCTGGCCAGCGCGCTGGCGCACGTCTCGCAGATCCCGCTGGTGGGCGCGGCCGTGCTGGGCCTGGGCCTGGACGACACCATGCCGCAACCCGAATACGCCTACATCCATCGCGCCCAGCAGGACCACGACGACATCGTCGCGGCCATCGAACTGGGCGAAGGCGCACGCGCCGAAAACCTGATGCGCGAACACGTGCGCCGCAGCCGCGACAACAAGCGCCGCATCTACCAGCTCCGCATCGATGCCCTGCGCCGTCCGGCCAGGTAAGGACATGGCGCGGCCGCTACAATAGGGCCATTGCAAACTATCGCGGAACAGGTGGTCACATGGCTCGCATGATTTATTGCGTCAAGCTCAAGAAAGAAGCCGAAGGTCTGGACTTCCCTCCCTACCCGGGCGAACTCGGCACCAAGATCTGGCAGAACATTTCCAAGCAGGCCTGGCAGGAATGGGTCCAGACCCAGACCCGCCTCGTCAACGAAAACCGCCTGAACCTCGCCGACGCCCGCGCCCGCAAGTACCTGCAACAGCAAATGCAGCGCTATCTATTCGAAGACGGCAACGTCGAAGCACAAGGCTACGTCCCGCCGAATTAAGCCCCCCGTACTAAGCCCCCCCCTACGCCCTTCGGGCGCCCCCCAGGGGGCGGCGCTGGCGGACCGGCAAAGCCGGATCCGCTGCGCCCTGGGTCTGGGGACGCTCACGGAAGAAAGACGGCCTTGCTTGTACGCAAGGCCGTTTTCATTTTCAACCGAACCAGCTGCCAGGCAGTATCGCCAGTCCCCGCCAGCCCGTTGTTACCCCAGGATGCGGTGGATCCGGCTCCGCCGGTCCACCCGCATCGCCCCCTGGGGGGCGCCCGAAGGGCGTAGGGGGGGGCCACTACCCCGCCGCGGCTTCCCGCTCGACGTTGTCCACGCCCGTGTGGCGCACGTCGCGGCCCTTGACCATGTAGACCACGAGCTCGCACATGTTCTTGGCGTGGTCGCCGATGCGCTCGAGCGCCTTGGCGATGAACAGCAGTTCGATGGAACGCGAGATCTTGCGCGGGTCTTCGATCATGTAGGTGATCAACTGGCGGATCACCCCCTGCCACTCCGAGTCCACCGACTTGTCCTGGCGGACGACCTGGGCCGCGGCCTGGGCGTCCAGGCGGGCGAAGGCGTCCAGGGCCTTGCGCAGCATCGTGACGACGGTGTTGGCCATGTGCCAGAGCTCGACGGCGGGCATGTTGACGCGGCCGGCCTCGTGGATGAGCTTGGCCATGCGGGCGATCTTCTCGGCCTCGTCGCCGGCGCGCTCCATGTCGGTGATCATCTTGATGACCGTGATGATCATGCGCAGGTCGCCCGCGGTGGGCTGGCGGCGGGCCAGGATGTGGCTGCACGCCTCGTCCAAGTCCACCTCGAAGCGGTTGACCTCGGTATCGCGCACGATCACGCGCTCCAGCGCGGCGAGATCGCCGTTGGCCAGGCCATCGATGGCGCCGGTGATCTGGGATTCGACCAGGCCTCCCATCTGCAGGAAGCGCGACCGGACCTCCTCGAGTTCGGCGTCGTATTGTTTGTGGGTATGTTCAGTCATGCCGGCTCCCAGCGGAAGAACAATGGGCCTGGCCGTTTGTGCCCCGGCCGCATGGGCAATGCACCGCGCAGTTTATGAACGTCATGTGACAGGAATATGTCTCCGAAGTCGGCCGCGCGGTCAATGTAGGCTAGGCGTGGCGCGGCTTGTCCAGCCGGCGCACGCCGGACTGCGTGGCCAGCAGGGCCACGTCCGCGCCGCGCAGCGCGAACAGGCCGCAGGTCACCACGCCAGGCAGGTCGTTGATCACCTTTTCCATGCCCTGGGCCTCGGCGATCTGCATGCCGTGCACGTCCAGGATGACGTTGCCGTTGTCGGTGACGAACCCTTCGCGCAGCCGGGGCTGCCCGCCCAGCAGGCGCAGCGCCCGGGCTACCGCCTCGCGGGCCATGGGTATCACCTCGACCGGAAGCGGAAAGGCCCCCAGTTGCCCGACCAGCTTGGACTCGTCGGCGATGCAGATGAAGCGCTCGGCCACCGAGGCGACGATCTTCTCGCGGGTCAGCGCGCCGCCGCCGCCCTTGATCATGTGCAGGTGGTCGTCGATCTCGTCCGCGCCGTCGACGTAGATGGGCATGAACGCCACGTCGTTCAGGTCGAATACCGGCAGCCCGTGGCCGGCCAGGCGCGCCGCGCTGCGCTCGGAACTGGCGACCGTGCCGCGGATGCGCCCCTTGTAGGCGGCCAGTCCGTCGATGAACAGGTCGGCCGTCGACCCCGTGCCGACTCCGATGACCACGTCGGGCGCCGCCACTTCGGCGACGAAGGCAAGCGCCGCGTCGGCCGCCTGCTGTTTCAGTTCCTGTTGAGAAAGCATAATAGGTGGTGCAAAGACGGTGCTAAGGGTTGCCAGCAGACACTTTAGCACTTGGACGCGCGAACGCCACCGGCGTTCCGGCCGACGCGCGGGCACGCGCGCAGTGAAGGGGCATTATGCTGATAGAAATAGACGTCACCACCACACTCCTGGTCGCCATCGTGGTGCTGTTGATCGGGCGCTGGCTGATCGGCCGCATCCCCCCGCTGCAACGCTACAACATCCCCGAGCCGGTGGTGGGCGGGATGCTGGCGGCCATCGCCATCACGATCGCCAAGGTCGCCGCCAGCACCGAGCTGTCGTTCGACATGGCGCTGCAGACGCCCTTCATGCTGGCCTTCTTCGCCACGGTGGGCCTGGGCGCCGACGTCAGGACGCTGGTGCGCGGCGGCCGGGGGGTGGTCCTGTTCCTGATCGCCATCGCCATCATGCTCGTGCTGCAGAACGCCATCGGCCTGGCCGGCGCCTTCAGCATGGACCTTCATCCCCTGAACGGGCTGCTGGCCGGCTCGATCACGATGCTGGGCGGCCACGGGACCGGCGCGGCCTATGCCACCCAGTTCTCCGACGTCGACAACCTGCAGGGCGCCATGGAGCTGGCCATGGCCTGCGCGACGTTCGGCCTGGTGCTGGGCGGCATCATAGGCGGACCCGTGGCCCAGCGCCTCATCACGCGCCACGGCCTGACGCCGGGCGACGGCAGCTCGGCGCCATCCGGCCAGGCCGGCGCCGACGCGCCTTCCCAGGCGCCCCGGCCGCTGACCCTGCCGCTCTTTCTCGAGACCCTGCTGCTGATCGTGGCGTGCGTGGTGGTCGGCAGCACGCTGGGGGAGCTCATGAAAGGCAGGCTGCTGACCCTGCCTCCCTTCGTCTGGACCCTGTTCACCGGCGTCGTGCTGCGTAACGTACTGGGGCTGGCCCGCATCCGCGAAGTCGACGACGACGCGGTGCAACTGTTCGGCGGCGTGGCGCTGTCGCTGTTCCTGACCATGGCGCTGATCTCGCTGCGGCTGTGGGAGCTCGTGTCGCTGGCGCTGCCCATCCTGGCGATCCTGGCGGTGCAGACGGCCTTCGTCGCGGCCTATACCAGTCTGGTCACCTTCCGCATCATGGGCGCCAACTACGACGCGGCGGTGCTGGCCGCCGGCGCCTGCGGCATCGGCCTGGGCGCCACGCCCACCGCCATCGCCAACATGCAGGCGGTCACGAACAAGTACGGCCCCTCGCCCCAGGCCTTCCTGATCCTGCCCATCGTCGGCGCATTCCTGATCGACATCACCAACGCGCTGGTCATCCAGGGTTATCTCGGCCTGCCTCTTTTCGGCTTCTGACAGCGAGCGCAACCATGATCCGACGATTGCTTCTTCTCGTCCTGGCCGCCCTGCTGCTGTCGGGCTGCAGCCGCGGGCCCGACCAGTCCGAGGTCCGGGCCGCCGTGGAGAACCGCCTGCAGGCGGTCTTCGCCAAACCGGTGCTGGACGTGGAATCCCTGCGGCGCCTGGGCAGCGGCCCGCTGGCCGATGCGCCCGATGGCGCGGCCCGCCGCATCGTCTATTTCAACGGGCGCTTCCGCCTGGCCCGCGACTATGCCTTCGGCGACTGGCAATCGCTCAATCCGGCCGCGCTGGCCACGCTGCTGGGCGCGACCGAACGCGGCGTCGAAGGTATCGCGCGCGACGGCAACCGCGCCGGCGACATCCTGCTGGTGCGCGGTTCGGTCACGTTCCGCGAAGGGCCCGACGGATGGCAGCCGGTGGATTTCGTGCCGCCACCGCAGGCCACGGCCAGCCAGGCCGCCGCCGGTTCGCCGGCCCGTGCCACCATCGAACGCATCCAGAACCTGTTCAACACGCTGCCCCCCAACAGCCCGCGCGCCCGCGCCATCATCACCGAGGAACTGGCGGCGGCCGACCGGCAGATCACGCGTCGCCTGGACCGGCTGCGCCGCGCCTTCGTGGTCGCGGGCGGACCGCAAGCCGGCGAGTACGACCTGGTCGCCCGCACCATCGCGGCGCGCCTGACGGCGCAAGGTTTCAGCGCCAGCGGCTCGTCCACCCAGGGCAGCATCGAGAACCTCCAGTTGCTCCAGCGAGGCGCGGCCAACATCGCGCTCGCGCAGGGCGACATCGCCAGGCAGGCCTACCTGGGACAGGACGCCTTCGGCGGCACGGCCCACAACCCCAGCCTGCGCGCCATCGCGAGCCTGTACCCGGAAGCCTTCCACATCGCCGTGCTGGCCGACGGCCCGGTCCAGTCCATCGCCGATCTGCGTGGACGACGGCTCGATGCCGGCCTGGCCGCGTCCGGCAGCCGCGCCTCGACGCTGCAGGTACTGGCCGCGCACGGAGTGCCGGAAAACAGCGTGGAACTCGTCGCCAGCGCCGACTTCGACCAGGCGGTGCAAGCCCTGCTCGACAGGCGCGTCGACGCGATCGCCAGCGTGATCCATGCGCCCGCGCGGCAACTGCAGCGCCTGGCCGCCGACCACCGGGTGCGCATCCTGCCATTGTCCCCGCCCGCGATCGCGCAGCTCGCGCGGGACGATCCCGCCTTCGTGCGCCTCGTGCTCGCGCCCGGCACCTATCCGGGCCAGGGCGCGCCCATCGCCACGGTGGGCGTCACCGCGTTGCTGGTCACCGGCGCCGACACGCCCGCGGACGAAGTGCGCAGCGTATTGCAGGCGGTGTTCGAACAGGCCGACTTCGTGGCGGCTGGCAGCCCGGCCGGCGGACAGATCACGCGCGCGACCGCCCGCGAAGGCGTGACCATCCCCATGCACGAGGCCGCCGACCGCTATTTCCAGGCGGCCCCGGCGCCGCGCTAGATCGCGTCAACCCCCCGGCGGCCACGCGCGGGCCAGCAGCTCCGCGCACACGGCGTCGCCGTGGCCGGTGTCGCTGTCGCCGTACAGCCAGCTGGCCTGCGCCAGCCGGGCCGCCACGAAGGCTTCTCCCACCAGGCCGCCCGGCGCCTCCAGCAGCAGCGCCGCCTGCATCAGCCCGGCCAGCAGGCCGGCGATGCGGCGCGCCTTGAACTCGGCCTGGCCGTCGCCCGCGCACAGGTCCATCCAGGTCTGCCAGGCCGAGCGGAACTCCGGGCTGCCGCCGCCGCGCTCGCGCAGGTGCTCGCCCAGTGCCTCGAACGCCTGGGGATCCCGGCGGATCGCGCGCAGCACGTCCAGGCACATGACGTTGCCCGACCCCTCCCAGATCGCGTTGACGGGCGCCTCGCGGTAGAGCCTGGGCATCGGACCGTCCTCGACGTAGCCGTTGCCGCCGCAGGCCTCCATGCATTCGGCGATGGCCGACACGGCGCGCTTGCAGACCCAGTACTTGGCCGCCGGCGTGACGATGCGCCGTATGGCCCGCTCCAGCGGCGCATCGGACTCGAAGGCGCGCGCCAGCCGCAGGCCCAGCGCGGTCGCGGCCTCGCTTTCCAGTGCAAGATCAGCCAGGACGTGGCGCATCAGGGGCTGGTCGCGCAGCGGCCGGCCGAACGCCCGGCGCCGCGAACAGAAGTGCAGCGCCTGGACCGTGGCCTGCCGCAGCAGCGCGGCACTGCCCAGCACGCAGTCCAGCCGCGTGTAGGTCGCCATCTGCACGATGGTGGCCACGCCACGCCCCGGCTCGCCCAGCATGGCGCCCCATGCGCCGTGGAATTCGACCTCGGCGCTGGCGTTGCTGCGATTGCCCAGCTTGTCCTTCAGGCGCTGGATGCGCACGCCGTTGCGGCGGCCGTCGGGCGCGTAGCGCGGCACGAAGAAGCACGACAGCCCTTCATCGGCCTGGGCCAGCACCAGGTGGGCGTCGGACTGGGGCACCGAATAGAACCACTTGTGGCCCTCGAGCAGATAGCCCCGCCCCCGGCCGGAAGCTCCGCATGGCACGGCCCGTGTCGTATTGGTCCGCACGTCCGAACCGCCCTGCTTCTCGGTCATCCCCATGCCGATCAGCACGCCGCGCTTACCGGCCACCGGGGCATCCGACGCGTCGTAGTGGCGGGCATGAAGGCGCGGCAGCCAGTCGCGGGCGAAGTCGACCTCTCCGGCCGGTTCGCCCGCCAGCACGGGAATCGCGCCGAAGGTCATGGTGGTCGGGCAGAGCGTGCCTGCCTCGACCTGGCCCTGCATGAGGTAGCCTGCCGCGCGCTCGACCATGGCGCCCGGCGCGGGCGCCGCCCATGGCGCGGAATGCAGGCCGCGCGCGACGATGTCTGTCATCAGGACATGCCAGGCGGGATGGAAGCGCACCTCGTCGATGCGGCGCCCGACCGGATCCAGGGGCACGAAGCGCGGCGGGTGCTCGTTGGCGTCGCGCCCGGCGTCCATGGCCTCGCGGCTGCCCAGCCAGCGGCCCTGCTCGCGCAGGGATGCCTCGGCATGGCCGGCCCCTTCGCGCCGGACCGCTTCCCGCAGCGCGGGGTCGGTGTCGTACAGGTTGTAGCCGCTGCGCGGCTCCACCACGTTGAACGCGTCGTCCCGGTCGCTGTCCGTCATGATCGCTCCCCGCCGTCGCGGCGGCTTGGCCGCCATGCCCGCAGTGTAGCGCCGACCGCCGCGGACTCAGGCCGCCACGGTCTCGGCCGGATCGCCGTCGCGCAGCCTGGCCACGTCGCGCAGGGGCGGCGAGCCGAACAGGCGGCTGTATTCGCGGCTGAACTGGGAAGCACTTTCATAGCCGACCCGGCGCGCCGCGCTGCCGGCGTCCAGCAACTCGGACAGCATCAGCATGCGGGCCTCGCGCAGGCGCAGCTGCTTCTGGAACTGCAGCGGGCTCATGGCCGTGACGGCCTTGAAATGATGATGCAGCGAGGACGGGCTCATGTTCACCGCCTGGGCGAGCGCCTCGATGCGCAGCGGCTCGGTGTAGTTTTCCTTGATCCAGGCAATGGCGCGGGCGATCTGGCTGGAAGCCCCGGCCGACAGGGCCGCCTGGCGCAGCCGCCGCCCCAGTTCGCCGGTCAGCACCCGGTACAGGATCTCGCGCTCGGCCAGCGGCCCGAGCACCGGCAGGTGCTCGGGCGTATCCAGCAGGCGCACCAGGCGCAGCATGGGCTCGATCAGGGCCAGCGGCGTCGTCCCGACCGCCAGCCCACGCATGCCGGGAGCCTCGGGAGCAGATGGCAGGCCGTGCTCGCCCACCAGTTCGCCCAGGCGCTGCGGGTCGATGTCCAGCGCCACGCACAGATACGGTTCGGCCCGCGACGCGCAGGTGATGCGGGCCTGCACCGGCAGGTCGAACGAGGACAGCAGGAAGTGGCGCTCGTCGTACTCGTAGACGGCTTCGCCCAGTTCGACGCGCTTGGCGCCCTGCGCGGCGATCGTGAGCGAAGGACGATAGAAGCCGCAGTTCGATCCCGAGGGACCGGAGAAGCGCACGAACGACAGCCCCGGATACGCGCTGGGATGCGTCCCGTCGACCGGCGCGTGCCGCGCGATGCAGCTGGCCAGCTCGCGCCGCGCGGCGGCCAGCCGCCCTGGGGCTTCGTCCGATGCAACGGTATCGAGGGGAAGAGCCGGCTGGGACATGGTCATCGCGGGAAGCAGGCGCGGAGCGACGATATTGCCATGCTCAGACCGCCTTGCGCAAAGGCGTGCGGATCGGCAGGGTACGCACGCGTTCCCCGGTCGCCTCGAAGATCGCATTGGCCAGGGCCGGCGCCAGCGGCGGTACGCCGGGCTCGCCCACGCCGGTGGGGTCGTCCTGGGACGGCACGATGTGCACCTCGACACGCGGCATCTCGTTGATGCGCAGCACGGGATAATCGTGGAAGTTGCTCTGCACCACGGCTCCCTTGTCGAGCGTGATGGCGCCGTGCAGGGCCGTCGACAGCGCGAAGCCTATGCCGCCCTCCATCTGCGCCTTGACCACGTCCGGATTGATCGCCAGCCCGCACGCCACGGCACACACGACGCGATCCACCTTCAGTTCGCCCCCGGCATCCACGCTCACCTCGACCACCTGCGCGACCACGCTGTTGAAGGACTCGTGCACCGCCACGCCCCGGCCCCGGCGCACGCCGCTTTTCCCCGCCGCCAGCGGACGGTCCCATTGCGCGGCGCGCACCGCCGTCTCCAGCGCCGCCAGGTGGCGCGGATGGCCCTTGAGCAGCTCGCGCCGCAAAGCCACCGGATCGCGGCGCGCGGCATGCGCCGCCTCGTCGACCAGCGTCTCGGCGGTGAACGCGGTGTGCGTATGCCCGACCGACCGGTACCACTGCACGGGTACCCGCACGTCGTCGGGAGTATGCAGCTTCACGCTCAGGTTGGGGATGCCGTAAGGCAGGTCGGACAGGCCCTCGACCGAGGTCGCGTCGATGCCGTTCTTGACCATGAATTCCTCGAACACGGAACCCTTGATCAGCGATTGCCCGACCACCCGCACCTGCCATCCCTGCAGCCTGCCCCGCTCGTCCAGCGCGAGCCTGGCGCGGTGCAGGTAGGCGGGCCGGTAGTAGCCGCCTCGCATGTCATCCTCGCGCGTCCACACCATCTTGACCGGAACGTCGAATCCCGCCTTGCGCGCACCCTGCGCGATGGCGACGGCCTCGACCACGTAGTCGGCGTGCGGGCTGGCACGCCGGCCGAAGCTGCCGCCGGCATACAGCTGATTGATCGTGACGTGCTCGGGCGCGATGCCGAGATAGTCGGCCACGGCCTTCTGGTCCATGGTCTGGAACTGCTCGCCGTTCCAGATCTCGCACCGGCCGTCGCCCAGTTGCACGACGCAGTTCAGCGGCTCCATGCTGGCATGGGCCAGGAACGGGAACTCGTAGTCCGCCTCGATCACCTTGGCGGCCTTGGCGAACGCGGTCTCGACGTTGCCGCGCGTGGCGGCGGGCAAGCCCGGGCGCGACGCGGCCTGGCGATACCGGGCCAGGAGTTCGTCGCTGCCCTCGGTGTAGGCGCGGCTTTCATCCCACCGCACCTTCAGGGCATCGCGCCCGGTGCGTGCGGCCCAGGTATTGCGCGCCAGCACCGCGACGCCGGCCGAGCGATGCGCCGAACCCTCGAAAGGAATCGCCGCCACCACGCCGGGGACGGCCAGGGCGGCGCTGGCGTCGTAGCCGGCCACGGTCGCACCGAAACGCGGCGCGTGGGCCGCGATGGCGACCAGCATGCCAGGCAGCTTGACGTCCTGCGTGAAACGGGCACGGCCGTGCACCTTGTCGGCCGAATCCGTTCGCCGCAGCGACGCCTTGCCGATCAGGCGGAAATCCTTGGGCGACTTCAGCCTGGGCCTGGCGGGCACCGGCTGCGCCGCGGCGGCCGCGGCCAGTTCGCCGAACCCGGCCTGCCGGCCCGACGCGGCGTGGCGGACGACGCCTTCGCGCACCGTGATCGTGGCCGGGTCGACCTTCCACGCCTGCGCCGCCGCCCCGACCAGCATCGCGCGCGCGGCGGCGCCCGCCTCGCGCATCTGCTTGAAGGAGTTGGCCATGGCCGTGCTGCCGCCGGTACCTTGTATGCCCATGGCCAGGTTCTTGTAGCGCGCCGTGTCGGCGGGCGCGCCTTCGACCCGTACCTGCGCCCAGTCCGCGTCCAGCTCATCGGCCACCAGGGTCGCCAGGCCCGTATAGGCCCCCTGCCCCATCTCCACGTGCTTGGCGTACACCGTCACGCGGCCCTGGGTATCGATGGACAGAAAGGCATTGGGAACGAAGGGGTCCGCCTTGTCCGCCGGTTGCGCCGCCAGGACGCCGGGCAGCTGCCAGCCCAGCACGAGCACGCCCGCGCCTTGCACGAACCGGCGGCGGCTGACGTTGACCAGGGAGGCTTGATGGCGGTCCGCATGGTTGTCGAGGGTGAATGCCATGATGCCTTCCCCCTCAAGCCAGCGCCTGGGCGGCGCGATGGATTGCGGCCCGGATACGGACATAGGTCGCGCAGCGGCAGGCATTGCCGCTCATCGCTCCGTCGATGTCCTCGTCCGTGGGACGCGGGTTCGTGCGCAGCAGCGCGGCGGCCGACATGATCTGGCCCGACTGGCAGTACCCGCATTGCGCGACGTCCAGTTCCTGCCACGCGGCCTGCACCGCACGGCCCACGGCGTCGCTCCCCACGCCTTCGATGGTCGTGACGGGCTTGCCTTCGATGGACGACACCGGCGTCACGCAGGCACGCACCGGCTCGCCGCCCACATGCACCGTACAGGCGCCGCACAGCGCCATCCCGCACCCGTATTTCGTGCCGGTCAGGTTTGCCAGATCGCGCAGGGCCCATAGCAGCGGCATCTCGCCGGGCGCGTCCAGCGCAGTCTGTTTGCCATTGATCTCGAGCTGAATCGCCATTGCCACGTCCCCTGCGGAAAAGATGCCGGATCCCTATCCGGCCCGGAACAGAGGTTACGTAAGGCGATAGCCCGGGGACAATACCGATTCCTGCGTGTGTTTTGCCTGATCCTGCAAACGCCGGGCCAGGCCAGCGGCGTCACGGCGACTCGACGAGTTTCCTCAAGCGGCCGATGGCGCGGTCCCACCCGGCCGAGATCGCGTCCAGGAACGCCCTGGCCTCGTCCACGCGGCGCGGATCCAGGGCGTACAGCACCTCGCGGCCATGGCGCTCGCGTACGACGAGATCCGCCGCCTCCAGCACCTGGAGATGCTTGACGATGGCCTGCCGCGAAATGTCCCTGCCCTCGGCCAGCGCGGTGGCCGACAGGGCTCCGCCGGCCAGCAGATGGGCGACCAGGGCCAGCCGGGTCGCATCGCCCAGCGCGGCGAACACCCGCGCCAGTTCATGCTCACGCACCTTCGACATGGCGCCGGATGTTGTCGGCCTGGGCACTCCAGCCACCATCGTTCATCATGAAGGCCCGTTCGCGCCGGTGTGCCGGCACGCGCTCGAAGCCCGACTCGGTAATGGTCAACCGCGTGCCCTCGGGGATGGGTTCCAACTGGAACTCGACCAGGGTCGTCGGCTCCTGCCCGGGATCGCAGTCCGCGTCGATGCCGAACGGCACCCAGCGGAAGCTGAAGAGACGCGGCGCTTCCATGCGCTCGACGGTGCAGAACACCTCATGCGGCAGCGGCTGCCGTATCGCCGCCGGCTGCAGGCCCAGCGAGGCCTGGTAGCGCTCGATCTCGTCCTGGTCGAAGCCGCCCTCGAAGCTGCCGGTGATGGCGCGGCCGGGGGCGAAGGGGTGGTCCAGCTTGACACCGAACCACTGCGCGAACTCCTGGATATTGGTCAGGGCGTGCCACACGCGCTCGACCGGCGCGCGCAACACGACCTGCTTTTCGATGCGGTCGTACGTCTTCATGGGAGACCCCTTCTGCAACGTTTCGGTTGCAGTATATCGAGGCCCGGGATACGTGCAACCATTCTGTTGCACATTTTTACGGCCTCATGCCGCCGCCACGGTCGCGGACACGAACAGCCCCAGCACGCACATCATGCTGGCGACGTGCGCGGCCGAGCGCAGGCCCGGCTTGTCGCCCAGGTACCAACCGATGAACAGCAGCCGCGCCGCGACCCAGGCCAGCGCCCAGCCATCCGCCAGGTGCTGCGGGGTACCGGCCAGGTGCGCGATGATCACCGCCGCGGCGAAACCCGGCAGGGTCTCGAATGCGTTCAGGTGCGCGCTCCAGGCGCGCTTGGCGATGCCTTGTATGCGGTTCGGGAAATCGCGCGGATCGCGGTTGTCGCGCAACGGCCGCGCCCTGTTCCGGGCGATACCGAAGCAGACGTAGGGCATCAGTACCGCGACGAACACACACCAGAATGCGATGGTCATGCCAGCCTCCCCGGGGGCCTGGCCCCGCGTGTCTTAGTTGTCCGCTTCCCCGTCGGCCTCGTCGGCCGCGAGGTTGTCGTCCTCGGTCCCCAGCAACTGGCGTGTCTCGCCTTCCGGCAGGGCTTCGACGGTTTTCAGGTTGCGCAGCATGGCGCGGGTGCGCACCTCGGTCTGTCCGATCTTGTTGCTGGCGGTTTCCAGCGTCTTCTTCACGCTGGCCAACGCGTCGCCGAACTTGCCGAATTCCGACTTGACCGCGCCCAGTACCTTCCAGACCTCGGACGAACGCTGCTCGATGGCCAGCGTCCGGAACCCCATCTGCAGGCTGTTCAGCAGCGCGGCCAGGGTGCTGGGGCCGGCCACGTTGATGCGCAGCGCATGCAGCTTGTCCATCAGGCCGGCCCGCCGCAGGACCTCCGCGTACAGCCCCTCGGTGGGCAGGAACATGATGGCGAAATCGGTGGTATGCGGCGGCGCGATGTACTTGGAGCCGATGCGGCGGCCCTCCAGCTCCACGCCGCGCTCGAAGGCCTGCCCGGCGGCGCGCACGGCATCGAGGTCGGCGCGCTCCTGCGCGTCCACCAGCCGCTCGTATTCCTCCTTGGGGAACTTGGCGTCGATCGGCAGCCACACCGGTACGGCATCGTCACCGCGTCCCGGCAGGCGGATGGCGAACTCCACCAGTTCGTCGCTGCCGGGCACCGGCTTGATGTTGCGGGCATACTGCGCCGGCGTCATGGTCTGCTCGATCAGCATGCCGAGCTGCACTTCGCCCCAGGTCCCGCGCGTCTTCACGTTGGTCAGCACGCGCTTGAGGTCGCCCACGCCGGCCGCCAGCGATTGCATTTCGCCCAGCCCCTTGTGCACGGCCTCCAGCCGGTCGGAGACCAGCTTGAAGGACTCGCCCAGCCGCTGTTCCAGCGTGGCGTGCAGTTTCTCGTCCACGGTGCGGCGCATCTCCTCGAGCTTCACGGAGTTGTCGGCCTGCATGTCCTTGAGGCGCTGCTCCACGGTCGTGCGGACCTCGACCATGCGGCGCTCGTTGGCCTCGGTCAGCACGCGCAATTGTTCGGAGAAACGATCGGCGAAGCGCTGCAGGGCCTGCGCGCTCTCGTCGCGGTTGGCCGCGGCGTCGCGGGTCAGCGAAATGCGCAGCGCCTCGAAGCGTTCCTGCAATTGCGCCGTCAGCGTGGTCAGGTTCTGGGCGAAAGCGTCGAGCTGCTGGTTCAGCACCTGGGCCTGCTGCGCCTGCTGGCCGCCCAGCGCCTGCATGCCCTGGGCCAGCGTCTGGCCCAGTTCGGTGCGCAGCCCGCGCGTGGACTCGGCCAGTTCCGACCGCAGGCCACGCTGGCTCTCGGTGATGTCGGCCCGCAGCGTGCGCTCCAGGCGCTCCTGCTCGGTCAGGATCTGGTCCAGGCGCGGATCCGCCCCCGGCTTGCGCAGCAGCGCCAACAGTGCGAACAATGCCGCGAGCACGGCAGCGACGGCGCTGCCCCACAACAGGTATTCGGTCAAGACTCGGCCCCCAAAACCAGGGATTTTAGGCTCAGGCGACGCGGGCCCCAAGCCGGGGGGCCGTGCGCGCTCAATCCAGCTCGATCCCGTTCTTGCGGATGATGGGAAACCAGCGATCCGCCTCTTCCTTCAGGTAGGCGGAAAACGCCTCGGGCGTACCCGCCACGACTTCCATCATCTGGCTGTCGAACGCCTTGCGCGCCTCGGGTTCCTCCAGCGCCCGGACGACCTCGTCGTGGATGCGGGACTTCAAGGCCGGATCCAGGCCGGCCGGCGCGACGATCCCCATCCAGGCACCGGTGTCCACGCCCTTCATGCCCTGTTCGGCCAGGGTCGGGACCTCGGGCATGAAGCGGGTGCGGGCGCCGGTGGTGACGGCGATGGCGCGCAGCTTGCCGGCCTTCACGAAGGACTGCACCGCGGCGGCGGGCAGGCACGCCATGTCGACATCGCCGGCGAGCAAGGCGGTCACAGCCTGGCTCGAACCGCCGTACGGCACATGGACGATGCTGGTGCCGCTGCGCGAGGCGACCAGTTCCATCGTCAGGTGCGACAGCGAGCCATTGCCGATGGAGGCGTAGTTGAACTTGCCGGGCGACTGCCTGAGCAGCGCGACCAGTTGCTCCAGGTTGGCAGCAAGCAGTCCGGCACGTGCGACGATCACGCTGGGCTGCATCACGGCGATGGTGATGGGCGTCAGGTCGCGGTCCGGGTCATACGGCATCTTCTTGTAGAGCAGCTTGTTGTTCACCAGCGGACCGGTGATGCTTACGCCCAGCGTCAGGCCGTCGGGCGCCGCCTTGGCGACGTGGTCGGTGCCTATCATGCCACCGGCGCCGGCCTTGTTCTCGACGACGAAAGTCTGCTTGAGCCGCTTGGACAGGCGTTCGGACAGCACTCTGGCCAGGGTATCCGGCGTGGAAGCCGGAGCGAAGGGAGCGATGATGCGCACCGGCCTCTCGGGCCATTGCGCATGGGCGGGAACGGCCAGCAAAGGGGCGAAAAACATGGCCGCAGCCAGGCGTCTGATCACGATATTGTCTCCTTGTGATGAAGAAAATTACCTACTGCCGCCAGGCCTACATGTCCCGGCCCAGGTAGGCGCCGTCCCGCTCCAGCACTTGCTGCAGGGCGGCCACGTCGAGTCGGCGCGGCGCCACGCCGGCGCGCAGCGACAGGGCCGCCGCCGTGCCGGCCGCCTGGCCCATGGCGAAGCACGGGCCGGTCACGCGCGCGGCCGACTGGCCCATGTGGGTCATCGAGGCGCAGCGCCCCGCGACCAGGAGGTTGTCCACGCCCAGCGGCAGCAGCATGCGGTACGGCAGGTGGTTGAAGCCCCTGACGTTGGGCACGTCGACGAACTTGAATACGATGTCGCCGGCGACGTGGGCCTCGACCGGCCAGCCGTTCACGCCTATGGTGTCCTCGAAGCTCGCGCAGCCCAGCACGTCGCCCTCGGTCAACTGGTATTCGCCGACGATGCGGCGCGTCTCGCGTATGCCGACCTGCGGCGCGATCTCCAGGATGTACGAGGCATCGAAACCCGGCGCGTACTCGCGCAGGAACTCGAAGAAGTCGCGGGCCTGGCGCCGTCCCTGCAACTCGCCCTCGCTCAGTTGCCAGGCATCGGTGCCGTCGATCGCGGTCCCGTCCGGGTTGCTGAGCTGGGTCACGTTGGCGCGCCATTCGACCGGATTCTTCTGCGGCCGCACGATGGGCGTCTTGCGGGCGAACCGGCGGCCGTCGCGGGCGGCCTCCTCCATCAGGCGGCCGAAGTGTTCCCAGGCCCTGCCGGCACGGGCCGGATCGACGTTGTTGACGCGGAACATGGTCGACGGATACAGCATGCCGCCGTGGCCATCGCCCTTTTCATAGGGCACGCCCGCCGCGGCCGCCATGTCGCCGTCGCCCGAGCAATCGATGTAGATCCTGCCGACCACCGCGGCACGGCCGGACTTGGTCTCGACCAGCAGCGCGGCAATCTCGGCCGGCGAGCGCATCAGCACCCCGGCCGCCTGCGCGTGGAACAGAAGCTGGCTGCCGCTGGCGACGACCAGATCGTCGGCGGCCAGTTTGTAGGCCGCGTTGTCGTAGGCCTGCGCCATGATCTTGTCCTGGAACATGCGATGCGGCTCGCACAAACCGCCCAGCTTCTCCAGCGTGGCCAGCAGTTCGTCCGCCAGGCCGTGCACCACGCGCCGGTTGTCGCCGAATACATTGGCGTGCAGGCCGCAGAAATTGGTCACGCCGGCCGCCGTGCCCATGCCGCCCAGGAATCCGTAGCGCTCGATCAGCAAGGTACGGCAGCCGTGGCGCGCCGCCGCGGCGGCGGCCGTCATGCCGGCGGGGCCGCCGCCCAGCACCACCACGTCGAATTCGCCCAGGATGGGGGTCTGCCGCGCGGGTTCGGTCACGCTGGCCGGATGTGCCGTTGTCATTGCTCCACCTTGTCATTCAGGGAAGCGGACATGTTATCTATTTCAAAACGGATTATCTGGTCTAATTCGAAGCACCAGTTTTCGCGTTTTGGAATAGAAAATGGATACCCTGGCCAACCTGCGCGCCTTTCTTGCCACGGTGCGCGGCGGCAATTTCTCGGAGGCCGCGCGCCAGCTCGATACCGTGCCCTCGGTCGTGGCCAAGCGCGTCGGCCATCTCGAATGGACCTTGGGCGCGCGCCTGTTCGAACGCTCCAGCCGCCGCGTGACGCTGACCGAGGCCGGCCACAAGTTCCACGCGCGGGCGCGCGCGCTGGTCAGCGATTTCGATGACATCGCCTCGGAACTCAAGCGCGACCAGGATGCGCTGGACGGCCACATCCGGCTGCGGGCCCCGACCTCGCTCACGGTGCTGTACCTGGCCGACATCCTCGCGGCCTTCCAGCGGCGCCATGAACGGCTGACCCTGGAGGTCGCGCTGCTGGACCGGTCGGCCAATCCCGCCGAGGAAGGCTTCGACATCTCGGTCAGCGGCCGCGCCGACAGCTACGAGGGCGTGGTGGACGAGCCGCTGTGCCCGCTGCGCCAGGTCGTCTGCGCCGCGCCCGGCTACCTGGCGCGCCGGCCCGCCCCGCGCCATCCGCGCGACCTGGCCGACCACGACTGCCTGGTGTTCAATCCCACCGGCCACAGCTGGCACTTCAACAGCGCGAGCGGGCCCATCAGCGTCGACGTGCCCGCGCGCCTGGGCGCCAACGACAACTATGTGCTCTATGCCTCGGCCCGCGCCGGCAACGGCATCGCCGTCCTGCCCACCTATGTTGCGCGGCGCGCGCTCGCGGACGGCAGCCTGGTGGCGCTGCTGGAGGACCACCCCTTGCAGGACGTATGGCTCAAGGCCCTGATCCCGGCCCGCAAGCGCGCCTTGCCGCGCATGGAACTGCTGCTGGCCTGGCTGCGCGACCACCTGGGCGGCACGCCCCCCTGGGAGAGATCCGGCGACGGCGCATGAGTCCGGCCTACTCCGGCCGGTTCCGCATCCAGTCCGCCGTGTTGTAGAACGAGGCCAGCAGCTTGTCGGCCAGCGCCGGCTCGACGCCGACCTGCTGCATCGCCCGGCCCATGCAGACCACCCACTGGTCGCGCTCCGTGGTGCCGATCGAGAACGGCAGATGGCGTGCCCGCAGGCGGGGATGGCCGAAGCGGCGAATGTAGTAATCGGGGCCGCCCATCCAGCCGCACAGGAACCAGAACAACTTCTCCCTGGCCTGGTCCAGCGACGGGCCGTGCGCGGCGCGCAGCTCCGCCAGGTCCGCGTCCAGGTCCATCAGGTCGTAGAACCGGTCGACCAGCTCGCGCACGCGCGCTTCGCCGCCGATCACGTCGAACACGGTCTGACCGGCCGGAGCCGGTTCCTCGGGCTCGCGTATCAATATCGTCTTGTCGTTCATCTCGGTATCATCGAAAAGCGCTAGGCTTCCCTGAGGGTCGCCAGCGGCGGCTGGCGCAGCACGCCGCGCAGCCCCATCCATCCCCCCGCCCAGGCGCACGCCACGCCCACCAGCAGCCCGGCCACCCAAACCCACGGGTTCGGCGTCAGCGCGAAGTTGAACACATGGCGGGCCAGCAACCACGCGATCACCGACGCGCCGGCCGCGGCCAGCACGCCCGCCGCGCCGCCTATGGCGGCCAGCTCCAGCCACTGCGCCAGCGACAGCTGCCGGCGCGTGGCCCCCAGCGCGCGCAGCAGCCCGGCCTCGCGCACCCGCTCGTCGCGGGTGGAGGCCAGCGCCGCATACAGGACCAGGCAGCCGGCGGCCAGCGTGAACAGGAACAGGAACTGCACCGCCGCCACCACCTGCTCCAGCACGTCCTGCACCTGTCGCAGGATGGCGCTGGTATCGAAGATGGTCAGGTTGGGAAACTCGCGGATCAGCGCGTTGGACAGGTCGGCCTGCTCGGGCGGCAGGTGCAGCGCGGTGATCCAGCTCTGCGGCATGTCGCGCAGCGCCGCCGGCGACAGGATGGCGAAGAAGTTCACCTGCATGGAATCCCAGTCCACCGCCCGCAGGCCGGTCACCTTCACGTCGACCGCGTTGCCGGCGATGTCGAACCGGAGCGTGTCGCCCAGGTTCACGCCCAGGGTCTTCGCGATGCCCTGCTCCATCGACACCTCGGCGGCATCCGGGTCCAGCCAGCGGCCGGCCACGTCGCGGTTGTGGCCCGGCAACTGGTCCATGTAGGACAGGTTGAACTCCCGGTCCACCAGCCGCTGCGCGCGATCGTCCTGGTAGTCGGCCGGCCCCACCGCGCGGCCGTTGATCTCGACCAGGCGCCCACGGATCATGGGGTACAGCTGCACGTGGCCCAGTCCCGCCTGCGCCAGGCGCTGCGTGACCGCCTCGCGCTGGTCCGGCTGGATGTTGATCAGGAAACGGTTGGGCGCGTCGGGCGGCGCGGCGCTGCGCCAGCCCTCGACCAGGTCGCCGCGGGTGATGGACAGCAGCAGGATCGCCATCAGCCCCACCGCCAGGGCGCATATCTGCGCCACCGTGGCGCCACGGCGGCGGACCACGCCCGCCAGCGCGAAACGCAGGGCCACCGGCCCGCGCTGCCATTGCCGCAGCGGCTCCAGCCAACGCAGCCCCAGCCACGAGATGCCGGAAAACAGCAGGAAGCCGCCCAGGAATCCCCCGGCTACCATCAGGCCCAGCTTCAGGTCGCGCGCGAACCATAGCAGCAGCAGCGCGAAGCCCACCGCGCCCATGCCGTAGCCGAGCGCGGTGCGCGCCGGCGCGACGCCGGTGTCGCGGCGCAATACCCGGGCGGGCGCGACATGGCGCAACTGGGCCAGCGGCGGCAACGCGAAGCCCATCAGCAGCCAGACGCCGGCAAGAAAACCCTGTATCGCGGGCAGCGGCCCGGCACGCGGCAGATCGGCCGTGATCAGGCCGCCCAGCGCGGCGATCAGGCCTTCGTGCGCGGCATAGCCGAGCGCGCTGCCGACGGCGGCCGCCCCCAGGGCGATGATCAGGAACTCGGCGGCGAACAGCCAGGTCAGCGTGGTCTGCGTCGCGCCCAGGCAGCGCATCACCGCCACGCTGTCGAAATGGCGCAGCGTGAAGCGCCGTGCGGCCAGCGCCACGGCCACCGCCGCGATCAGGGCCGCCAGCAGGGCCACCAGAGACAGGAACTGCTGCGCCCGGTCGATGGTCCGCCGCATCTCGGGCCGGCCCGAATCCAGCGTCTCCACGCGCTGCCCGCGCTGCGGATGGGCCTGCAGCCAGGCCGCGTACTCGCGTGCCGCCGCCGGTTGTCCGGCGGCGAGCAGGCGGTAGGTGATACGGCTGCCGAAGGTCACCAAGCCGGTGGACGCCAGGTCGTCCTCGCGGATCATGACCCGCGGCGCGACGTTGATGAAATTCATGCCGCGATCGGGTTCCACCGTGATCACGCGCGCGATGCGGAAATGCCGGTCGCCCAGTTGCAGGTCGTCTCCCACGCGCACCTCCAGCAGCGACAGCAGTTGCGGGTCCACCCAGGCGGTCCCGGGCGCGGGGATCTCGCGCGTCGGTTGGTCGGGCGCGGTGGGGCCATCGGCCACGCGCAGGCTGCCGCGCAGCGGATAGCCCGGCCGCACCGCCTTCAAGGCCGCCAGTTGCGAACGCGCGGCGTCGCCCGTCCCGACGCTGGCCATGGAGGGAAACTGCAGGTTCTGGGTCACCGTCAGCCCCAGCCGGCGCGCCTCTTCGCGCGGCCCCTGGTCGATCGGGTTATCGGAAATCAGCACCACGTCGCCGCCCAGCAATTGGGCGGCATCCCGTTCCAGCGCCTGGCGGATGCGGTCGGCCAGGAAGCCCACGCTGGAAACCGAGGCCACGGCAATGACCAGCGCCATCGCCAGCAGCCTGAGTTCCCCGGCGCGCCAGTCGCGCACGGTCATGCGCCAGGCCTGGGCCAGGAGGGACAGCGGTGAGAACGAACGGATGTCGGTGGTCATGGCCGGCGGGAAAGGAAGTGGATCGAAGGCGAACGCCCGGGCGATGCATGCCGCGCTACGCGTGGCGTGCCGGGCAGCCCCGATAGGACCACGCCGGCCGCCCGCGGTTCACGCGGCCCCGCTACTTTACCGGAGCGCCCTCAGGCCACCGCCTTGCCCACCACGCCCTCGACGAACCAGTCCATGTGGTCGACGTCCTTCTGGCTCGGCACGCCGGATTGCTGGCGCACCTTGCCCTGGTTGTCCACCAGCCGGCCGCCGAAGGGATGGAGCGCGCCCGCCGCGATCTTGCCGCGCGCCTCGTCCACCGACGCGCGCACCGCCTGGGGCACCTTGGGCGACAGCGCCTCGAGCGCGATCATGCCGTCCTTGAGGCCGCCCATGATGGCCCGCGAGGCCCAGGTGCCGTCCAGCACTTCGCGCGCGGCCTGGATGTAATGGTCGCCCCAGCGATGCACGACGGCGCCGAGCTGGCGCGTCGGCGCATAGCGGCTCATGTCGGACGTATAGCCCAGCATCCACGCCCCCGCCGCCTCGGCTGCCTGCGCCACCGCGGACGACCCCGAGTGGTTGGTCAGCACGTCGGCGCCCTGGCGCAGCACTGCCTGGGCCGCGTCGCGCTCGCGCGGGGGATCGAACCAGTTCTGCGTCCAGACCACGCGCACCTGGACCTTGGGGTTGACGCTGCGTGCTGCCAGCGTGAAGGCGTTGATGCCCTGGATCACCTCCGGGATAGGCAGGGCCGCGACATAGCCCAGGACGTGGCTGCGCGTCATCGCCCCCGCCACCAGTCCGGCCAGATAGCGGCCCTCGTAGAAGCGGATGTTGTAGGCGCCCAGGTTGCGCGCGAGACGGTAGCCCGAGGCCTGGTCGAACACCACGCCCGGGAACTCGCGGGCAACCCGCATCACCGCGTCCATGTAGCCGAAGGACGTGGTGAAGACGAGCTTGCAGCCCTGGCGCGCGAGATCGCGTATCACCCGCTCGGCGTCGGCGTTCTCGGGCACGTTCTCGACGACCCGGGTGGCCACCCGCGACCCCAGCGCGGCGACCATGGCCAGGCGGCCATCCTCGTGCTGGCGCGTCCAGCCCGCATCGGTGATGGGCGACATGTACACGAACCCCACGGACAGCGGATCGGCCGCCCGGGCCAGGCGCGGCATGCCCAGGGCCGCGCCGGCGATGGGCGCGCCCGCCGCCAGCCAGCCCAGGACGCGGCGGCGCCCCGCGCTGGCAAGGCCGGCCATGGTTTCCATTTCGTGGGGACAAGGTTGTTCACGGTGCGCAAGCGGCACCGAAACGAGGTTTTTCACGCTGGTTCTCCTCGAACACGGCTTCCCGGAAAAAGATCCGGCCGGCGGGAAGCTGCGCCGGGGCGGACACGAACGAACGCGCCATTTTATCATTCATTGAATCGGCCTATTGCGATGATTTATTCAATTCAATTTACCAATAACCCAGGGCGGCCTATCGTGGGGCCTCGACAATTCGGAGCTAGGCATGACGACTCTCACCACCGCAACGGGCGCGCCTGTCGCCGACAACCAGAACTCGAAGACCGCCGGCCCGCGCGGCCCCGTCCTGATCGAGGATTTCCACCTGGTCGAGAAGCTGCAGCACTTCAACCGCGAACGCATCCCCGAGCGCGTGGTGCATGCCAAGGGCTCGGGCGCCTACGGCGTCTTCGAGGTGACCAACGACATCACCCGCTACACCTGCGCCGACCTGTTCGCGCAAGTAGGCCGCAAGACCGACGTCTTCATCCGCTTCTCCACCGTGGGCGGCGAGAAGGGCTCGGCCGACACCGAGCGCGACCCGCGCGGCTTCGCCATCAAGTTCTACACCAACGAAGGCAACTGGGACCTGGTGGGCAACAACACGCCGGTCTTCTTCATCCGCGACGGCATCAAGTTCCCCGACTTCATCCACACCCAGAAGCGAGACCCGCGCACCAACATGAAGAACCCCACCGCGATGTGGGACTTCTGGTCACTGTCGCCCGAATCGCTGCACCAGGTCACCACGCTGTTCTCCGACCGCGGCACGCCCGACGGCTATCGCGCCATGCACGGATTCGGCAGCCACACGTTCAGCATGCTCGATGCCCAGGGCCGGCGCGTCTGGGTCAAGTACCACGTACTCAGCCTGCAGGGCATACGCAACCTGCATCCGCGCGACGCCGCCCGGCTTGCCGGCGAGGATCCCGACTACGCCCAGCGCGACCTGTTCGAGGCGATCGAGCGGGGCGACTACCCTAAGTGGCGCTTCTGCATCCAGGTCATGACCGAGGATCAGGCGCGCGCCACGCCCTACGACCCCTTCGACTTGACCAAGGTCTGGCCCCACGCGGACTTCCCGCTCATCGAAGTGGGCGTCATCACGCTGAACCGCAATCCGGAGAACTATTTCGCCGAGGTCGAGCAGGCCGCGTTCTCGCCGTCGGCGATCGTGCGTGGACTGGGCTTCAGCCCCGACAGGATGCTGCAGGCCCGCCTGTTCGCCTACCATGACGCGCACCTGTACCGCGTCGGCACGAACTACCAGGCGCTGCCGGTCAACCGGCCCCATGCGCCGGTGCGGACCTACCAGCGCGACGGCGCCATGCGCTTCGATGGCAACTTCGGCGGCGCCGCCAACTACGAGCCCAACAGCGTGGCCGACGCGCCCCGCCACGATGCGGCGCACCGCGAACCGCCGCTGCCGCTCTCGGGCGATGCCGACCGCTACGACCATCGCGCCGGCAATGACGACTACACGCAGGCCGGCGACCTGTTCCGCCTCATGAGCGCCGGCCAGCAGGCCCTGTTGATCGAGAACATCGTCAACGCGATGAAGACGGTGCCGCGCGAGATCCAGGAACGCCAGATCGCGCACTTCGCCAAGGCGGATCCGCGGTATGGGGAAGGCGTGGCGAAGGGATTGGGACTGGCCGCCTAGAGGCCCTTCACCGGCACCACGGTGCGAAGGGGGATCGACGGCAAGATGCGACTTCTTGAATGGCGAGGCGGGAAAAAGAATTCAACCGCAAAGAGCGGAGTTTCAAGAAGGGAATGGACGCCTAGACTGATCCCACCTTGTCACCACAAAGGAACATTGCCATGAAGCCCCGTTCCGTTTCTATGTTCAAGTACGACTTTCGCGCCCCTGGCAGCCAGGTGGAAGGCCCTATTCGCTTCGCCGTCGGTCAAGCAGCGCTGGGCGAAGTGCTTGTCGCCCGGAGCCGGCGCGGCATCTGCGCCATCTTCCTTGGCGAGGAGGCGCGGGCATTGAGCGACCAGCTCACGGCTGCCTTTCCGAATATCGAGTTGCAGCCTGATCAGCCTTCTCTGCGACACGAGCTGGGACAAATCATTGGCTTCATCGACCAAGACGCGTCCCAGGGCGTTATCAATCTCGACATCGGCGGCACCGCGTTCCAGCAGAAGGTCTGGCAGGTATTGTGCGGCATCCCGGCAGGCAAGATCCGCAGCTACAGCGACGTCGCGCGTGATCTCGGCGTACCGGAAGCCGTCCGTGCCGTAGCGGGCGCCTGCGCGGCCAACGTCCTGGCCATCGCCATTCCCTGTCATCGCGTGGTGCGCAGGGATGGCTCGATCTCCGGCTATCGCTGGGGCGTCGAGCGCAAGCGCACGCTGCTGGCCAAGGAAGCCGGCAAGGTGGCTGCAGGGTTCGCGGCATGAACGCCGTGGCAAGCCAGGGACTTGCCATGGCGCCCGAGACGTACGACTGGCCGGGCATCGAACAGTCGCTCGATGCACAGGGACATGCCGTGCTGCCCAACCTGCTGACGGCGGGGCAATGCGATGGCCTCGCAGCGCTCTATGCGCGAGAAGAAGGCTATCGCGCGCGGATCGTCATGGCTCGCCACGGCTTCGGGCGAGGCGAGTACAAATACTTCGCCTACCCCTTGCCACCGCTGCTCGACCAGTTGCGCCACGCGCTGTATCCCCGGCTGGCGCCGATCGCCAATCGTTGGAATCGACAGCTGAAGATCGGCGCGCAGTACCCTCATGACCTGGACGCCTATCTGCGCCGGTGCCATGAGGCCGGCCAGACCCGGCCGACGCCGCTGATCCTCCAGTACGGCGAGGGCGACTACAACTGCCTGCACCGGGATCTCTACGGCGATCACGTCTTTCCTTTGCAGGTTGCCATCCTGCTGTCGGAACCCGGCAGGGACTTCACCGGCGGCGAGTTCATCATGACGGAGCTGTCGAACAAGGGCCACCGCGCGGATGTCGTCGCGCTGCGCAAAGGCGACGCGGTGGTGTTCACCGTCAACCAGCGACCGGCAATGGGTCGGCGCGGCACCCGCAAGGTGGCCATGCGGCATGGCGTCAGTCGCATCCGAAGCGGTCACCGCCATACCGTGGGCCTGATCTTCCACGACGCGAAGTGACCATGGAAACGCTCGAACCTTAAAGGATGGGAGGAGTTCTCATGACCTCGCTTGACGCGCCCCTCGATCGCCTGAACTGGACGGACATCGGCCTGCAGCTCGATGCCGAGGGCTATGTCGTGCTGCCCGGTCTGTTGGGTGTGGACGTGGCGCGCGATCTGGCCCAACAGGCCACGGCGGCAGGCGCCCGCCGAGTGGCTTTGGAAGCCGGTAATCTTGGGCGCGATGAGTTGTTCTACTTCGACGCCGGTATGCCGGCACCTCTGGAACTGTGGCGCACGGCGCTTTATCGCCGCCTTGTCGCCATCGCCAATCGCTGGAACGAGACCCTGGGCGTCGCTCTTCGCTATCCGGCGGAACTGGGGGACTTCTTGCGACGCAACCGGGAGGCAGGCCAGACGCGGGCGCAGTCCCATCTGAGCCGGCTCGGCGGCGAAGGCCATGTATCGCTGCACCAGCGCAATGACGGCGAGCAGGTCTTCCCCATGCAGATCGTCGCCGTGCTGTCCGAGCCGGGCGTCGATTTCCAGGGAGGCGAATTCGTGATGACCGAGCAACGCCCGCGCATGCAGTCGCGGCCGGCGGTGTTGCCGCTCAAGCTTGGAGACGTGGCCGTCATAGCCACGGCGGAACGCCCCGTCAAGGGAAGCCAGGGCTATTACCGGGTCAACCTCAAACACGCCATCAGCCGTGTCCGCAAGGGCGAACGCATCGGCTTGGAACTGCTGTTCCACGATGCAGCCTGACGCTGCGGATGAACGGCACAGGCCCACCTCGGCCTGGAAGAAGACCCGTTCATGAACGCGCCACTGTCCATGTCCGCGGACAACCAAGAATTTTTCATCGACAGCCCGGAATGTCGTGCGCTTGAAACAGAACGGGCACAATGTGCCCGGCAAACACATTGGACGGCAATCCGCGCACCATGAAATTCCGTAGCCCCCAACGCCCCGCCCATCTTGCCCTGCTCACGGTGGCGGCGGTGCTCGTCCTGGGCATCGCCACCATCGCGGCCGCCTGGCTCACCCTGCGCGCCAGCCTGCCCCGGGTCGACGGAGAACTCGGCGCATCCGGCACGGCCCAGCCCGCCACGATCGCGCGCGATGCCCAGGGCAGCGTCACCATCCGTGCGGCCAACCGCGCCGACGCCGCCTACGCCACCGGCTTCGCCCATGCGCAGGACCGCTATTTCCAGATGGACCTGGTACGGCGCTCGGCCGCCGGCGAACTGGCCGCGCTGGTGGGCGAGGCCGCCGTGCCGCTGGACCGGCGCGTGCGCGTGCACCGTTTCCGCGCCCGCGCGGAGCGGGCCTACGCCGCGCTCCCGCCCGCCCACCGCGCCTTGCTGGAACGCTACGCGGATGGCGTCAATGCCGGCCTGGCCGCGCTCGGCGCACGGCCGTTCGAATACTTTTTGCTGGGCGCGCCGCCACAACCCTGGCGGCCCGTGGACACGCTGCTGGCCATCTATGCGATGTACCTGGACCTGCAAGGCGGCGAACTGCTGCGGGTGCGCTCGCGCGAGGCGCTGCGCGACCTCCTGCCCGCTCCGCTGCTCGCGGCGCTGCTGCCCACGCGCAGCCACTGGGACGCGCCGCTGGACCGCCCCCCTTTCCCCGCGCAGCCGGCCGCGCCGGACACCGCGCTGGTGGATGCGCATCCCGACTGGATCGACGCGCCCCGCGCGCCACGCACGCGCGGGGCGATTCCCGCCGAACTGATGGTGGATGCCGGTACCACTTCGTCGGCGCTGGGCAGCAACGGCTGGGCCGTGGACGCGCGCCATGGCGCCGGCGGCCGCGCGCTGGTGGCCAACGACATGCACCTGGGCCTGCGCCTGCCCAACGTCTGGTATCGGCTGACGCTGGAGTTTCCCTCGGCCTCGGGCCCACGGCGTATCAGCGGCGTCAGCCTGCCCGGCGCCCCCATCGTGGTGGCGGGCAGCAACGGCGACGTCGCCTGGGGTTTCACCAACAGCTACGGCCATTTCATCGACCTGGTGCGGCTGGAGCCCGATGCGGCCGATCCGTCGCGCTACCGGGGCCCGGCCGGCACGTGGGAAACCGCGCCGGAAACGATGGAGCGCATCGACGTGAAAGGGGCCGGGCCCGTCATGCTGCCCGTGCGCGAGACCCCATGGGGTCCGCTGCGGCAGGCCAACGGCAAGGTCTACGCGATACGCTGGATCGCCTACCTGCCGGATGCCGCCAACGTGGGGCTGGCCGACATGGAAGAGGCGCACGACGTCGAACAGGCGATGCACGTCGCGCAGACGGCCGGGATTCCCACGCAGAATCTGGTGGTGGCGGATCGCCGCGGCGACATAGGCTGGACGCTGGCCGGTCCCTTGCCCACCGCCACGCTCGATCCGCTGGGCTTTCCGGTCGAGGCGGACCATGCCGCGGCAGCACTCGCCCGCCTCGCTCCGGCGGACTATCCCGCGATCGTCGCCCCGGCCTACGGGCGGCTCTGGACGGCCAACAGCACGCAACTCGCGAACGAAGCCACGCAACGCAGGATCGGGGACGGCGGCGCCGATGTCGGTGCCCGCGGAACTCAGATACGCGATGCGCTGTTCGCCGGCGAACGCTTCAGCGAGCGCGACCTGCTCGCCATCCAGCTGGACGACCGGGCCTCGTGGATCGCATTCCTGCGCGAGCAGGCCCTGGCCGAGCTGGACGACGCCGCCGTCGCCAGCCATCCGCGGCGGGCCGCCTTCCGGCGCATCGTGCAATCCTGGAGCGGACGCGCCGACACCGGCAGTGCCGCCTACGCGCTGCTGCGCGCCTACCACGACGCGTTGTACGACGCGTGGTTCGGCGCGTTGGACGAGCGACTGGCCGCCATCGACGGTGGACTGTCGATGCGCCGCGCCTCGTCGCGCGTGCTGGCCACCATGGAAAGCCTGGTGCGTGCCCGTGCCTGGAAACCGGCCTATGCCGCGGATTGGCACGCCTTCATGCTCGAACGCATCGACACGGCCATCGCCTCGGTCAGCGCCGACGGCCGCCCCCTGGACGAGATCCGCTGGGGCGACCGCAACCGCCTCGCCATGGAGCATCCCCTGGCCCGGGTGCTGCCGGCGGCCGTCAGGCCCTGGCTGTCGGCGCCTGCCCGCCCCATGCCGGGCGACATCCACATGCCGCGCATCCAGGGCCCGTCGTTCGGCGCGTCCGAGCGTTTCGTGGTGTCGCCGGGACATGAGGAACACGGACTGATGGAAATGCCGGGCGGCGCCTCGGGCCATCCGCTGTCGCCCTTTTTCCTGGCCGGCCACTCGGCATGGACGGATGGCAAGGCCACGCCCTTCCTGCCCGGCCCCGACGTCCATCGACTGACGCTGCTCCCGGCGGGATCCGGCCACTGACGCAAGGCGTAGCGCGGCCTAGCGTTCGGGCAGGAAGGGCCTGCCCAGCGCGCGCGGCATGTTCCGGCGCATCCAGCCGGGGTTGCCGCCGCGCAAGGCCAGCACCGCGACGGTGCAGACGTAGGGCAGCATCGCCAGGAACTGCGAGGGCACCTGAACGCCCATGCCTTGCAGCTGGAACTGCAACATGGTCAGCCCGCCGAACAGATACGCGCCCAGCAGGATGCGCACGGGATGCCACATGCCGAAGGCGATCAACGCCAGGGCCATCCAGCCCCGGCCGGCCACCATGCCCTCGCTCCACAATTGCGTATAGACCACCGACAGATACGCACCCGCGAGCCCGCAGCACAGCCCCCCCGCGAGGATCGCGAGCACGCGTATGCGGCCCACCGGATAGCCGAGCGCGTGCGCCGACTCCGGCGACTCCCCCACCGCCCGCAGCAGCATGCCGGCCCTCGTGCGGTACAGGAATACCGCCAGCAGGCCGGCCAGCGCCATCGTCGCGTACACCAGCGGATGCAGCGCGAACACGGTGCTTCCCAGGCCGGGAATGCCGCGCAGCCACGGTAGGCCTGCCTGGCCCTGCCCGAGCGAACGGCCGGCGTAGGACACGCCGGCGAAGGCCGATAGCCCCGACCCCAGCAGCATCACCGCCAGGCCGCTGCCGTACTGGCTGGCGTTGAAGACGACCACCAGCAGCGCGAACACGGCGGCCAGCGCAGCCCCTGCTCCCGCCCCCGCCGCCAGCCCCCATACCGGGCTCCCGGTGTGGAAGGCCACGGCGAAACCGGCGGCGGCGGCCAGCAGCATCATGCCCTCGGCCCCGAGATTGATCACGCCGGCGCGCTCGTGGATGGCCAGCCCCAGCGCCGCCAGCGCCAGCGGCGTGCCGGCGTTCAGCGTCGCGGCCAGGAGTTGCAGCAGGCTTTCCATGCCGCTCACCTTGCCACGGCCGCCGGGTGGCGCCGGCAGATGCGATAGCGCACCAGCGTATCGCCCAGCAGCAGCAACGCCAGCGCCAGCCCCTGGAACACGCCGACGATGGAAGCCGGCAGGCCGAGGCGCGACTGCGCCAGCTCCCCGCCTATGTAGAACGCCGCCATGACCAGGCCGGCCAACAGCGCGCCGGCCGGATGCAGGCGCCCCAGGAAGGCCGCGATCACCGCCGCGAAACCATAGCCCGGCGACACCGAAGTCGTGAGCCGCTGCATCGGCCCCGCGACTTCGCCTATGCCGGCCAGCCCGGCCAGCGCGCCGCATGCCAGCATGGAAGTCCACAAGGCCTGGCGCGGCGAATACCCCGCATAGCGCGCGGCGGCGGGCGCGGCGCCCGTCACGCGCAGGCGGAAGCCCGGATGGGAACGCGCCAGGAACAGCCAGGCCGCGCCGGTGGCCGCGAGCGCCAGCCACAGCCCGGCGTGGGCGCGTGTGCCCTCCCAGAGCACGGGCAGGGCGGCCGCCTCGTCGAACGATCGGGACTGCGGGAAGTTGTAGCCGTAGGGATCGCGCCAGGGTCCGAACACCAGATAGCCGAGCAGGAGCTGCGCCACATAGGTCAGCATCAGGCTGACCAGCATTTCATTGGCGCCGAACCGGTCCTTGAGCCAGGCCGTCAGCGCGGCCCACAGCATGCCCCCCAGCATGCCCGCGGCCATGACCAGCACCACGTAGCCCCGCCACGTGTCCGGCCCGGCCAGCAGCGCCACGCCGCCGCCGGCGATGGCGCCGGCGATCAGCTGCCCTTCGGCGCCGATGTTCCAGACGTTGGCGCGAAAGCACAGCGACAGGCCCACCGCGCACAAAACCAGCGGCACCGCCTTGACCGCGAGTTCGCCCCATGCGTAGACGCCGTTGAAAGGCTCGACCAGGAACAGCCGCAACCCTTGCCAGGCATCGATGCCCAGCGTCGCGAACAGCGCGGCGCCGCCCAGCATGGTCAGCGCCAGCGCGGCCAGCGGCGACAGCCAGGCCGCCAGCCGCGAGACGGAGGCACGCGGCTCAAGCTGGATCATGGGTCCACCGCCCTTCCATCCAGCGGCCCAGCATGTCGGCCGTGACCTGGGCGCGCGCCACCGCCGGCGACAGCCGCCCGCCTGCCATGACCGCCAGCCTGTCGCACAGCGCGAGCAGCTCGTCCAGGTCCTCGGAAATGATCAGGACCGCACCGCCGGCGTCGCGCAGATCGATCAGCGCCTGGTGGATGCGCGCGGCGGCGCCGACGTCCACCCCCCAGGTCGGCTGCGCCGCCAGCAGCACGCGCGGCGCACCGTCGAGTTCGCGGCCCACCATGAATTTCTGCAGATTGCCGCCGGACAGGCTGCGTGCCGGTGCGCGCGGCGATGCCGCCCGCACGCCGTGGCGCGCGATGACGCGGGAGGCGGCCTCGGCCAGCCCGCGCCGCCGTATCCAGCCTCCGGATGACGCTTGACCGGATGCCATGGTCAGCAGCATGTTCTCGTCCAGCCCCATCTCGGGCACGCATCCGCGCCCCAGGCGTTCCTCGGGAATCGCGCGCAATCCCAGCGCGCGCCGCGCGGCCGGCCGAAGCCGGCCGATGGGATGTCCCAGCAGATGCACGGCATCGTGCGGCACGTGGATCTCCTCGCCCGACAACACCGACAGCAGCAGCGACTGGCCGTTGCCGGACACACCCGCCACGCCCAGTATCTCGCCGGCCCGCAGCTCGAATGAGACCTCGCGCAAGCCCACGCGCTGGCCGGGCGGCGCGGGCATCGACAGATGCTTCACGCGCAAGACCGGATCGCCCGCCGGCCGCGGCGAAGCGCTCCGGACCTCGTCCACCGCGTTTCCCAGCATCAGGGTGGCCAGTTCGTCCTGCGCCATTGCGCGCGGATCGACCACGGCCACCGCACGACCCGCCCGCAGCACCGTGCAGCGATCGCACAACTCGCGGATCTCCGCCAGCTTGTGGCTGATGTAGGCCACGCTGCACCCCTCGGCCGCCAGTTGCCGCAAGGTGGCGAACAAGGCGGTCCTGGCCTCGGGCGACAGCACCGAGGTCGGCTCGTCCAGGATCAGCAGGCGCGGCCGCGCGGCCAGGGCGCGCAGCAGCTCGACGCGCTGGTGTTCGCCCACCGACAGGTCGCCCACATGGGCATCGGGATCCAGGTCCAGGCGATAGCGTTCGATCAGCGGCGCCAGCCAGGCGCTCGCCGAGGCACCCCGGGACAGCTCGCGCGCCAGTGCGGCCGGCAACCCCAGCAGCACGTTCTGCGCCACCGTCAACGTGTCGAACAGCACGAAATGCTGGAACACCATGCCCACGCCCAACGCGCGCGCATCGTCCGGCGCGCGTGGCGCCACCGGACGGCCGTCCCACAGGATCTGTCCCGCGTCCGGCGCCAGCGCGCCGTACGCGATCTTCATCAGGGTCGACTTGCCCGCCCCGTTCTCGCCCAGCACGGCGTGGATCTCGCCCGGCGCGATGGCCAGCGAGACCTCGTCGTTCGCGAGGACGCCGGGATACCGTTTGGTGATCCCGCGCAGTTCGAGTCGAGGAACGGCCATGAGAACGAAGCGGGTGGACAGGAGGCGCCCATTGTAGACCGCCCCTTTCGCGCCGCCCGCCTCGAGGCTTCATCGATACACGGGCGGAGGCCGGCAGTCCTTCCGTATGCGGGGCACGTCGCGCAAACCGTTCAGCACCATCCATTGATGCCGCCCCGTCGCGCTGCCCCGCTCCAGGGCCAGGTGGGCCCAGTGCATCGCCTCGCACGGATCGGCCTTCACCTTCGGTCCGTACAGGGCCGGACCGGCCAGCAGGACCGAGGCCAGCATCTCCTGGGCCTCCAGGTCGCCCCGCGTCGCGGCCTGCCGCAACCGCGCCAGCATCGTGCCGTAGTCCCCTTCCGAGCGAGCCTCCAACGCCATCTGATAGAACTGCTCGGAGGTCGCGATTTCCGAAAGCGGCGGTGCCGCCGACGCAGCGGGAGCCACGACCGCCGCGGCAAACAGCCACGGCGCCGAGATACGAACCCAACGGGAAATAATGTGCGAGCGCTTCACGGCCGTCTCCTTTGACATGCCTATTGGGCCTGTCGGCGCGCTTTGGCACAATGCGGTTCTATGCCTCGTGCCTCCGGCTGTCCCGAAGGCACTCCACCACGGAGCATTTCCATGCGCCTCGATCTCGCGGACCTGCGCCTGTTCCTCGCCATCGTCGACGCCGGCAGCATCACGCAGGGCGCCGCACGCGCGAACCTGGCGCTGGCCTCGGCCAGCGAACGCCTGCGCAACATCGAGGCCGATGCCGGCGTGCGGCTGCTGGAGCGCCGCCATCGCGGCGTGGTCGCCACCGAGGCCGGCGAGGCGCTGGCCCATCATGCCCGGCTGATCCTGCGCCAGCGGGAACTGATGCAGGGCGAGCTGCTGGACTTCGCCTCCGGCGCCCGCGGGACCATCCGCATCCACGCCAACACCGCGGCCCTGACGGCCTTCCTGCCGCGCAAGCTGGCCCCGTGGATGGCCACCCGCCCGCACCTGAACGTCGACATCCGCGAGCGCACCAGCAAGGAAATCGTCAAGGCGGTCTCCGCCGGACTGGTCGAAGCCGGCATCACTTCGGACCAGGTCGATGCCGCCGGGCTGCAACTGCACCCCGTCGCCACCGACCACCTCGTCCTGATCACCGCCCGCGGCCACCCCCTGGCGCAGCGGCGCGTGGTCCCGTTCGCCGAGATCGTGCGCGAGCCCTTCGTGGGACTGGCCCCCGGCAGCGCGCTGCAGGACCACATCGACGAACATGCGCGGCGCGCCGGCCACGCACTGGCCCTGCGGATCAGGATGAACACCTTCGGCGGCCTGTGCGAAATGGTCTCGCACGGCGTGGGCGTGGCCGTCATTCCCGACAGCATCGCCCAGAGCCATCGCCGCCGCCATCCCTACCAGCGCATCGCGCTGGCGGACGCCTGGGCCCACCGCCGCCTGTGCCTGTGCCTGCGCGACTGGGCCGGCCTGTCGGCCCCGGTCCGGGACCTGCTGAGCCACCTGGCCGGCGATGCCGGCGTGCCGCCGCTGCCGTAGGGTACCGCTGCGATATTCGTGTCCGAGTGCACTCGGCCATATCGCGAGGATGTTGATACATTCCTCGGTGCAACGGCCCGCCTCCACGAGAGATAGCTAAAGCTCCCGGCGGTGCTTCGAACAACCACTTGCGAAAGTCCCAATTTGGGACTAATCTTAACTCATGCGGGTCATTGCCGTCAGCACATTGCGCCAGTTCTGGAAAACCCATCCGGACGCAGAGCAACCCCTCAAGGCTTGGGTGGATGAAGCAAGCCAAGCCACATGGACGCAACCTTCGGATATCAAGGCTCATTACCGCAGCGCCAGCATCCTCAAGAATCGTCGCGTGGTTTTCAACATCAAAGGTAATGACTATCGATTGATCGTCGCGGTCGCCTACCGCTTGCGCATCGTCTATGTGAAGTTCGCGGGGACACACTGGGAATATGACGCGATCGATGCCGAGACCATAGAAATGGAGTAAGACATGGAGATTCGCCCCATCCGTAGCGAAGCGGACTACAAGATGGCCCTGAAAGACATCTCACGCCTCATGGAAAGCGATCCTGAACCCGGAACGCCGGATGGCGATCGCCTGGACATCCTGGCTACGCTGGTACAAGCCTACGAAGCCAGACACTTTCCCATCGACCTGCCCGACCCCGTCGAAGCGATCAAATTCCGCATGGAGCAAGCCGGCCTGACCGCCAAAGACCTCGAGCCCATGATCGGCCGCCGCAACCGCGTCTACGAAATCCTGAACCGCAAGCGCAGCCTGACACTGCAAATGATCTGGAATCTGCACAAAGGGCTAGGCATCCCCGCCGAAAGCCTGGTCAAACCCCCGTCGAACTCCTGATCTCCCGGTAGGACCACGGTGGCCTGCGAAGAAAATCGCAACACGATCCCACCGCTCGCTCCGGATCCTCACACTTAGAGAAGCGCCTCGATTCCCTTGCGTCGGATAACGTTCAACAGTGCCAGCGCAGGGCCTTTCGCATGCGTCGCGCCGCGCTCGAGCTGCGAGACATAGCCCGGCGTCATATTGAGATACCGGGCAAGCGCGGCTTGACTGAGGTGAGCCTTCTCGCGCACTTCCCGCACTTGAACCGCGGTAATAGGCTCCGAGGTAGGCAGCGCATCCGCTCCCAGGTGGCGGGCAGTGCTTTTCTGATGCGTCGCCTTGTCCATGATCCCCAAGCGGTGCTGGGAGTCGGCCATTTCCAGAAGTTCACTGGCCAAGCGGCCAGGCTTGCTCGTCGTCATGTGTCGTCTCCTCATAGGATGGAAACATCCCACAAAATAAAAAACGGCGCCCCACAGGACGCCGTCAGCACTACACCCCTCCCCCCGACCCAGGGCACAGCGGATCCGGCTCCGCCGGTCCGCCAGTGCCGCCCGGGGGACCCGCCGCTGGGCCGCCCCAAGGCGGGTCCCCGCCCCCTCGGGGGGCTGCCGCGTAGCGGCTGGGGGCTCGCCATGCTGGGCGCCCGAAGGGCGTAGGGGGGGACCGCCTATTCAGCAGCAATCGCCTTCATCGACAGACGCAGGCGGCCCTTGTCATCGGCCTCGATGACCTTGACGCGGACCTGCTGGCCGACCTTCAGCACATCGTTGATGTTGGCGATGCGATGGTTGGCGATTTCCGAGATGTGCAGCAGGCCGTCGCGGCCCGGCAGCACCTGGACGATGGCACCGAAATCCAGCAGGCGCAGCACGGCGCCCTCGTAGATCTGGCCCACTTCCACGTCGGCGGTCAGGTCGGCGATGCGACGCTGCGCTTCCTTGGCGCGGTCCAGGTCGGCGCTGGAGATGACGATGGTGCCGTCGTCCGAGATGTCGATCTGCGTGCCGGTTTCCTCGGTCAGCGCACGGATGGTGGCGCCGCCCTTGCCGATCACGTCGCGGATCTTCTCGGGGTTGATCTTCATGGACAGCATGCGCGGCGCGAACGCCGACAGCTCGCCGCGCGAACCTTCCAGGGCCTCGCGCATCTTTTCCAGGATGTGCAGGCGGCCTTCGCGGGCCTGGGCCAGCGCCACCTGCATGATTTCCTTGGTGATGCCCTGGATCTTGATGTCCATCTGCAGCGCGGTCACGCCATTGACGGTACCGGCCACCTTGAAGTCCATGTCGCCCAGGTGGTCTTCGTCGCCCAGGATGTCGGTCAGCACGGCGAACTTGCCGCCGTCCTTGATCAGGCCCATGGCCACGCCGGCCACGTGATCCTTGATCGGCACGCCGGCGTCCATCATGGCCAGCGAGCCGCCGCACACGGACGCCATCGACGACGAACCGTTCGACTCGGTGATTTCCGACACCACGCGGATGGTGTACTGGAAGTCCTGCGGCGCGGGCAGCAGCGACACCAGGGCGCGCTTGGCCAGGCGGCCGTGGCCGACTTCGCGGCGCTTGGGCGTGCCGATGCGGCCGGTTTCGCCGGTGGCGAACGGAGGCATGTTGTAGTGGAGCATGAAGCGATCGCGATACTCGCCCATCAGCGCGTCGATGATCTGCTCGTCCTGCTTGGTGCCCAGCGTGGCAATCACCAGGGCCTGGGTTTCGCCGCGGGTGAACAGCGCGCTGCCGTGCGCGCGGGGCAGCACGCCCAGGCGGATGCTGATCGGACGCACCGTGCGGGTATCGCGGCCGTCGATGCGGGGCTCGCCGTTCAGGATCTGGCCGCGCACGATCTGCGCTTCGAAGTCGAACAGGATGTTGTCCACTTCGACGCCGTCGACCGCGGTACCCGAGGCCTCGGCCTGGGCGGCCAGCTTGGCGTGCACGTCGGCATAGACTTCGCGCAGCTTGGTGGTGCGCTCCTGCTTGGAGCGGATCTGGTAGGCGGCCTTCAGGCCTTCCTCGGCCACGGCGCGCACCGAGGCGATCAGTTCCTCGTTCTTGGCGGCGGGCTTCCAGTCCCATTCGGGCTTGCCGGCTTCGCGCACCAGGTCGTTGATCGCATTGATGACGGTCTGCATCTGCTCGTGGCCGTAGACCACGCCACCCAGCATGACCTCTTCGGACAGCTGCTGGGCTTCGGATTCGACCATGAGCACGGCGGCATCGGTACCGGCCACCACCAGGTCCAGCTTGGAGGTCTTGAGCTGCGAGGCGGTGGGGTTGAGCACGTACTGATCATCGATCCAGCCCACGCGCGCGGCGCCGATCGGGCCGTTGAACGGGATGCCGGAGATGGCCAGGGCGGCCGACGAACCGATCATCGCGGCGATGTCGGGATCGATCTCGGGATTGACCGACAGCGTGTGGATGACCACGTGCACGTCGTTGTAGAAGCCCTCGGGGAACAGCGGACGCAGCGGCCGGTCGATCAGGCGCGAGGTCAGCGTTTCCTTCTCGGAGGGCTTGCCCTCGCGCTTGAAGAACCCGCCCGGGATGCGCCCGGCGGCGTAGGTCTTCTCGATGTAGTCGACGGTGAGCGGGAAGAAATCCTGGCCGGGCTTGGCTTTCTTGGCCCCGACCACGGTTGCCAGCACGACGGTGTCCTCGATGGACACCATTACCGCGCCCGAAGCCTGGCGAGCAACCTCGCCGGTTTCGAGCGTGACGGTATGCTGGCCATATTGGAAGGTTTTTGTGACTTTATTGAACATGACAGGCATCCTTTGCGATTGCCCTTCTGAAACGAAAATGCCTGTGACAGGCGGTCCCTGACACAGGCACTCTCATATTTCAGGAGGGGGTTGCTAGAGTGCCGGCTGCGTCGCGCCCGAACAGGAAGCGACGAAACCGGCAACCACCGGAAACGCGGAGCGGCGCTGCGAGGGCAGCGCCCGCCGGGTTCCCGATCCCCTGGAAATTCACTTACGCAGACCGAGCTTCTCGATCAGGGCGCGGTACGCGTCGGCGTTGCGGCCCTTCAGGTAGTCGAGCAGCTTGCGGCGACGGCTGACCATGCGCAGCAGCCCGCGACGGGAATGGTGGTCTTTGGTGTGCTCTTTGAAATGGCTGGTCAATTCGTTGATCCGGGCGGTCAGGAGAGCGACCTGCACTTCGGGGGATCCGGTATCACCCTGGGCGCGTTGGAATTCGGAGACGATATTGGCCTTGTTGATGTCGGCGACGGACATTTTTTTCCTCTCGGACTGGCGGCAAGGCCGAGGCGCCCTGCCGTGAAAGTTGACGACCCGGCCACGACATATCTGGTCGCGGCCGGAAGGTTAACGATCAGCGCCGCCTGAAAATAGGCAAAAACTGAAAGTTAGCCAGGAAGTATAGCCTTATTCGGGGAGCTTTGCCATTTTGCAACGCGTAGGCAGCGTCAGGTCGGCCGCGGAAACCTTCAGCGTGGTCTCGAAGCCATAGCCGCTGCCTTCCACGTCGCGCCTGACCGGGCCGATGCCCGCCTTCTGCATGGTGAACACATACAGGGGCTTGATGGCCTGGTGGTCGTCGGGCCGCATCCACAGGTCCGCCCCCTCGGAAGTCCATCGCATGCCCGACAGCTGGCGCGCGATGGCCGCGGCGTCCACCTTCCCGGCCCGCTCCAGCGCCGCCGCGAGCATGTCGGTCATGTGCAGCATCCGGGCGTTCAGGTAGTCGTCGGCCGGCCGCGGGAACATGCGCCGGTAGTCGTCGTAGGCGCGGTCCATGCCGGGCTCGCCGGCGTTGTAATGCCATTCGGCCACCGCGCGCACCTTGCCCACGCCGGCGTCCCCCAGCGCGGCCGGCGCGCCCAGCGCATTGCCGTAGAAGGTGTAGAAGCTGCCTTTGAATCCCGCTTCGCGGGCGGCCTTCACCAGCAGCGTCAGGTCGTTGCCCCAATTGCCGGTGATGACGGTATCGGCGCCGCTGGACAGGATCTTGGCCGCATAGGGCGAGAAATCCTTGACCTTGCCGATGGCATGGAACTCGTCGGCCACGACCTCGACGTCGGGCCGCTTCTCGGCCAGCATCGCCCGGGCGCTGCGCGACACTTCCTGGCCGAAGCTGTAGTCCTGGTTGATCAGGTAGACCTTGCGCACCTCGCGGTCGCGCCGCATGACCTCGGTCAGGGCCGCCATCCGCATGTCGGAACTGGCATCGAAGCGGAAGTGCCACGGGCTGCACTTCTCGTTGGTCAGCGCGGGATCGACGGCCGAGTAGTTCAGGAACACCATGCGCTGGCCGGGATTGCGCTGGTTGTGGCGATTGACGCCCTCGATCAGGCCCGCCGCCACGGCCGAGCTGTTGCCTTGCATGACGATGCGTATGGACTGGTCGGCCGCGCCGCGCAGCAGCAGCAAGGCTTCGTCCATCTGGTTCTTGCTGTCGAAGGGAACGAGCTCGAGCCGGTGCGCGCCGTCGGCCAGCTTCACGCCGCCCCGGGCGTTGATGCGTTCGACCGCGAAGCGCAGGTTGCGCATGATGGCCTCGCCGGTATTGGCGAAGGGCCCGGACATGGCCTCGATCACGGCGATGCGAACCGGCGCGGCCGCCTCTCCCTGGGCCCGGGCCGGCATGGAACCTGCGCAAGCCAGCGCAAGTCCTACAATCAGCGAACCATAGCCACGCCTGCGTGACAGAAACACGGTCATCTCCGGTCGTCAATCCAAGAACAAGGTGAATTGTATGAGCATCGCCCTCCTCCTGCGCCGTGGCGCCTGCCTGCTGGGCATGGCGGCGCTGCTTGCGGCCTGTGCCAGCCCGGCCGGCATCCAGCCGGGCGAATCCGGCTCGGCCGTCACGGCCCGCCTGGGCCGGCCCACGCTCGAACGCCCCCTGCCGGGCGGCGGCCAGCGCCTGATCTATTCCAGCCAGCCCATGGGGCAGTACGCCTGGATCACCGACGTCGGTCCCGACGGCAAGGTCATCGGCACCACCCAGGCCTTGACCAGCGAACGCTTCCGCATGCTGGACTCCGGACACTGGGATACCGAGCGGCTGCTGTTCGAGTTCGGCCCCCCGGCCGAGATCACCCGCGTCGGCCTGAAGGGCGAGCAGATCGTCTGGGGCTACCGCTTCCGCGAGGACGGCGTGTGGAATTCGCTGATGTACGTCTACGTCAATGACCAGGGCGTGGTCACGCGCTACCACCCGGGACCCGACCCGCTGATGGAGCCCCGCTTCCAGCTGGGTATGTAGCCTCAGTCTTCGCCCTTGAATGCGGCGATGATGGCATCGGCCACGGCCCGCACGCGGGCCGTGCGGTTCAGGTCGGCGTGCAGCACCAGCCAGACATCCAGGCGCTCGGTCCGCTCGGGCCAGATGCGCACGAGCTCCGGATCGCCCTGCGCCGTCGACACGGCCAGCTCGCCCAGTCCCAGACCCGCCCTGACCGCCTCCAGCATCATCATCCCTGAATTCACTTCCAGCGCCACCCGGGCATTGCCGATCGACACCCCGCCCAGCCTGCCGCCATCCAGCGGCCCGAGCGGACGATCGTACCGGATCACGTCGTGGCCCTTGAGCGCCGCGTCCACCGCGGGCTCTCCGCGACGGCGCAGGTAGTCGCGCGAGGCATAGACGCCTATCTGCCTGCGCGCCAGCCGCCGCGCGATCAGGTCCGGACTCGTGGGCTTGACCGTGCGCACGGCGATGTCGGCCTCGCGGCGGGTCAGGTTGGTGAGCTGGGTGGACGTGCCCAGCACCACCCTGATGTCCGGGTGGGCCTCGCGCAGCGTCCGCAGCGCCGGGATCACATAGAAGCTCGCCATGGTGTCGGAGGTGGCCACGCGCACCACGCCGCACAGCTTGTCGTCCAGTCCCTGCATCTGCCGCTGCAATTGATCGGCCGCCTGCTCCATCCGTTCGGCGGCGGTGCCGGCCAGTTCTCCGGCCGGCGTGGGCACGTAGCCGTTGGGCGTGCGCAGGAACAGGCGCGCGCCCAGCGCGGCCTCCAGGGCGGCCAGCCGGCGGCCGGCCGTGGCCTGGTCCACCTCCAGCAGCGCCGCGGCCCCCCGCAGCGTGCCGGCGCGCCGGATGGCCAGGAAGACCCGGGCATCGTCCCAGTTCATGGCCGTCCCACGCTGGCCGAAGGCCCTTCGGCGGAATGCATTTTTGCATCATCGAACTGCATTTTCACCACTTTTTCTGCATCACTCCGGCGCCTAGGATAACGCCTTCTACCGTTTTCCGGACGACGACCGTGCGCTACCCCTGCCCCGATATTCCCCTCTCCCCGGCCCCCGCGCGGCAGGCATCGGCCGATCCCATGCCGCTGGCCGCGCTGGCGGTGGGCTTCATCATGGCCATGCTCGACGTCACCGTCGTCAACGTGGCGCTGAGCGACATCGCCCGCAGCCTGGAGGTCTCCCTGTCGGGCCTGGTATGGGTGGTCGACGGCTATACGCTGGCCTTCGCCGCCATGCTGCTGGTCGGCGGCGCGCTGGCCGACCGCCTGGGCGCGCGCGCCGTGTATCTGGCGGGACTGGCCATCTTCACGCTGGCCTCCGTGGCGTGCGGCCTGGCCCAGGACGGCATGGCGCTGGCCGGCGCCCGCCTGGCACAGGGCGTGGGTGCTTCCCTGTTCGTTCCCAGCTCGCTCAGCCTGCTGGTCCACACCTATGCCGACGAACGCGTCCGGGCTCGGATGGTGGCGCTGTGGTCGGCCATCGTCACCTTGTCGGTGGCGGCGGGACCGCTGGTGGGCGGCCTGCTGATCGCGCATTTCGGCTGGCGCAGCGTCTTCCTGATCAACGTCCCCATCGGCATCGCCGGCGCGCTGCTTACCCTGAAGCTGGTCCGCCCCGCCCCCCGCCGGCCACGCGCCCTGAACCCCGCCAGCCATGCGTTGGGCATCACGGGGCTGGCGGCCCTGTGCTATGCGCTCATCCAGGGTCCGGAGCGGGGCTGGACCGCGCCCTCCATCCTGCTGGCGGCAGTCCTGGCCCTCGCGGCCGGCGCCATGCTGGCCTGGCTGGAACGACGGGCCGCATCGCCGCTGGTACCCCGGCAGCTCCTGGCCGAGCCGCGCTTCCTGCCGGCCAACGCCCTGGGCGCCCTGGCCAGCTTCGCGGTGTACGGCCAGTTGTTCCTGCTCAGCCTCTACCTGCAGCGCGCACGGGGCGCCGGGCCGCTCGACACCGGTTTCCAGTTGATGCCGCTGATGCTCATCCTGGTCGTGGGCAACCTGCTGTCTGGCCGGCTTTCCAGCCAGCGCGGCACGCGCTTCCCGATGCTGGCCGGCACCGGCCTCGCCGCGCTGGTCACCGCGGCGGCCGCGTTCGACGGCCTGGCGCTGCCCTACTGGCTGATGATGGCGCTGCTGGTATGCGGCAACCTGGGCGCCGCCATCGCCATTCCGGCCATGACCGCCACGGTGATGCAGTCCGGCGGGAAGGAGCATGCCAACAGCGCCGCGGCCATCCTGAACGCGAACCGGCAGATCGGCACGCTGCTGGGGGTCGCCGTCATGGGCAGCCTGCTGCACGGGCTGCCCGACTGGTCGGACAGCCTGCCTGCGGGCCTGGCCGTGGTGGCCACAGCCTATGGCGCGGCCTGGTTGTGCATTCTGCGCGCAGGAAATGCGGCGCGGCGCCAACCCGCGCGCTGACGCCGCCGGTCAGGGCGTCCGGTCGCCGCGCAGCGCGCCCGCCGCGACCAGCCGGCGATTCGCCTCGTAGTCGTCCCGCACCGCCGCGCGAAAATCATCGATGCCACCCGCGGCCGGCAGGTTGTAGGCCCGCTCCAGCCGCCCGGCCAGCGGTCCGCCCACCAGCACGCGGTTGACCGCGGCGTTGATGCGTTCCTGCACGGGCCTGGGCGTGGCCGCGGGCACGAACAGCCCGAACAGCGACATCAGGTTGGCCTGGGGATAGCCCAGCTCCGACAGCGTCGGCACCTCCGGCAGCGCGCCCAGCCTGGCGGGCGCGCCCACCGCCAGCGCCTTCAGCCGCCCCGTCCGCACATAGTCCAATTGCAGCGCCGCGACGTTGGTCGACAGCACCTCGAAACGCCCGCTCAAGGCATCGTTCAATTGCGGCCCGCCGCCGTGATAGGGAATGTGGGTGATGCGCGCGCCGCTCGCCGCGGCCACCTGCGCCATCACCATGTGCCCCGTCGTGGCGATGCCCGAGCTGGCCCAGCGGATCGCCCCTGGCCTGCGGCGCGCCTCGTCCACCAGATCGGCGAAACCGCGGCCGGTGAAGGCCGGCGTGCCGGCCACCAGTACCGGCGTGCGCATGACGGCGGCCACGGGGGCGATGTCCCGCAGGGGATCATGGTCGGCCGACGGGCGGCTCAGCAGCGGATTGAGCGTGAGCGGCGTCAAGGCGGAGAAGGCCAGCGTATGGCCGTCGGGCGCCGCGCGCGCCACGGCCTCCATTCCCACGCCTCCGCCCGCCCCGCCCTTGTTCTCGACCCAGGCCGGCACGCCCAGGTCGCGCGACAACGCCTCGGCCAGGATGCGGGCGATGGTGTCGCTCACGCCCCCGGGCGGATAGACGACCACCATCCGTATGGCGCGCGTCGGCCAGGTCCGTCCGTCCCCGTCCGCCGAAGCGGCACGCTGCCCCACGCCAGCCAGGGGCAGCGCGGCCACGGCCTGCAGGACGCGGCGGCGCGACGCCCGGAAGCGCGCGGCCGTCATCGCCCCGCCGCCAGCCGCCGCGCCAGCGCGGCGAAATGCCGGGCCGGCAGGTTGTCCTCGCCGTCGCGGGACACCAGCGTCAGCGGCGCATCCAGCCGTTCGGCCCGCGCCAGCGGCAGATAGGTCACGGCGTGCGCATGCGCGCCGCTGATGGACTTGGGCACGACCGACACGCCCGCGCCCGCCGCCACCAGGTTCAGATTGGTCATCATGCGGTCGACCTCGGCGGCGATGCGTGGCCGCAGCCCCTGGCTTTCGCACAGCGCGAGCAGGTTGGCGTACAGGCCTGGCGCGCCCGGCTGGCGCACCAGGATGATCTTCTCCTGGCACAGCTCGGCCAGCGAGATCGCGCGAGGCCGGCTGGCCTGCCTGCCCCGCGCGAGGGGATGGTCGCATGGCACGGCGGCCACCGCGGGCTCGGTCAGCAGGGTTTCGAACACCAGCCCGTCAGGCCGCGACACCGGCACGCGCAGCAAGCCGCAATGCAGCCGTCCGGCGGCGATGGCCGCGGTCAGCCCCGCGGCGTTGTCCTCGTGGATGTCCAGCTCCACGCCCGGATAGTCCCGCCGGTACAGGCGCAGGGCCTCGGGCGTGAAGGCGTGCGCCGCGGCCGAGCTGGTGAAGCCCACCGCCAGCAGCCCTTCCTGGCCGTTGGCCACCCGCGCCATCCGCTGGCGCATCTGCGCGTAGCCTTCCAGCAGGCTCTCGGCCTCGCGCAGGAAGTGCCGGCCGGCGTCGGTCAAGGCCACGCCCCGCGGATGACGGCGCAGCAGTTCGACGCCCAGCTCCCGCTCCAGCGCCTTGATCTGCTGGCTGAGCGGGGGCTGCTGGATGCCGAGCCGCTCGGCGGCGCGCGTCATGTGCCCGGTTTCGGCGACGGTGACGAAGTAACGCAGATGGCGCAGGTCCATATTTTTTATATATCGAGTCTCCGCTTTTATTGTATTTGACGTACCGATCGGCGCGCTCGCATCATCCGCCGTGCACGCGCCCCCGCCTCGAGAGGGCCGGCCCTGGAGACGATACGATGACCGCACCCCGCTCCCACCCCGCCCTGCCCCTGCTGCTTGCCGCCGTCGCGGCGCTGGCCGGCTGCGGCGGCGGCGATGGCGACTCGCCCGCCGGCCACCCGCCCGAAGACCCTCCGGCCGCCTCGGGCCCGCCCTATGCCCCCGCCCTGGCCTGCGCCTCGCTGGCCGCGCGCGGCTTCTCTCCCGCCCAGCTGACGCTGCCCTCGGGCGGCGCAACGGTGTCCGAGGCGGTGGACGTCGCCGCCGATGCCGAGGGCAACGCCCTGGGCGCCTATTGCCGGGTCCGCGGCGTCATCAAGCCCGTGAACGCCGGTTCGCCCGACATCAACTTCGCGCTGAACCTGCCGCTGCGCTGGAACGGCAAGACCATCCACTTCGGCGGCGGCGGCTTCAACGGCCGGCTCATCGACGGCACCGAGACCATACGCTTCGGCCCCGCCGACAAGCCCGCCCCGCTGGCCCTGGGCTACGCCACCTACGGCGACGACTCCGGCCACCAGAGCGGCAGCATCACCGACGGCAAGTTCGCCGCCAACGACGAGGCCCTGTCCAACTACGGCGGCCAGTCGCTGAAGAAGACCCGCGACGTCGCCGCGCAACTGGTGCGGGCCTACTACGACATGGCGCCCAGGCACGCCTATTTCCTGGGCACTTCCACGGGCGGCCGCGACGCGCTGGCGCACATCCAGCGCTGGCCGACGGACTACGACGGCGTCATCGCCAACGAGCCCGCGCTCAACTACTCCGGCACGCGCCTGTCCAACGTCGCGCTCGGCCGCGCCCTGTACGCCAATGGCGGAGCCGGCTGGCTCAACGTGGCCAAGACGCTGATGGTGCAGAACACGGTCAAGCAGGCCTGCGACAAGCTGGACGGCGCGGTCGACGACATCGTCAGCAACGTGGAGAGCTGCCGGCTGCTGAACGCGTCCAACCTGGCGGCCATGCGCTGCCCCTCGGGCGCCGACGAAGGCGATCACTGCCTGTCCGCCGCGCAACTGGCCACGATCCGCACGCTCGAGGCGCCGCTGGAGTTCTCCTCCTACCGGCTCGCCAACGGCGTCGAACGCGCGGGCGGCTACAACATCCTGGAAGGCGCGCTGGTGGCCGGCCCCTACACCTCGCGGGACCTGGGTACGCGGCGCGTGCCGGGCAACCCGGCAACCTCGGCCGATGCCAACATGTACGTGACGGGCGACCAGTGGGTCAAGTATTTCGTCACCCGCTCTGCCACCTTCGACACGCTGGGCTTCGACCCGCAGAACCCCGGCGCCTACACCGCGCGGGTGCAGGCCGTGTCCGCGATCACCGACGCCACCGATCCGGACCTGCGCCCCTTCCTGTCCCGCGGCGGCAAGCTCATCATGCTGCACGGCCTGGCCGACGAGGTCATCAGTCCCAACTCCACCATCGACTACTACCAGCGCGTGGTCGCCACCGTGGGGCAGGAGGCCGTGGACAAGGGCATACGCTTCTACACCGTGCCCGGCATGGGCCACGGCACCGGCGTGTTCATTCCCAACTGGGATTCGCTGGCCGCGCTGGAAGGCTGGGTGGAGCAAGGCCTGCCTCCGGGCACGCCGGTGGCGGCCGACGCGGTGGCCGCCACTTATGGCCGCACGCGGCCCCTGTGCCAATACCCCGCCTGGCCCAAGTACCGCGGCAGCGGCAGCCTGGACGCCGCCGTCAACTACAGCTGCGTACAGGAAACGGGCGACCCGCTGGCCTGCCCCAACCTGCCCGCCGCGGTGACCCGCTACAAGGGCGGCAACACGCTGGGCGAGGAACTGACGGTGACCGTGGACCCCGCTTCGCTGCGCTACACCGTCACGATAGACGCCAGCCTGCAACGCGCGGCCGGCACCGTGCGCGAGGGCAGCCTGCGCGCCCAGACGACTTGCGCCTATGCGAGCGACGAAGGCGGCGCGGTCTACATGTTCGGCGCGGGCGGTGTCCTGCAAGGCGGCGTGCTGCCGGCATCCGGCGGCGGCTTCGAACCGCTGCTGGCCTTTGCCACCACGTTCGAGAACACCGGTTCGCCCACCGTCTTCAATCCGGTCGCCGCCATCTACGACCTGATCGGCGTCCACCATGGCGCGGGCGGCACGGCAGCGGCCTACAAGGCGGCGGGCCGGCTGCGCAACGCCGGCACCTTCCAGTTGTGCCGGGATCCCGTCACCGGCGGCTTCATGACCTACGACGCCGCATGCACGTCCACCGCCAAGGGATACATCACCTACAACGCCGCACGCGGGGCCTTCGACCTGCTGGCCACTGCGCCCGCCGATCCGGCCAGCACCACCGGCGGCACGCCCGCAGGCTCCATGGTGATCGGGCTGGTCAACGGCAATGCCGTCCCGCTGCAACTGGTACGGGAGTCGGCCACCAGCTACGGCATGCGCCTGTATGCGCCGCAGCAGTCGCTGGCCTCCGGCGCGGCCGACGGGGTCTACGCCGTTGCCGGCACCGGCGCGCGCAATCTGGAAGCCACCCTGTCCGGCGCCACGCTGGACCTGGACGGCGGCACGATGGCCGTGGCCTACGACACCCCGGTGCCGGGCGTCGCCCAAGCGGGCACCTCGGGCAACGACCATTTCCTCTTCACCCACGGGATCCTGGGTTACGCCTCGGGCACGGGATCCACCGCCATCTTCGCCACCGGAGTCCGCCATTGAAAACCCTGCCCCGACTCTCCCTGCTGGCCGCGCTGGCCTTCGGCGCGGCCACGGCCCACGCCGCCACCGACCGCGCCCGGCCCGCGCCCTGCCCCAAGGACGTTCCCGCCGACGCGCGTTGCTATAACGGACAGGACAGCGAAGGCGCCTATTACTGGATCGCGATCCCCCGCGACTGGAACCGGGTGCTGGTCATGCACGCCCACGGCGGTCCCGACCTGGGCCCCTCCACCCTGAAACGCAGCCAGGAAGACCTGACCCGCTGGGCCGTGACCGTGAAGGCGGGCTATGCCTGGGCCGGCTCGTCCTACCGCCGGGGCGGCTATGGGGTCACCATGGCCGCCGAGGACACCGAGCGCCTGCGCCGCCTGTTCGTCCGGCAGTTCGGCCAGCCCCGGCGCACCTTGCTGCACGGCCAGAGCTACGGCGGCGGCGTGGCCTCCAAGGCGGCGGAGCTGTATGGCACCGTCGAAGGCCGGCCCGGCCCCTACGACGCCGTACTGCTGACCAGCGGCGTGCTGGGCGGCGGCAACACCGCCTACGATTTCCGCCTGGACCTGCGCGTCGTGTACCAGTACGTCTGCCGCAACCATCCGCGCCCCGACGAACCCCAGTACCCGCTGTGGATGGGGCTGCCCAAGGATTCCACGCTGACCCGGGCGGACCTGGCCGCGCGCATCCGGGAATGCACGGGCGTCGGCCAGCCGGCCGCGCAGCGCAGCGCCGAGCAGGCGGCCAGGCTCAAGACCATCCTGTCGGTGGTGAAGATTCCCGAACGCACCTTCGTGTCCAACATGAACTGGGCCACCTGGCTGTTCCGGGATCTTACGCAGGAACGGCTGGACGGCCGCAATCCCTTCGGCAACGAGAAGGTGGTGTACGGCGGCTCGCCGGACGATGCCGCGCTGAACGCCGGGGTGGCCCGCTATCGCGCGGATCCGCTGGCGGTGGGACGGCTGATGGTGGACAGCACGCCGGGCGGCAGGCTTGCCATGCCCGTGCTGACCCTGCATGCCATCCATGACCCGACGGCCTTCGTCGAACTGGAATCGGCCTACCGCGAACGGGTCGACCGGGCGGGCAGCGGCGACAAGCTGGTGCAGACGTTCTCGGACGAGGCCGAACACAGCTACCTGAGCGAACCCCAGTACCCCGCCTTGTTCACCGCGCTGATGGACTGGGTGGACAAGGGGGAAAAACCGACGCCCGAGAAAGTGGCGCGGCTGTGCAAGGGCTATGAACGGGACTACGGCCACGGCGGCAAACAGACCTGCCGCATCCAGGTCGGCTACCAGCCGCCGCCGCTGTCCTCGCGGGTCCCGCCGCGCTAAGGCTCGATGCCCAGGCTGCGGATGAACGGCACCCAGGTCGCGCGCTCGTTCTTCTCGAACGCCAGGGCCTGGGCCGGCGTGGATGGCGCCATGATCTCGGCCGTCTGGCGCTGGGCGAACTGGACCACCTGCGGGTCGGCCAGGACACGGTTCAGCGCGGCGTTGAGCCGGGCGACGATCGCGGCCGGCGTGCCCGCGGGGGCGAACACGTTGTTCCAGGTGTAGCCCTTGAAAGCCGGCAGGCCGGCCTGCGCGAACGTCGGGACGTCGGGCGTCGAGGCACCGCGGCGATCGACGCCGTTGGCCAGCACCTTGACCTTCCCCTGCTCCACCAGGCCGGCCATGCTGGGCAGCGTCACCAGCATCATGTCGACCCGGCCCGCGGCCAGGTCGGCGGCCGCCACGGCCGCGCCCTTGTAGGGCACGTGCATCAGGTCGATGCCCGCGGCGCGCGCGAACGCGGCGCCGGCGATGTGGTTGATCGAGCCCACGCCGCTGGACGAATACGTCATCGACTGCGAGCGCCCCTTGGCCGCCTTGACCAGGTCGGCCAGCGAGCCCGGCCCGCCCGCCGGCACCGCCAGCGCCAACGGGGTGCGCGAAACCAGGCCGATGGGCGCCAGGTCGCGCTCCACGTCGAACGGCAGCGACTTCTGCAGGCCGACGTTCATCACCAGTTGCGAGCTGGTCCCGAAGCCCAGGGTGTAGCCGTCGGGCGCCGCCTTGGCGACATAGTCGGTACCGACCACGCCGCCCGCGCCGGGCTTGTTCTCGACGATCACCGGCTGGCCCAGTTCGCCGTACAGGGTCTTGGCCAGTTCCCTGGCCATCGCGTCGTTCACGCTGCCCGGCCCGAACGCCACGATGAGCCGGATCGGCCGCGACGGATACGCCGGTTCCTGCGCCTGCAGCGCGGGCGAGGTGGACAACATGGCCGTCCCCAGGACGGCAAGCAGGATGGTCCGCATATCGATCTCCTATTCGGGCAGGATGCCCAGTTCCCGGATGGCGCGTCCCCAGCGTTCCTTATCCTCGGCCAGGGAGGCCTTGAAAGCGGCCGACGACATGCCCGGATACTCCAGGCCCATCGCATCGAGCTGGCGTTCGACCTCGGGCAGGCGCATGACGCGGTCGAGTTCCTTCCATAGCGCCTCCCGGATCCCGGGCGCGAGGCCAGCGGGCCCGAGCACGCCGTACCAGTTGACCACGCGGAATCCACGCACCGTCTCGCCCACCGTGGGAATGTCCGGCAGCACGCGGGCGCGCTTGTCCTCGGTCACCGCCAGTATCCGCAGCTTGCCGGCCCGCACATGGGGCAGCAGCAGCGAGCTGCCGCCCGCGAACAACTGGGTCTCGCCCTGCAGGAGCGAGGTCACCGCCGGGCCGCCGCCCTTGTACGGCACGTGCAGCAGGTCGATGCCGACCGTGCTCGCCAGCGAGGCCAGGGCCAGGTGGTTGATGCTGCCTATGCCGCCCGAGCCGTAGGTGATCTTGCCGGGGTTCGCGCGCGCATGCGCGATCAGGTCAGCCAGGCTGCGGAACGGCGACGAGGCGGGCACGGCGATCGCGGTGGTCGCGTAGACCAGCATGCATACCGGCTCGAAGGACGCCACCGGGTCGAACGGCAGTTGCTTGTACAGCGCGCCGGCCATCGCATGCGTGGACACGCCGCCCATCTCCAGCGTGTAGCCGTCGGCGGGCGCGCGGGCGACGGCCGCCGCCCCTATCGTTCCGCCCGCCCCGGGAAGGTTCTCGACCACGACGGCCTGCCCCGCGGACGGAAAGAGCTGCTTGCCCACCAGGCGCGCGAGGATGTCGGTGGTGCCGCCCGCCGCGAACGACGAGATCAGCCGGACAGGACGGCTCGGATAGGCGGAGGACGCGCCGGAGGCGGCTGCAACCGGACGCAGCATCGAGCCGGCCGCGAGCGCCAGCATGGCACGACGGGATAAGTTGCCAGTCCCCATCGGGGTCTCCTTCATTCATTCTTCATGGTCGCGCCCCTCTGCGGGGGTCGCCGGGGCGCAGTATAGGAGCGCCCTCCGCCGCCGCTGCCACTCCGCACGCGAGCATTCCGTGTCACGGAACGCGGCGATTCCGGAAAAAGCCGGCCCGGCGCTATCATCGGGGCGCCAGCACATGGAGGAAACGGCAGGCATGTCCGAAACGAACGCCATCGGGCCGGTGGTCCGGGCGCTGAACATCCTGCGGGCGCTGAACCACCAGCCGCAGAGTTCGCTCCAGTCCCTGCACCAGGCCACCGGACTGCCCAAGTCCACCATCCACCGCCTGCTGGCCACGCTCAAGAGCGAGGGCTACGTGCGCGCCGACGTGGTCAAGGGCACGTACACGCTGACCGAGAAGGTCCTGTGCCTGAGCGAAGGCTTCTCCGAGCCCGAACTGGTGGTGGAAGTCGGCGCGCCCATCGTGCTCAGGAACACGCGCGCCACCGGCCTGCCGCTGGCCCTGGGCACCCTGGACCGCGGCCACATCGTCGTGCGCTACAGCTCCATGCCCTACAGCCCCATCGGGTCCGAGCACACCACGGTCGGCCACGTCCACGACCTCGTGCATTCCGGCATGGGGCAGGCCTACCTGGCCTATTGCGGCCAGGCCGAACGCGACCGCCTGCTGCAGTGGATGCAGGCCTCGCTACCCGAACCGGCCCTGTGGCCGCCGGTCAAACAAGACATCGAGCATCAACTGGCCACCACGCGCCGGCGCGGGTACGGCCTGCGCAAGGGCCAGGGCCGCGGTTCCAGCACCACGCTGGCCGTGCCGCTCGCCCACGGCGACCGCGTGCTGGGCGTCCTGTCGCTGACCACCTTCAGCGCATTGCTGACCCCGGAGCGCCTGCGTGAATGCGTGGACCAGCTCGATCGGACGCGCCAGGAAATCTGCGCCGCCGTCGACGAGCGGCTCGCGCTCGGCTGACGCGTTCCGCGACACGGAAAGAAGCGGCGGCGAGATTCTGCGCCGCCGCCGCGCGGAATTAAGCTGTCGTGCCGCGAGGCGGCCCGTGCGCCGCCCCGTTCCCACTCTCGTCAGGACTGGAGCCTCGCTTGAAACTCGCCAGCTACGCCACCTTCGACCGGCCCGACGCCGCGCGCGTCGGATTCGTGATCTCCGATTCCGAACTGATCGACGCCGAAACCGCATGCCGCCAATTCGCACCCGACTTCCAGGGCCCCCTGGACATGCACCGGCTGATCGAAGCCGGCCCCGATTTCTGGGACCAGCTCCGGCAGGTACATGCCGCGCTGGGCCAGGCCGGGCTGCCGCGCCTGCCCATGGACACGGTCCGCTTCCTTCCCGCCGTGCCGCGCCCCTCGAAACTGTGCTGCCTGGCCCTGAACAACAGCGCCAACACCGACCGCATCGTCAAGGGCCCCAAGCACCCGGCGGTCTTCACCAAGCCCTGGTCGGCACTGGCCGGCCACGGCGAACCGATACGCCTGAAGCCCCACTACGGCCGCGTGCACCCCGAACCCGAACTGGCGGTCGTGATCGGCAAGCTGGCGCGCGACATCGACGCGGCCGACGCCTATGACCATGTGTTCGGCTACACCATCCACAACGACCTGACCTCGCCCACCATGCGCGACGAGGACAGCTTCCACTACCGCGCCATCCATCCGGCGCTGGAAGGCGAAGGCATCCGCTACGTCGAAAGCCACGTCTCGTACAGCGGCCGCTACAAGGGTTCGGACACGTTCTCGCCGCTGGGCCCGTGGATCGTCACCCGCGACGAGATTCCCAACCCGCACGCGCTGGACATCTCGTGCCACGTCCGCGACGAACAATACGCCAGCGACAACACGGCGAACCTCTTCCACAAGCTGCCCGAGGTCCTGGCCTTCGTCTCCAGCTACATGACGCTGGTGCCGGGCGACGTGGTGTCGATGGGCACGGCGCTGGCCTCGGGCGGCAAGCCCGGCCGGGCGGTCCAGAACGCCGACCTGAACAAGATCGGCGGCCCCGTCAGCGTTACCGTGGCGGGGATAGGCAAGCTCAGCAACCCGGTGCAGGCGGGCTGACGCCCCTATTGCTGCGACAGCGGCAAGCCGCGGCTGCCGGCATAGAACACGATCAGCACCACGCCCTGGTCGCCGGTCACGCCGCGGTGGTATTCGCCCACCATTTCCGGCAGGACGTCGCCCTGCTTGAGCAGGCGCGTCTCGCCCGTTTCCTTTTTCTCGACCGTCAGTTCACCCGACAGAACATAGGCCGCGTTCGGAATGGGATGGGTATGCCAGGGCAGCGCGCTGTGGGCGGGAATCGTGATCCGAAGCACCGTCAACATCGGCGCGCCGGACGGATAGGCCACGTAGGGACGGCCGTCCCACGACGCGCCGCTCTCCATCAGCTTCTCGACCTGCACGCCGGGCGATTCCGCCGCCATGCCCGTGCCCCCGGCCAGCGCCAATGCCAGCGCGGCCAGTCCCCCCACGATCCGTTTCATGGCGATGTCCCCTTGCCTTGATTATTATGCGGCGGCCCATGTGCCGTCCGGATCGCACGATACCACCGGTGGCGGCGCCGGCGTAGCGCCGCGCGCGGATCAGGCGTCGATGTCCACTTCCTCGCACCACAGGTCCCAGCACCGCTTGAGCTGGCCGCGGTTGGTCTCGGTGGCCAGGTCGGACTCGGTCTCGGACAGGTAGCGCACATTGTCCGAGATCCGCATCGCCCCCAGTTGCATGCCCGCGTTGACCTCGGCGTACACCGCCCGGTAGATGGCTTCTTCCAGGCTGGTCCCCACCATGGTCGATCCATGGCCGACCATCAGCACCGCGCTGGCGGGTCCCAGGGTGTCGGCCAGGTGGCGGCCCAGGTCGTGGTCGCATATCAGCATGTCGGTCTCGCGGCCGGTCGCCTCGCGGATGTCGAACTTCGCGGTGCGCGTCAGGAACCCGGCCATGTGGAACATGGGCTTGACGGATACGTCGGTGGCGGCGATGGTGATCATGGCCGCCGAGTGGCTGTGGACCACGGCGCGGACGTCGGGACGGGTACGGTAGATCTCGCCGTGGATGAAGCGTTCCAGGTACAGGCGCCGGGTATCGCCGCCCACCGGGTTCGAATCCTCGTCCAGCTCGACGATATCCGCTTCCTTGACCAGGTTGGGCGCCCGGTTGCACGAGATCAGGTAGTGGCCGGCGATCTCGGGGTGCCGGCAACTGACGTGTCCGAACCCGTCGACGATGCCTTTCAGGTAGAGGATGCGGTTGGCCCGCGCCAGGTTGCGGCGCGCCTCCAGCACGATTTCGTTCATGAGCATGCTCCCCGTTTCCGCTCGTAGTATCGATCGCATATTGTGCACCCGAAGCGTGCATCAATTTTCTTGATCTTCGACATCAATCCGGCTGACCGACTCGGCGGCCAGCCTGTGAAATACTCGGCCCCAACAAGAGAACATCCGGAGGACACGCATGACCCCAACTCCCCTCGCGCGCGGGCTGGCCCTGATCGGCGGCGGCCTGGCGCTTTCGTTCGCCCTGGCCGCCACCGCGGCCGACAACTGGCCCACCCGTCCCATCACCTTCGTCGTGCCCTCGTCGCCCGGCGGCGGCACCGACATCTACGCCCGGCTGCTGGCCGAAGGCGTGGGCAAGGCGCTCAGGCAGACCGTCGTGGTCGAGAACAAACCCGGTGCCAGCGGCAACATCGGCGCGGCGGCGGCGGCGCGCGCCACGCCCGACGGCTACACCTTCCTGGTCTCGGCCACGCCGGCGATCGCGGTCAATCCCTATCTGTACAAGAACCTGCCCTACGACGCCGAGAAGGATCTCGTGCCGGTGGCCCGCGGCGTGGACGCGCCCCTGGTCTACGTCGTGCCGCCCGGCTCGCGCTTCAAGACGCTGGACGACCTGCTGGCCGCCGGCAAGAGCGAACCCGGCAAGCTGGCCTTCGGATCGGCCGGCCACGGTTCGCCCACCTTCCTGGGCGTGAAGGTCATGGAAGAAAAAACCGGCGCCGCGTTCACGCACGTGCCGTACAAGGGCATGGCGCCGACCATGCAGGACTTCCTGGGCGGACGGCTCGACTTCCTGCAATCGGACGTGGCATCCGTGCTGCCCCACATCAAGTCCGGCAAGGCCGTCCCGCTCGCCATCAGCAGCAAGTCGCCGCTGTTCCCCAAGGTGCCGGTCTGGACCGACAAGGGCCTGCCCGACGTGCCGCAGTCCTTCAGCGTGATGGCGCCCGCCGGCACGCCCGACGCCGTCATCCAGAAGATGAGCCAGACCGTGGTCAAGGCCATGCAGGAGCCGTCGGTCAAGCAGCGCCTGATCGAGCAAGGCTATCTCCCGGTCTCGGACACGCCGGCCAGGTTCAGCCAGCAGTTGAAGGAAGAACGCGCGATGTGGAAATCGCTGATCGAGCGCAACCACATCACGGTCGAATAAACGGCCCGCCGGCGCTCAGCCCTGCGCGATGCGGGCCAGCGCCTTCCTGAGCCAGGTCGCCCCGGCATCCTTCCTGTGCCGGGAATGCCAATGCTGGTGGACCACGTAGCTGGGCGACTCGAACGGCAGGTCCACCGCCATCAGCGGCGCGAAGCGCATCAATGCACGGCTCAGGCGGGCCGGCACCACGGCCACCAGGTCGCTGTCGGCCAGCAGGTGCTCGATGCCGGCGAAACTCGATTGCTCCAACCGGATGTTGGGCCGCGCGCCCAGCTTCTCGGCCGCATGGTCCTCCCAGCGCCGCCGGTTGCGGCCCCGGCTGGCCACCGACAGGTGCGGCAGCCGCAGGAAATCCTCCACCGGCATGCCGGCCCGGAGCGCCGGATGGCTGGCGCGCCCCAGGCAGACATAGTGCTCGCGATACAGCCGCTGGCGGATGACCGATTTGCCCATGGTCGGCACATGGCCCAGCACCAGGTCCAGCGTGCCTGACTCCAGGTGCCAGGGGGTATCGGCGGTGATCTCGATCTGTTCCAGGCTGACGCCCGGCGCCTCGCCCGCCAGCAACGAGCGTAGCCCGGGCATCAGCACATAGACGCCGATTTCGCTCATCGCCACCCGGAAGTGGCGGGTCGCCACCGCGGGATCGAAGGCATCGCCCTCCAGTGCGCTGGCCTGCAACAGCTGCTGGGCCTGCTTCAGGCCCGGATAGATGGATTCCGCCTTGATGGTCGGTATCATGCCGACGGCGCTGCGCACGAACAGGTCGTCCTGGTAGATCTCGCGCAGCCGGGCCAGCGCCATGCTGACGGTGGAAGGATTCATCCCCAGGCGCGCGGCCACGCGCGCGATGCTCGCGACCTCGTACAAGGCGGTGAATATGCTGATCTGGCGATAGTCGGGGAAACTCCTGGCGTCCGCGCCCTTGCGATCGTCGTCCATGTCGGGGGGCCTCAGTCTTCGTCCAGTTCCGCGAACCGGTCGGCCAGGTGCTCGACCAGGGCCCGCACGGCAGGCAACAGGCCGCGCCGCGATGCGAATACCGCATGGATGATCTCGCGCGGCGGCGCCCAGCCGGGAATGACGTGCACCAGTTCGCCGCTGACCAGCTCGTCGCGTACCATCATCGCCGGCAATTGCACCACGCCGACGCCCGCCACGGCGGCCGCGCGCAGCGCCGGCATGCCGCGCGTGATCAGCCGCGGGTGGTGACGCACGGCGGCATGCGCGCCGTCGGGTCCGATCAGGTTCCAGACATACTCCTGCTGCGGCACGCCCAGCGCCATGCTGGGCAGGTCCGCGAGATCCGCCGGCACGCGAGGGATGCCGTTCCTGAGCAGCTCCGGGCATGCCACCAGGTACTGCCCGCGGTTCGCCAGCACCCGCATGACCAGCCCGCTGTCCTCGAGCGGCGGCGGCCGCACCCGCAAGGCGATGTCCAGGCCCTCTCCCACCACGTCCACCCGCCGGTTGGTCTCCTCCAGATGAACTTCCACGCGGGGATGGGCAACCATGAATTCGGCCACCATGTCGGCCACCCGCGCATCCAGCAGCGCTACCGGGCATGACATGCGCACGGTGCCTCGCGGCTCGGCATGCATCACGGCGATGGCCTCGTCGGCGGCCTCGGCCTCCACCAGCATGGCCTTGCAATGGCCGTAGTAGGTCTGGCCGATCTCCGTCACCGCGAAGCGGCGGGTCGAGCGCTGGATGAGCCGGGCCCCCAGGCGTTCCTCCAGCAGCGCGATGCGGCGGCTGAGCTTGGACTTGGGTATGCCCAGGGCGCGCCCGGCCGGGGCGAAACCGCCGTGGTCCACCACCTGCACGTAGTAATAGAGATCGTTGAGATCCTGCATGTCCATCGTTCCTTAAATAGAACGCTCCATGCGAATTCTGCCACCTACCGGGCGTTTCGTCCCGTCCATATCATGTCTACATCGACCGTTACCACGGTTCCTACCAGGAGATCGGCATGAAGAAAATCCTCGGCGTCTACAGCGCTCCCCGGCCCCATTGGGTGGGCGACGGGTTTCCCGTGCGCTCGCTGTTCGGCTACGACGGCCTGGGCCGCCACCTCAGCCCGTTCCTGCTGCTGGACCATGCCGCCCCCACATCCTTTCCGCCCGCCGCCCGTCCGCGCGGGGTGGGCCGCCATCCGCACCGGGGGTTCGAGACCGTCACGGTCGTCTACCAGGGCGAGGTCGAGCATCGCGACTCCACCGGCGCCGGCGGCCTGATCGGCCCGGGCGACGTGCAGTGGATGACCGCGGCCGGCGGTATCCTGCACGAGGAATTCCACTCGCGCGCCTTCACCGAGCGCGGCGGCACCATGGAAATGGTGCAGCTGTGGGTCAACCTGCCCGCGCGGGACAAGATGAGCGAACCGGGCTACCAGACCCTGCTCGACGCGCAGATTCCCTCGATCGACCTGCCCGACGGCGCCGGCCGCGTGCGGGTGATCGCCGGGGAATACGGCGGCGGCAAGGGCCCGGCCCGGACCCATACGCCCATCGACATGTGGGACATCCGCCTGGCGCAGGGCGGCCACGCCCGCTTCGACGGCACGCCTGGCCACACCTTGGCGCTGGTCGTGCTGCGCGGGACGGTGCTGGTGAACGGCGAGACCGTGGCGCGCGAAGGACAGCTCGTCCACTTCGAGCGCGATGGCACCGGTGTCACGCTGGAGGCCAACAATGATGCCGTCGTGCTGTGGCTGGCGGGCGAACCCATCGACGAACCGGTCGTGGGCTATGGTCCCTTCGTCATGAACACGCAGGCCGAGATCCAGCAGGCCATCGACGACTACAACGCCGGGCGCTTCGAGCGCGCCGCGGCCTGACTTCCCGGGAGCGCCGCTCCCGGCCCCTGCCCGCGGGGCAGCCTTCGCTTGCCCCCGGCAAAAAGCAGCTCATCATCGCCGGCGCAACCTGATCACCAGCTACAACACGCTGAATCCGTCGAAGTAAGCGGGCGGGCAGGGTCGCCCACAAGGCGCCCCGGCCCGCGCCCTCTCCTACTCCGTCACGCAGGCGAAGCTTGCCGCGTCGCCGACCGGCCCTTCGCCCTTGTACTTAGGCCATCCCGGGAACCGGCACATCGGCCGCGTCCGGGCCGCGCCCGGGTTGGCATCGATGGCGGTCAACACGCCCGGCGCGGCTCCCCGCTCGACCCAGCCGGTCAATGCCCCCAGCGCGTCGTAGGTCGCATTGAACGGCCCGAAGCCATGTCCCAGGCCGGGCACCACGTAGAAGCGCGCGAACCCGTCGACCGTGGACTGGCCCTTGCCCGCCACCAGCTTGTTCCAATAGACGATGGAATTGTGCGGCGTGATGAAGTCGTCGGCGGTGCCGTGGATCATGATCAGCTTGCCGCCCTTCTGGATGAACGGCCCCAGGTCGACGTCGGACACGTCCATGATGCCGCCCACCTCCTTGATGCGCGTCTCGTAGGTCTTGGGATCGAGCGTCATGGGATCGAAGTTGACGTCGCGGGTGATGATGTACTTGGTCGTGGCCGCGCCGACCGAGTACAGCAGCGCCTCCTTGCCCGACAGCGGGTTGGAGGGCTGGGGAACGGTGCCATAGGACGACACGTTGAACAGCGCGCCTTCCAGTATCGGCCAGCGTTCGAACTGGGTCATGCCGGCGATTTCCACGCCTGGCTTGTAGGGCGAAGCGATCGTCTCCACGCCCGCTATCTGCGCGTCGGACAGGCAGGTGTCGCCCATGTCGCCGCCCCCCGCGCAGCGCAGCGTGGCGCGCACGCCGGCGATGCCGAACGCCGCGTCGCAACCGGCCACGTTGCTGATGACGCCGTCCTTCAGGCCGTCCAGCGGATCGCAGGCGGCATAGACGGCATCGGTCAGGAGCTTGACCTTGGCCGCGTTCATCCAGTTGGCGCCGCCGTTGCCGTACATGGCGCGGCCCGCGTTCAGGGACCCCAGGTGCAGCATGGTCACGTTGTAGGCCGGGTAGTTCGACACCACGCCGTCATAGTCGTCGGGATAGCGCGCCGCGGCGTCCAGCGCCTCGTGGCCGCCCTGCGAAGCGCCGATGAAATAGAAGCGCTCGGGCGCGGCGCCGTAGCGGGCCTTGATCAGCGCCATCGCCACGTCGTGCGTCTTCTTGATGGACAACTGGCCGAAGTTCATCAGCGACTCGGCGTTCAGCGCGAACGAGGCATCGAAGCCCGCGCTGGACTTGTGACCGCCGTCGCTGCCCAGGGTCACGTAGCCCTGCGCCAGCGGCGCCTTGGAATCGGCCGGCTGCAGCGGATACTTGCCCAGTCCCGTCACCAGCGAACCGTTGAACGCCCCGCCGCCCAGTTGCAGCGCGCGCTTGTTCCAGGCCGTGGGAAGGTTCACCTGGAACTCCAGGTTGGGCGCGGCCGGATCGACCGGCATGACGATGCCGCGCACGGCGCAGTATTCGCCGTTGGCGTTGCCCTCGGCATCGGCCTTGACCAGCGTGGCCGACTGCACCACGGCGCCCGAGGTCGGCTTGCCGATCTCGGCCTTGGCGATCATCCTGCCGTTCAGGTCGCTGCACGACTGGGCGGCGGACGGCCCCGGACCGGGGTCGGATGGCGTGGGTGCGGGGTCATCGCTGCCGCCGCAGGCCGCCAGGGCGGCGAACAGGAATGCGGAGAGCGGGACGTGACGGATCTTCATGGATCTCCCCCGGATGCGAGTTTCTTGTCGTTCTCGCGCACCCACCAGCCCGGACACGAGCCATGGCGCGCGTCCGGCAAAGATGCCTCAATTGATTAACAAAGTAAATAATCAAGTCACCTTACTTTGTATCAAGGCCGGATCCGTGAAAGCGGGCCCGACCGGCCCGCTCCTGCTACTTCTTGTCCGTCGCCTGCTTGTAGGCGCGGCGCGCGGCCTGGAGCTCCGCGCCCGAGATACCGAGCTCCGCCATGGACTCCGCCAGCATGCGCAGCAGCCGCTCGCGCTGCCGGATGCGAGCGGTCTCCACACGCCGCGTCCGCTCCAGCTGACGCGCCGTCGCGTTCAATCGCCGCTGGATGGCTTCCTGCGCCGCGCCTTCGGCGTCATGGCGGACAGCGATCGTCTCCTGCATGTGCTTCTCCCGTGTCACCCAGCGATCCGGCGGCTGCGCTGCGTCAAGCCGTCGCGATGGCGGGCGCGTTCTCGGCCTCGCCGATTCCGGCCTGCTGCCCCTCTTCGGCGCGGAAATTGCGCAGGTAGAGGAAGAACTGGCCCATCATCTGCGTCCAGATCTGCGCCGCGACGGCCAGGTGGTTGGGCGACACGCCGCCGGCCGCCACCACGTCCATCTCCAGCACGACGAAATCGCCATGCTGGGAAACGCGTGCGAAGCGCTTGGTGCGATGCCATTCGGTCAGCAGGCCGGCCGGAAGTTCGCCGCCCTGTACCCGCAGCGGGCAGCTGAAGGTGAAATCGGCGTACTGGTCCTTGGCCTGGGCGTTGCCCCAGAGCACCTGGAAGCCGACACCGTGACTGGCGCTGTGCAGGCGGACCACGCCATCCTGTTCGATCGGGGTCACGGCGCAGCCGGCGGCCTTGATGGCTTCGGCCACCTGGTCCGCGCCGACGACAGTCAGCACCGGGGCTGCGGTGGTTTCCACGGCGGCTTGGTTATCGTTCTTGCTCATGTTCTGTCCTGATGATGAATGATGTTCAGTTGGCCTTGCTCATCGCGGCATCCAGCGCCGCGCTGTCGATCTTGACCGAGCCGGCCGGTGCCAGCCTGGCCATGTAGGCCTCGATCAGTTCCTGCTTGCGCTGCTGCCGCAGCACCTGTTGCAGGCGCGGCCTGACCTCGTCCAGGGTCGCGGTGCGCGGCGCCTGCGAGTCGAGCAGCTTGAGTACATGTATTCCTGCCTGGGACTGGACCGGCTCGCTCACCTGGCCGGGCTGCAGCCGGGAAACGGGTTCTCGCACCTCGGGCAGCAACTGCGCCAGGGGCAGGGTTCCGACGTCGCCGCCGCGCGCCGCCGAGCGCTCGTCCTGCGAATGCTTGCGCGCCAGTTCGGCGAAATCGCCGCGGCGGGCCTGGGCCGCCAGATCCTGCGCCTGTGCGCGGGCCTTGGCCACCGCAGCGCCGTCGTCGGCCGGCGCCGCCAGGAAGATCTGGGCTACGTGATAGGCGGCGGGAAGCTGGAAGCCCTCCTTGGCGCGTTCGTAGGCGGCGCGCACGTCGGCCTCCGAGGGATAGCCTTCGGGAAGCTGCGCGACCGAATCCAGGTACGAGGTGGCGACGATGCGATCCGTGACCTCGCGTACCGCCGCGTCCACGCGCGTCTTGATTTCCGTGCGCTTGTCCCAGCCCTTGGCCTGGGCCTCCTTGAGCAGCGCCTCGCTGGCCAGGCGCTGGCGCAGCCAGTTCTCGAGACCGGCGCGATTGCCCTTGACGGCATCGCGCTCGGCATCGGGCATGCCGCGCAGGAGCTGCTCGACCTCCTGTTGCCTGATCGAGACGCTGCCCACGCTGGCGACCGCAGCGCCGCTGTCCGCTGCGTGAGCCGTGGCGGCGACGCCCAGCCAGGCGGCGAACAAGGCCGCCAGGACGGCCGGCATGGAGTGCGTGGAGGGGTTCTGCTTGAGTTTCATGACTTCGACTTCCTTCTCTGATCGTGACTGCTACGCGGTGATGACGGTGCCGTGGCGGCCGGTGTGCCCTATTGCAGCGAAACAATGTGACAAGACCACCTCGGCCGACACCAGCACCCGCACCGCGCCCGGGCTACTGCGCCGCGGCGGATGCCACGCCACGGGCGTCGAACCGGCCCTCGTACAGCTTGTCGCCGAACTGCTGGGCCGTCTCGTCCAGCCTGACCCGCGCGGCGCCCGCGAACGGCTGGCGCGCGGCCAGCACGGTGCCGACATCCATGGTTTCGTAGGCATGGAGGATCTCCTTGCCCACGGCATACAGCTGGGCGTTCTTCGCCTCGCACTGGCCGATCGCGGTGCGCTGCGCCGACGTCTCCGACGCCAGGCGCTGGCGTTCGGCCTCCGATGCCCGGGCCATCTTCAGCAGTTCGTCGTAGGCGTTGCGGTACTGGGCGACCTGGGCGCCCGCCTTCTCCAGGGCGGCCTCGGCCTGTTCCTTGAGCTGCACGCTGTCATCGCGAGCCTTCTGCCGCGACTCGCGCTCGGCCGCCAGTTGGGCCTTGGCGCGCGACAGTTCCTCCTTCATCGCCGCCAGTTCGTCGGACTTGGCCGGCGCCGCGGCGGGCCCCTGGCCGGCCTTGAGCGCAGCCAGTTCGTTCTGCGCCTGCTGGAGCTGGGAGGTCGTGATGCGCAGCTGGGCCCGCAAACGTTCCTCCATGCTTGGTGCCTGCTGGGCCTGGACGCCGCCGGCGGCGGCGAGCAGCAGCGCCGCCGCGCAGGCGGCGCGGCGCCCTGCGGCCGCCGACGGCACTATGGATGCGAAATGCACGTCGTTCTCCTTAGAAGCGGGCGTTGAACTCGACCTGCAGCATGTCGACGGAGAACGGCGCGCCGTAGACTTCCTTGGTCGACATCCAGCGGCCGGTGAACCAGGTGTTCTTGTCGATGGCGTACGAACCGCCCACGTAGTAGCCCTTGGCGTTCGTTCCCCCCAGGTGGAAGGACGAATCGTTGTAGGCGTCCGGCAGGGCATCGGGCTCGATGCGCTTGTAGCCGGCCAGCAGGTTCCAGTCGCCGCGCGCGACCGGCGCGGGCTTGCCGAACGTGACCTGCAGCATGTAGGCGTTGGCGCCGCTCCTGAAGTCCGAACGCCCGGTGCCGCCCGTGCCGCCGAAGTTGTTGACGATGCCGCCGCCCGAGCGGGTCCACATTTCGTCGGCGTCATAGGCCAGGTTGCGGATGTAGTTCGCATCCAGCCTGAGTCCGTAGCCGCCGGCGACCTTGGTGTCCCAGCGCAAGTTCAGGTCCAGCAACTGGAACTTGGACGCCAGTCCGACGTATTGCGGCATCTTCGTGTTGGCGGGATCCAGCGGATCGAGCGAGATATTGCGCAACAGCATCAGCGTGTTGCCCTTCTGCATGAAGGCGGGACGCGACCAGTCGGTGCTGCAATGGTCGGCGCCGGCATACAGGGCGCAGGGCTGCGACACCTTGCCGCTGATGTTGCGGAAGTCGTAGTACGCCACCGCGCCGCGCAGGCGGTTGTCCTCGTTCACCTTCCAGTTCGAACCGATCTGCGCGCCGATCAGCCACTTGTTGTGGCTGCGCGCCTTGTCCTGGCTGGTGCCCGGGAAGCTGTCCGATGAATACTCCAGCGGAATCAGGCCCAGGCTGCCGAACAGCGACACGTCCGGATTCGCCGCGAACGGCCGCTCGGCCTTCACCGCCAGGCCATCGAAATTCAGGTCCGACGAGAACAGGGTGTCGGACGAAAAGAAGGGATTGCCGAAACGGCCGCCCACCACCGTCAGCCAGTCGAGCGGCTTGTGCGCCAGGTAGGCCTGGTCCAGCCAGACGTTCTTCTTGCCCAGGCCGCCCCCCAGTGTCTGGGTGGTCGACACCGGGCTTTCGTCGCTGCCGGTGGCCAGCCTCACGCCCACTTCGGTCCGGTCCGAGAGGTCGGCGTAGACGCCCAGCCGGGCTCGGGCGCGGAACACGTTCTTGCGGTTCTCGCGGGTGTTGATGGTGTTGGGCAGCGACAGATTGGTGTTGCCGTTGACGTCATAGCCGCTGCCCCGGTTGATCGCGGCCCAGTCCACCTCGATGTTGCTGTTGCCGTCCGAATAGAAGCGCGATTCGTTGCGCACGCGCATGTCGCCCTCGATGCGGATGCGCTTGGTCCACTCGGGCGTCTCGTTGGGGGCCGCCCAGCCCTCGGACTTGGCCTGGGCCATGACCTGGCCCTTGATCTCGTCGCGGATCTGGTCGCGCACGGTCTCGGGAATGTACGGGACGCGTACGTCGCCCGGCTCGGGACGCAGCGCGCCGCCGGCGGCGCCGGCCGTGGCGGCGGTCGCCGCCTGGCGCTGCGCCTGCTGCGCGGCAAGCGCCTCGGTCTGGGCCTGCGCCAGCAGCGCCTCGCCCACGTCCTTGGCCAGGGCGCCGCTCTGGATCAGGCCGCGGATCAGGCGGACCATCGCGCTTTCATTGGGCGCTGCGGTCTGGGCCTGGGCCGGGACGGTTCCCAGCAGCCCGACGACCGAGGCAACGGCGGCGGCGATGGCTCGGAGGCCGGGGCGGCCGTGCGTCGCTTGCGCGGCCGGCCGCTGCGCCCGGCTGTGGCTGCCGCGGGTCGCGCGGCGATCGGATGCTGTCGATTGATTCATGAGCGAATTCACGGAATGGGGTGGAAACGGATGGGGTTGTGGCGACGCACTCATGACGGACGCTGTCCCTTCATGGTGAGCCGCATCGGATAACGCATCGAGGCGGGGGGCCGCTCGTCGGAGATGTCTCCTTCGCGCACGACGTCCAGAACAGCCTTGTCGACCTCGGGATCGCCGCTGCTCTTCACCAGTTGGACCTTCGCCACCTGGCCATCCGCGGTCAACCAGAAGTCAATGCGTATATCCTGGAACGCCAGGTTGCGCGTACGCGGGTCACGCCCCAGCAACCGCTGCAAGGCATTCGAGTAGTAGGAGGAATAGGCGGCATTGCCGAGCCCTCCGCGCCCCGCTCCCGAGGATCCGCCACCGCGGCCGGCCGCCACGCCGAAAGCATCCGAGCCGGCCTGGGCGGCGCCGTCGATGGTGACGGGATCGCCCAGGTCCTGCGACGGGCTCGGCGGCGCGTCTTCCGGCGGCGCATCCAGCGGTTCGATGGGCGTGGGCTCGGGCTCGACGACTTCCGGCTTGATCTCCGGTTCAGGCTCGGGCAATTTTTCCGGCTCGGGTGGCGGCGGAGGCGGCGGGGGCAGCATCAGCATCGGGGTTGCCGCCACTTCGCGCTTGGTACTGGCGGTATCGGCAAGCAGATACCACAGCAACCCGGCAAGAATGGCCGCCACGCCCAACCCGATGACGAGCCCGCCCCAGCGCCGCCACAGGCGGCTGCCTGGCGAGGCCGGGCGAGAGACGGGATCACGACTGGTCACATTGCTCTCCTCAGGCCGGCTTGCCCGTCACCAGGCCGACCTGGTTGAGCTCGATCCGGCGCAGCAGGTCGAGCACTTCGACCACCTTCGCGTACTGGACCGAGGCATCGCCGCGGACGATCACCGGGAAGTCGGGCGACAGCGCCTTCTCCGTGCGCAACCGCTCTTCCAGTTCGGGCAGCGTGACCGGATAGGCATCCAGGAACACCTGGCCGGCGTTGTCGATGGTGATGGCCTTGGTCTTGGGCTTTTCCAGCGGGACCGAGGCGCTCGCCTTGGGCAGGTCCACGCGGATGCCCGGGATGCTGGCGTTGCTGGTCAGGATGAAGATGACCAGCACCACCAGCAGCACGTCGACGAAGGGCGTGATGTTGATGCCGTTGGCACGCTTCTTGGTGCCGAACTTGACTGCGGTTGCCATGGTCGCCCGCTCCGTCAAGCGCGCTGCAAGGCGGGGCGGACCTGGCGGCCCGCGCCCTGCTCTTCGGCCAGGCGCGTGGAGAACTCATCCACGAACACGGCCATGTCGGCGCCGATGGCTTCCGAACGCGAGGCCAGCCAGTTGTAGCCGAACAGCGCGGGGATCGCGACGCCCAGGCCGGCCGCGGTACACAAGAGCGCGGCCGCCATGCCCGGCGCGACGGAGTTGATGTCGACCGCGCCCGCCATGGCCGCGACCACGAACACCAGCATGATCCCGATCACCGTGCCGAACAGGCCCACGTAAGGCGCGCCTTCGATGGTGGTCGAGAGCCAGTTCATGCGCTTGGACATGCGTTCGTTCTCGCGCACCATCACGCCGTCCATCGCGGCGCGGATGGCGCCGATGGTGGCATCCGACACGGCGTTGATGTCGTAGCCGCGTTCCTGGCGGCGACGCATTTCCTCGATCGCCACTTCATACAGGCGCCACAGCGACGAATCCTGCTTGACGTCTTCCGGCACGCGATTGCTGTTGGCCAGGCTGTCGAGCGGCGCGCCGGCCGCCTCGCGGAAGAAAGCCATGAACGAGCCGTTGGCGCGCGACATGGCGCCATAGCTGCGACCCTTGCCGATCATGATGGCCCAAGAGACCAGCATCATCAGGCCCAGGATGGCCACGACCACCCAGGCATCCAGCGGCATGGCGGCCAGGATGAAACCGAAGTGGCTCTTGCCTGCCTGCTGCTCGTCGGCGCCGAACGCCGTCAGGCGCGAATCGGCGCCCTGCGAGATCGCGTCGGCCAGGATCAGCGCGTCGGGACGGGCAGCCTTGGACAGGCGCAGTTCATCGATGGCACCGGTGAACGGCGCCAGCGCCTGGCCGGAAGCCGCCTGGCCGGGCGCCGCGGAGCGGGCGATGTCGCCGCCGACCGCGGCCGAGGCGTTGAACGCGGGTAGGCTGGCGGCGACAGCCGCGGCCTGTCGGCCCGCGACGAACAGCACGACATTGCCGGCATCGGCCTTGACCGCGATGTGCGACCACTGGCCTGCCTGGATCGGCTGGCCGGGGGCGCTGCGCCGGCCATTGACCTGTACGAACGGCACCCCCTGATCCACGCCCACGATGAATTCGCTGGCGCCTTCGCGGCGGACGTAAAGAGCCTGCTCGGCGCCGAGCTGGTCGGGACGCACCCAGGCGGAGAACGTGAAAGGCGCGCCGGCCTGCAGCGACAGCGACGACGAAGCCGGCAACATGAGCGGCGCGACGCCTAGCTGGGCACCCTTGCCGATGACGGTGCCGTCGACACTGACCACGGCGGTCTGCGCATGGTTGCCGTAGGCGGTGGTGTCGCGCGCCGGCACGTTGGCCTCGGCGAAGTGGTAGACCAGCGTGTAGTCCGGATCGAAAGTCAGCTGGCCATTGGCCGAGGCCGGCGCCTTCGGATTGCCGTAGTACATCCACAGCTGCTGCGCGGCGCCGGCCGAGACGTTGGGTACGTCGACCCAGATCAGCGCGATACCCAGCAAGGGATCGAATTGCTCGACCTGGTGGTTGAGCACGGTCTTGTCGTCGCCCGCGACGAAGCGCAGGTCGGCGCCGTTCTCGCCCACGCCCTCGAAACTGAAGTTGCCGGTATGCAGGCGGACCAGCACGGGGGTGCGGCCGGCCTCGCCGCCCAGGGCGGCGCCCTGCGGCGTGGCGTCGATGGTGATGGGCTTGCGGTAGGCCCAGTCGGGCTGCCACCAGGCCTGCGCCAGGCCGGGCAGGACCGCGCTCAGCATCGTGAGCGCGAGAAGCAGAATGCGTCGCATGGAAAACTCTCCGGGATCTTTTCTGAAAGACATGAATGGAAGCGAGTGGCGATGATCAATAACTGGCGTTGATGCTGAAGGTCACGCGCGGATCGTGCTTTTCCGTGCGGGGGCCGTCCCTGAGCGGATAGCCGAAATCCAGCCGGCCGGACACGCGCTGGCCGATGCGGAAACTGGTTCCGATCCCCACCGAGGCCAGCGTGAAGCGCGACTGCTGCTCCGGCAGCGGGTCCTGCAGGCGAAGCTGGGCGGCATCCATGAACGCGTACGCGCGCCAGTTCTCGACCCAGGCTCCGGCCCACTGCAGGGGTTTGGTGCGCCACTCGACCGAACCGACCAGGCCGTAATCGCCGGTGGATTCGGCCGACATGTAGCCGCGCACGGAGTTCATGCCGCCGGCGGCGATCTGCTCGCCCGACACCAGCGGCGAATCGGTCATCTGTCCGGCCAGCCTGAATCCCAGCTGGGATTCGCCGGCGAAGTTGTAGGTCGCGTTGACGTCGGCCTTCAGCACCATGAAGCCAGGCTTGGCCTTGTAGCGCTTGTAGTTGAATTCCTGCCAATTGCTGCCGTAGCCGAACAGGCTGCGGGTGCCGGTCACGAACGACATGCCCAGCGCGTACTGGCCACGCTCGGTCTGGCGGAACCCCGAATACGACAGCGTGACCGGCGCGTACTTGAGCGGGACCTCGTCGCCGGTGGCGCCCAGGCGCAATTGTTCCTTATTGCTCTTGAAGTCGATGCCCGCGCTGAAGGCGTGCCACCACTCGCCCGCGTTGGGAACGGTGTAGGTGGCCTTCAGGCCGATGGCATGGCCCTTGCCCAGCACCGAGGTACCGCCCACGGTCGAGACGTTGCTGTCCGAGACGTAGCCCGACGCCTCGAGGCTCCAGTTCGTATCGCGCAGCGGCGCGACGTACGAACCGGACCACACCTTGGTCTGGTCCAGGTCCTGCGGCGCGCCGAAGAAGCTGAGCGACGCGCTGTGCCCCATCTGCCACAAATTGTCGTGCCCGATGGAGGCCGTGGCCCGCAGCGACTTGGTGTCCGGGCTGCGGTCGTTGTTCAGGCCCGCGCTGGCGCGCCACGGGCTGTTGTCCTCCACCTTCAGGTCCACGTCCATCGTCCCGGGCAGCTTGCCCTGCCGGACCAGGGGCATCACCTGCCGGCGGCCGGCCCGGTTCAATTCGGTCAACTGGGCTTGCGCCTTGTTGAAATCGGGGACCTGGCCTTCGGCCAGCGCCGGCACCTGGTCCCGCACCTCGAGCGGCGACGAATACTCGGCGCCCACGACGCGGACGCGCCCCACCTTGGTCTCGGAAACCTGCAGATAGACGATGCCGGCCACGACCTGCTGCTCCGGCAGGTCGACATAGACGGATTGGTAGCCCTTGGACTGGTAGGCGGACAACAGCGCGTCGCGCGCGCCTTCCATGTCCTTGAGCGTACGGCCCGGCCCGAGGAAAGGCGTCACCGCCTTCTCGATGGATCGTACGTCCAGCACCGTGTTGCCACGCACGATGTACTCGTTGATGTCCACGCGGCGCTCAGCCCCGCTGGGCGTGTCGGCCGACGGCGCCGCGCCCTGCTCCTGGGCCGGCGCCAGGGCAGGCGTGCCCAGCGAGAGAGCCACCACGCAAAGGGCCCGCCATGCCGCCGACGGTCCGTTCTTTCTCAGCTCATGCATGTGTCGAATTCGTTTCTCAAGTAGTAGCCTTCGCGGCATCCCCTCCCGGCGTCATGCCGGAAGCGGCACGGGGTCCGGGTCGTTCTTTTGCTTAGACGGACGGGGCGGCCCCGGACTGTCGTTTGTCATGAAAAGTTCATGAAGAAAATCGGCGGCCGGCGATCTCCCGCGAATGGCGCCGTGGCGAGGTAGAGGGAATCGATGCTGGGTGCTACGCTGGCTACCAGGAGAACGCCATGAACCTGAACCGCCCCCTGATCCTGTCCCTCGCCACCCTCGCCTGCGCCCTCGTGTCGGGCGCCGCCGCCTCGGCCGCTCCCGACACCGCCGAACCGTCGTGCTTCGATGTCGAAGTCAACGGCCAGCGCGCGCCTTCCTATGGATGCCTGACGCAGAAGCTGCAGCCCAAGCCCGCGCCGGGAAAGATGGAGGGCGGCCCCGAACTCGCGTCCGAAGCCATCGTCCAACGCTCTTCCAACCAACTAGGCCTGTTCAACCGCGCGGCCATGGCCAACCGGATGGGCAACACCTTCGGCACCTCGGTCTATCCGCAACGGCCACCCACCCCGCAATACGGCAGCCCGATCTTCGGCGCGCCCTGATAAAAAAGCGGCGCGCGGTCCGGAAAACCCGACCCGCGCGCCGCCCGGACACGGCGGTCTCGCTTACAACCCCAGCCGCGCCCGCTCCCGCGCCGTCAGCGCCGACGCATCCACCACCTTCACCAACCCCTCCGGCCGATAAGCCGAAGGTTCCACGGCACGCGGCGCCACCGGTTCCTGCGAAGCAGGCGCGGTCTCGTTGCCGAAACCCAGCACCCGCACGGTAAAGACCGACGGCAAGGCCTGGCGCGACGCCGCCCGCTCGCGCTGCATTACGTCCTGCGCCGCCGTCGCCGCCTGCGAGGCCGCCGCGCTCGCATTGCTCAGCGCCGCCACGTTCACCGCCGCCACGACCGGAATCCCCACCGCCTTGCCCTGCACCTGGATGTTCTCCGCGTTCACCACGCGCAGCGCCGCCAGGTTCACGTTGCCCGACACCCGGATCCCCGCTTCGCCCGCGTCGATCGTTCCCAAGGGCGCGATCAGGTCGATGTCGCCGGGAGGCACCTCCGGGATCGGGTTCAGCGTGGCGATGCCGGCGCCCGTGCTCGGCGCCTGCGGCGACAAGGTGACGTTGCCGACGCTGTCGTACGTGCGCCGCGAGGGCGTATAGACCACTGTCGTCTTGGAGCCCCTGCCGGCATTGATGTCGCCAGCGGCCGACCAACCCAGAATATTGCCGCCGAAGGTGGTGAAGACGCGGCTCTGCCCCATCAGGATGCTGCCGAGAGCGTAAATATTGATGTCGCCCTCTCCCTGCGTCATCACGCCCGAGCCCGGGCCCGGGTTGAAGCCGCCGTCGATGCCGACCAGCATGCGCCCCCCCGGCGCCAAGATGCTGATGTCGCCGCCGAAGTTGGTATGGATGCCGGCATCGAGCACGTCGTAGAACGACACGTTGTAGCCGGGGCTGCCCAGCGCCTCCCACTGCGCCTTGGTGATGTAGGTCGTGCCCGGCGTCGGACGCGCCTGGCCGACGGGGTTGTTTACATGGTCGGCGTTGTAGTAGAGCGCGCTGCTGAACATGGTCAGGTCGCCTTCGTACGTCAGTGCCCTGCCCTGCGCGTCCTGCTCGGGAAACAAGGTCGCGATGGCTTCACGGCCGCGCAGGTAGCTGCCGAAGCGCTTGCCGTCGGCATCGTTGTACTCGCGGCCGGACTCGCGCAACTCGGCATAATAGACATTGCGCAAGTAGGCGTGCCGCTGCTCCGGCGGCAGTGCATCGAAGAAGGCGCGCGCGTCTGTAGTCGCGGCATCGAAATGCTGGCCCAGGCCATTGGCGCCGCCGAAGCGGTCGCTCAGCCAGTTCACCAGATGCAGCTGGCTTTGCTGCTGGAACTCGCGCGCCAGCGAACGGTTGCTGGCGGTGCGGCCCTGGGCCAGCGCGGCGGCGCGCGCCTCATCCAGCTGCGCCTGCTGCTGCGCCAGGAAGTCTTGCGCGCCGGCCTCGTCGCCGGTGTAGCCGAACTCGCTTTGCAGCCATTGCGCCAGCGTGAGCTTGCCGCTGTAGACGATCAAGGCCTTGCCTGGCTGGTCAGCGAAGGGCCGGCCCGGATCGGCCTGGTTGGACGGGTCCAGATAACGCCTGGCAAAGGCATCCCAGTAAGCGCCCTCGCCCATTCCCGCCGACACCGAGATACTGGCGCCGCCGCTGCGGCCGCCCGACGCCTCGACACCGCCGAGCGGCCCCAGGCTCTTGATCTCGCCCTTGTTGCCCAGATAGACGTGGCGGCCAGCCGATACATCGAGCAGGCCCGGGCCGAGGATATAGAAGCTGCTGCTGCGCAGATCGCGGCCGGCCTGCACCACCGATATCTCGTCGGCATAGGCATGAGCGATCAGGTTGCCGCGGGTCGAGGCGGTCGAGTCCAGGCGCCCTGCCGTCGGATCCTTCTGACCCAGCGGCGTACCGGAATCCGCAATGTCGCGGCCGGCGCGTATCGCCACCGGACCCGACGCCTCGTAGCGCGACCCTGCCGAGCCCGCCGGATAGCCCAGCAACACTTCCTGGCCGACGCGCAGGCCGACGATGTCGCCTTGCACCGCGTAATAGCGCGCCGGCTCCCGTCCCACCGCCGCCCCCGCGACGGTCGCCGTGCCACCGAAGGTAAACAACGCGGCAGTATTCATGCGTCCCAAGGTTTGGCCCCCCAGCCAATCGTTGTACAGCGCCGCTTCGGCCGACGCGTTGTGGACCAGAAGCGGATCGGTGCCGTACTGGCCGCCACCTGTTTGGGCCAGCATGCCGACAAAACCGGGACGGAACGGGCTGGCCATCCCCGACGGGTCGGCCGTAGAGGTCGAGAACACATAACCTGCGCCATGAATCGACTCCTGCGCCAGCAGTTGAAGTTCGCTCTTGCCGATGGCATTGACGAACTGTGCGCCGACCGGCGAAGGCGCCAGCACAGTGCCGTGGGCATAGCGCATGATTCCGGTGGAAAAATGGCGCGCGCTGCTGGCGCTGGCGCCGTAGTACAGGCTGCCATTGGCGGCGGCCGCTCGCAGGACGGACGGGTAGAAAGAGCCGTCACCGTTGGCCGACTGGTTGCGACCCTTGCCGCCTCCGCGCACGTTTTCGTTGATATCCCTTTCGTCCCAGGTCGTGACGGGAGTCAGGTTGCCGCCTGCGCTGAACAGATCGATGGCGGTAGCCGGCGTCCACAGCGAGAACCAGGTCCAGCCGTTACCGGCGTAATCCGCGCCCTGGTAGGTGAAAGGGGTTGCATTGAGCAGCAGGGTCCGGCCGGGGTCGGCCGTACCGCCCAACACCAGATCGCCGCGGGTCTCAATGCGGACAGCGGAATCGCCCAGCACCAGGATAGGCCCGCCGGTGGCCTGGCCGCCCCCGGCCGCGTACACGTCGCCCCGGCGGGAATCCATCTGATCCCGCCCGCCATAGCCGAGCTTCACTCCGCCCATGGCGCCGGCATCGATCATCGTGGCGCCGCGCAGATTGACGAAGGTACTGTTCAGGTCGTGCTCGTTGACTCGCAGTTCCGGATTCGGATTCAAGGTACCGCCCAGGCGCAGCGAGAGGTCGCCGCCGCCCGTCTGCACCAGTTCGCCGCTCGGCGTGATGCGACCGGTACTGGCCACGGCCAGATGCAGACCCTGGCTGCGCGGAGTATGGCGCGTCTCGTTCCAGGTCGCCTGAAGGCCGCGCGCATCGATCATGCCGGCATCGCCGCCGGCCTCCACGACCAGATTGCCGCCACCGAGCGTGCCGATGCCGGTGAAGCCCACCAGGAAAGGGGCATTGCCGAATAGCCTCGTACCGTAAGGATCGGTCTGGCCGGTGGCGCCACCCGCGACATAAGTGCCGAAGTTGATCCACCACGCCGTCGGCACCGCGTCGGTGCCCGCCTCGACGCTACCGGTACCCTGCCGCCACAGCCAGTTGCCAACCGCCGCGGTCGCGATCTGCTGGCGCGTGTTGTAGAAGGTATAGGCGTCAACGTCGCTGCGGTTCTCGTTGTTGCCGACCAGGTCGCCCTTGAGATCGCCGCCGGCACGCAACAACACATTACCGCCCTGCTCCGGGTACCAGGCCGCGTACAGGCTTTCGGCGCCGCCATCGACCAGCGCTTCGAAAATCGCCCCTTCGGGACGCAGCACCGTACCGTCGGTCAAACGGCCGCGCGCCTGGTTATAGCCGCTGCCCGGCGGCGCCGAGGAGGTGCCCGCCGTGTAGACGCCGTAGAGCGAGGTCATTTCGACATCCCCGCCCGAAACCAGGTCCAGGTCGCCGGTGCCGGTGCGCAACGCGCTGAACAATTGCTGCCGCGCTAGCTTGGGCACGAACTCCAGGTCCGGCGGCGTCCCGGCATCTACGACATGGACCACTTCACCATAGCCCCAGTCGTTGAGTTCGGTAACGCTCTCGGAAATGATCCAGTTGTCCTTGAGGTTCTGCACGTCGCTTGGGGTGATCGCCTGGCCTGGTGTCAGCACGATGCCGTACCACGCCGCGAGATCCGCGAAGAAGGCCTCGGCTTCTGGCGACGTGGCGGCCCCGTACGTGGCCGGCGTACCGGTGCCGGGAATCGGCGTGAGCACGTGTCCCATGCCGAAATGCGTGTCGGACAGGCGCAAGCGCGCCATGCTGTCCGGCAATGTCAGGCGTGCGTCGGCCGCCGTCGTGTCGGCGCCGGCCACCAGCCGGATGTCCCACGATTGCGAACCGGCTTCCAGCATCGGCGCCAGCGCCAAGGTGCGACCCTGGGTGCCGTCGGCCCCCTTGGGACGCAGGTCCACCATCTCCACGCCGCCCGGCAGCACCACGTCGGTTTCCGACGGCACGATGGCACCCTTGGCCAGCGCCAGCGGCCGGGCCAGCTTCATTGCCACCGGCAGCACAACGCCCTTGGGCCATGTCGTGGCCCCGATCTGCGCCTGCGCCGGCAATCGAAAGCCCGCGGCCAGCTGCATGCCGGCGTCCAGCGTCACCGGCGCTTGCAGTACGGTACCGGCCGCGTGCACCACGTTGCCCTGGCCATCGAGCACCGCCGCCCCTAGCACCGTGCCGGCCGGCAGCGTCAGGCTCTGCGCCAGCGGCATGGCGGCGGACAGGAGCGTGCCGGCCGGCAAGGTCAGGCTCGATACCGGCAGGTCATAGTTCAGCGTGCGGCCGCCGGCGAACCGGGTGCCGGCGTCCAGCGTCGCCATACCGCCGTGCGGGATGACGAGATCCCCGCCGAAAGGCATGCGTCCCGCGGGTAGCACCCAGCCATTGTCGTCTGCCGTCACCCCCAGCTTGCTCGTGTCGAAACCGTCGGTGATGCTGCCGAAGATCGCCAGATCGCCCTGGGCGCGCAGCACCAGCGCGCCGGCTTCGCCAGAACCATGGGCGGACGTCTTCTGCGTGCGCGGATTGACGCTGGCGTAGCGGTGGCCGGACAGGTCGATATCGCCGTCCACGTGCAGGTTGCCGTCGGGATTGACCGCCGCGTTGCTGACGATCTCCACGCCGGGACGCAGGCGGAACGCGCCGGCATGGGCGCGCAAGCCTGCAAGCTTGCCGTTCATCAGCGCGCTATTGGCCAGCGCGTTGTCGATGAAGGCGAGGCTGTCGGCGTGCTTGCCGTCCAGGTAGGCCTGGTCGATGGTCTGGTAGCTTCGGCCGTCCACCGTGGTCTCGGTGCCGGCGGCCGCGTCGTCATAGGTGTGGAAGGCATTGACGGCGACGGACTTGGCGCCGGCGATCACGATGGCGCCGCTGGCCTCGATGTCGACGTCGTTGCCCCTGGCGCCGCCCAGGCGTGGGGCGTTCAACGCCACCGTGCCGTAATTCACGCTCGCGCCGGCCACGCCCAGGTCCATGCGCACGCCGTCGGCCAGCACCAGTCGGCCGCTGCCCGAGTCGATCTCGATGACGGCGCGGTTGGGCGCGTCGATCGCCTGCCCGTAGCTGTCCTTGCGCAACACGCTGGCGCTGGCATCGAGCATGGCGCTGCCGGCCAGGGTGACGCCCCCGTTGGCGGCCAGGCGGATGCTGCCGGCCTGCTCGCCGCTGGCATCGACCCGGCCCGTTACCGTCAGGCTGCCGTTATCGACCGAGACGTTGATCTCGCGGGCCTTGAGTTCGTCGCCGATGACCAGGTCGCCTTGTTTCAGCTGGAAGCTGCGGCCGCCGAAGACTTCGCCCTGGGTCAATCGTTCGTTCAGGCCGGCAAAATCCGCGATGTGCTGCGCGCGCACGTCGATGTGGCCCGCCGCGAACGGGACCCGGGTGCCACCCGCATCGTAGTGCCCGGCGCTGCCGCCCAGGACAGCGCCAGCGAGATCGGCCGTCCCTTCCAGCGCCAGCACCGTGAGCTTGCCGGCGCGATTGTTTTTGGCGGCCAGGTCTATCGTCGAGCCGGCCTGCTGGACGACGCTGCCCTGTCGGCTCGACAGCGTCACGTCGCCGCCCCAGCTGTATTTGTCGACGTCGAAGAAATCGATCTTGCGGCCGGCCAGGTCCAGCTGCGCGCCGTCCGCCAGCATCACATCGTCCTGCGCCGACAGCGTCAGCTTGCCGCTGGGCAGCAGCACCGCGGTATCCAGCACCAGGCGCGAACCGGCGTCCAGCGCCAGCTCGGCGCCCAGGGCGTCGGCCAGGGAGGCGTTGTCCGACAGCGGTGCGGCGGAACCTGCCGGGGCGGAGACGGCGATGGCGCCGCCGGCCTTGATGCGGTTCACCGAACCGGCCCGGCCGGTAAGCAGCGGTGTGTTGAGGTTCAGGTCGCCGCCGCTGTAGGTCCATGCCTTGGCCGTGTCGTCCCAGGCGCCCCGGGACTGGTACACCGCCAGCGCGCCCTTGTGGTTGGCCGTGATGCGTTCGGCCGCGTTGAGATCCACGCTGGCAAAGCCCAGCGCCAGGCGTTCGTGCGTGCCTACGGTATCGGGCTGGCTTCGGGGGCCGTAGCCGAACTCGATGACGTCCGCATCGATGACCAGTTTTCCGCTGCCGGTGCCGGCGCCGCCGGCGATGACATTGCCCGCCGGCGTGGTCGCGCCGTTCCAGGCCAGGGTACCGGTTTCGATCCGGGCGACGTCGCCCGCGCCGCCATGGCCGTAGATGGCCGGCGTGCCCAGCACCAAACGCTCCAGGGCGGACTTGCCGGTGACCGGATCGATGGTGCTCAAATTCACGTTGCCGTAGAAATTGACCGAATCGCCAGCGGTCAGAACGAGGTTTTCCAGGGCCGGCGCGCCGGTGCGGGTATCGCCCCGCAGCAGGCGGTCGAGCACGCCCTGGTTCAGTGTCAGGCCCGAGGGCAGGATGCCCGCGGCCCCGGCCTGCGCCAGCGCCTCCGCGCTGCCCACGTTGATGCCGCCCATGGCCAGCACCAGGTTGCGGGTGCCGTAGCGCACCGACTCGCCCAGCTCGAACGACTTGTTGGTGGCGGCGGTGATCGTGCCTTCCGAGTACAGCACCGTTTCGCCGACGCAGCTCGCCCCCGCGGCGCAGGCGCCGACGTGCAGATAGCCCGCGCCGAGTACACCGGAAGCGTCATCGGCAGTAGGCGAGGTCACGTCCAGCCAGCCGTTGGTCACCGCCAAGACCCCGGTCTGGCCCGGCATCAGCACATAACCGTCGTTCGCATCCCAGGGCGCCTTGCCCCGCCCCAAGGTATTGATGCCCGCGCCCTGCTCGATGGTCAGGCCTTGGTTCTTGTCGTTGACCGCCAGGAAGACCGATGCCGCTTCCAGCACGGCGCCCTGGCGCAGGACGAGTTCGCCGGTCCTGCCGTTGCCCAGGCCGACCTGCCAGGCATTCTGGGTCGACGAACCGCTGTCGTTCTGCACAGCGAACGTGGACACCGGCGATCCGCCGATGCTGATGCCGGCGGCGCCCAGGCCATTGAGCGTGCTGGCGTAGACCGATGTGCCGTCGAAGCCTTCGGTGGGCGCCGCGCCATCGGCAAGGATCTCGATGCGGCTGCCGTTCAACACCACGGTACCGCCGCGCCCGCCCGCTGCCGGGGTGAAATCCGTCGTGCCGGCGGCGATATCCAGACGGCTGCCCGGCGAAAGACCCAGTTGCCGCGCATCGCGCTCCAGCTGCGGCCGCGGCGCGCCGTCCCGCGCCGCCCAATCCAGGCCGAACTGCGCGTAGCTGGTCTCGTTGTACTGCGCATAGCTACGCAAGGTGTCCGCCGGCGTCAGCACCGCCTGCGTGGTTTGCGCGTCGGCAATGCCGGTGTTGGCGATACCCAGGCGCGCGGCCGTGGCGTAGGATCCGTTGCGCATGGCGGTGCCGCTGCCGAAAGCGGCCTGGCTCGAAGCCAGTCCGTTCAATTCCACGCGGAAGGCACCCGGCAGCAGCGCATAGGTGGACGGCAACAGGGTATAGGTGCCCGCCGCCAGGCCCGGCACACCGTCGCCCACCGTGATCTGGCGGCCGATCATCGGATCGCCCGCGCCCTTCTCGGCCGCGATCGGCGCCACGGCGGGTTGCGCGCCAGGAACGATGGCGTAGACCGGATTGGTCGACAGCCCTGGCAGCACGAAACCGTCGCTGGCCATCTGCACCAGCGGATGCAGGCGCGCATCGGTGGATCCGCCGCGCCCGGTCAAGAAGCCCGCCCCCTTCAGTTCGCCACCGCCGGACAGGTCGATCCGCGCGCCGTCCTGCACTTCGATGCTGTCCGCCGTCAGCTGCACATTGCCCAGGCCGCCGCCCAGCCCGGAGAACCAGGCTTCCGCTCCAGCATAGTTGTAGCTCAGGCCGTCGACCGTGCCGCCGTAGGGCATGACCAGTCCCGCGGCGCTGACGGACGTGACACTGCCCGGGCGCAGCACGATTCTGCCCGGTTCCTGGTAGTTCCCCACGGCGACGCCAAGGTCCAGCATGCCCAGCGGCGCGCGGACCACGCCGCCCTGGTCGATGTTGGCCGACCGCAGGCGCAAGGTACCGAAGGCCGAGTACGGCACCGGCGGCGCCGCGCCATCGCCGCTGCGCTCGATGCGCAGGCTGCGCTCGGGATCGTAGGTGATCTGATAGGTCCCCCACTGGTCGAAAATCCCTTTGCGCCCCGCGATCACGTCGACCACCGAGCCGGTGGCCGGATAGATCTGGCTACCGGCCAGAAGCAGGTCGCCTTCGGTCGTCAGGGAAGTACGGTCGCCGACCGTATGCTTGAGGAATCTCAGATCGTCCTGGCTGCGCAGCTCCACCTGCTCGAAGCCGTGGCGCGCAACCAGGGCCTTGCCGCTCTGCACCGAGTAGCCATAGGCACCGAACCGCACTCCGTTGATCACGTCCAGCACGCCGGCCTCCACGCGCAGCCGCGTGTCGTCCTGCAACGCAACCATGCCGCCTTGGTAGGAACTGGGATCGTTCAGGAACGGTATGGTGTACTTGTCCTTGCCCGGGCGGGAAGTGCCCGCCAGGCGAACGTAAGGCGCAGCCAGGTCCACGTTGGCACCGACCGGCGCCCCCTCCGCCAGAACGATCGCGCGCGATGCCAGGTGCAGGCTCTGACCCAGTGCAAGATCCACGCCATCGTCCAGGGAAAGCACGCCGTTGACCAGCATGGACAGGTTGCCGAAGCCACCCGCCTCGACGCGATCCGCGCCGAGACGGCCATGGCCGTAGACCAGTCCCGGATCGGCCTGACCCGGACGCAGCCCGGCCGCCAGGCTCTCGGGCGCCTGCTCCTTCACCAATTGCAGTTCGCGATGCACCAGTACGCGATCGGCCGGATTGCCCGCATCCCGGTAGGCGGGCGCTTCCAGCGCCAGGGACAGCGTACCGCCGGCGGCGCCCGCGCCCCCCGCCGCCGCTTGCATATCGCCGTCGAGATACAGGCCGTTGAAGCTGGCCAGATGGATCACGCCGCCGCCGGAAGCCAGCAGGGTCTCGCCCAGCCCCGGCAGGTCCAGCTTCGCCGCGGCGCCCGAGGCGTCCAGGCGCGCGCCGGGCCGGATGACGATGAAATTGTCGATGGCATCGGCCTGGGTGGCGTAGGCCTGGTACTTGCCGCCGATTTCTATCCGGCCCCCGTCCAGCACCACGCCGTAACGGCGCCCCTGCGCATCCACCGCGGTCCGGGCAAGGCCCGCCACGTCGAGCACGGCCTTGCTTCCTATCCACACCGAACCGTCGTGGCCCTTCAGGTTACCGACATCCTCGGTGCCAAACCCCAGGCCATACACGCCGATGCGGCCGCCGGCGGCGCGCAGTCCGCCGTCGATATTGATCTGGCCGTTGCCCTTCAGGACGATGCTGCGCCCCGGATCCACTTCGATGCGAGCGCCCTCGCCAATGGCGAGGGTGGGCCTCTCTCCCCCTTCGACCATGCTGCGCGCGTTCCCGGCGGTCAGCACGAGATCCGCGCCACCGCGCTGCGTCATCCGCCCCTTGCCGGCATCCTCGGCGAACAGCGGTGCGAGTCGCCGCTCCAGCGCCTCTTGCGGATCAGCGCCGGTGGCCACCCCGCGCGCCGCGGAAAGATCCGCGTGCAGGACCGGCATCGTCGCGCGCAGGTCGGCGCCTTCGGCCACGGCCAGGCCATCGCCGCCCGTCACCTCGTAACGCGAAAAACCCTGCCGGAAGCGCGCGGCTTCCAGATGCAACAAGGCCCCGACCGCCACCGCCTGCGGCAGGGAAGAGCCCGCGCGGATCACGGTGCCCGCGGCATAGGTCACCTCGCTGGCGGCGACGGTGCCGGCCTTGATCACACCGGGCGTTGGCGCGATCGGGATACCGTTCGGCAGGATGGCGGCATCCACGACATAGTTGATGGGAAAATTCATCGGACTCACCACCGACGTGATGACCGTGCCCGCCGGCAGCGTCGGCGGCGTGCTCCAGCTATAGCCGTCGACCGTCAGGTACTGGCCGTTGGAAAGCGTCACGCCGTAGCTGACGTTCTGGTTGGCCGCCTTCGGCAGCGTCCAGGCCGCGCCCAGCGTGACCCAGCTTGCCGGATTGCCGGCAACGATCTGCGGTGCACCGCCGATCGCCTCTCCCGGATTGGCGTGCGTGCGGACATAGTGATAATCCACCGGCAGCACCGCGCCCTCGGCGACGGTGAACGCCTCGCTGGTGATCAGGTCGACCAGCGAAGTCTCGCCCGCCTTCAGGACCCCGTCGCTGCCTGCGACCTGTCCGCCGACGACCACGGCATTGCCGGTTTGCAAGGTCAGCGTGCCGCCTCCCTTGACGCCGTGGCCGCGCAGTTCGCCTTCCAGCACGAGCCTGCCCTTGGCTCCTGCGGCCGCCGAGTAGGCGTCGGCAACCAGCGCGATGTCGCCGCCCTTGCCTCCGCGCAGGCTGTCGTCGGCCATGAGCGCCGCGCCCGACGACACGTCGAGCAGCGCGCCCGCACCCACCCGTACGTCGCCGCTGCTGCGCACGTCGATGCGGCCGCCGTTGACGAACGGCAGACTGTCGATGCCGACACCGTCCTGCAGCAGGTTGCTCCACAGGCCGCGCGCGTCCAGCGTCACGCCATCGCCAATGGAAACGCCCGCCACGTAGCCCGCCGGCACGGCCGTCACCAGCGGAAGCCGCTGCCAGCCCGTGCTGGCACTGACGTGCCGGTCGACCATGTTGCCCAGGACAATGGCGCCGCCGCGCGCCGTCAGATCGGCATCGACATCGACCTGCGTCGCATGCAGGGCGATTTCTCCGCCCGGCGCGACCGCCACCGATGCGTCCACCTCGATGCCGCCCTTGGCGTAGACCCGCAGTCCGCCCAGTTCCAGCGCGTTGAGCCAGGCCGCCTCGAGCGCGATGTCGCCGCCCGTGCCGCCTATCTTGACGGAGTCGACCACTGCGCCCGGACTGTGGCGCAGGTCGCCGCTGTCGGCGTCGTAGACCGGCGTCCAGGTGCCGATGACCAGCTCGCCGTTGCGCGCGGCGGCCGTCTGCGCCTGCCGGTAGCCGTCCAGGCCCGCCTCGCGCGGGCGTTGCTGCCGCTCGCCTTGATAAGTGCTGGTTTCGACGTCGCCCTGCAGCGTCGCCGCAGCCGTCGCCACCACCAGTCGGCCGCCGTCGCGGCCCACCGTATAACCATTCTCCAGGCGCCTCAGCGGCGCGATGATCGGGTTGTAGAAACTCTCTTTCGCCGTATCGCCCCAGCGCGAAGCGTCGGTCTCGAAACCCCGGTACAAACCGGCATATAGCAGATCGCCCGGCGCCGTCGAGGCGTTATACAGGTTGCCGTCCGAACCCTTGAGCCAGGTCTGGGCCACATAGCCGGTCTGCACGTCCAGCGCGCCGCCCGAGAGATTGATCAGCGAACCCTGGCGCGTCAAAAGGTTGCCGCCACTGAATTGCACGGTGCCGCCCTGCGCCGACCATTCACCGATGCCATGGCCCGTGATGCCAAGATAGCCGCCGACCTCCAGCAGGCCGCCCGCCGTGTACCAGCGATCCGTTTCATAGCCATTGGTGCCGGCCGGCACCAGGACCAGGTCGCGGCGATCGAGCCAGATATCGCTGTTGCGCAGCTTGTCGCCGTCGCGGTTGACCGAGGTGTCGCGCTGTTCGAAGCCCTGCACGTTGACCAGGACATTGTTCGCTTCCATCGCGATGCGCACGCCGACGTAGCCGGAGACGTCGATCGCGGCGCCGTCCTTGACCTCGCTGGTGCCCGACGCGTCGACGTAGACCTGGCCGCTGGTGGCCAGGGTCAGGCTATCGCCTTCGAAGCGCACGTCGCCGCTGCTGGCGATCTGCACCAGCGACTGGTCGCGCCGGTGGGCGATGCCGTCGCCCGCCTTGTCGCTATCCTGGACCAGGGTCTCGCGCTGCACGTCCAGCGCTGTCGAGGCGCTTGCATCGAGCACGATGGCGGTGACGCCGCCCTCTTCCAGACCGACCTGCGCGGTGTCGCCTCCGCTCGCCGTCAGGTGGATGGTGCCGCGCGAGTGCACCGAGGTCGTCGCCACCGCGACGCCCCCCTGGCGCACGTCGTGGCCGGCCAGCGTGATGTCGCCGGTCGATGCCTGGATCAGGCCGGTGTTGCTCGCCAGGCCGCTGGCGCCACCGTCCAGGTGCTGCGTGCCGACCACGTTGCCGCGCGTGGTCGAACTCTGGTTCGCATCGGTGCCCATGCCCTTCTTGATCACGAAGGCATCGCCCGCGGCCATCACCGTCTGCCCGCCATCGGTGGTGATCTGGCCCGCGTTGTGCACCTCGCCGCCCAGCAGCAGCACATAGCCGCCGCCCTCGGTCACCGTCTGCGGTACGTGCGTGGCGATCCGCGCCCCCCGCTCCACCACCACTTGCCCTGTCGCCGCGCCGTAGCTATTGCCGCTGGCCGTCGTCTGCAAGTCATTGGCGAAGGTCGGGATGTGCCCGCTGCCCTGCGCCTCGCTGTACAGCCCCTTCTTGAACTGGCTGTCGGTCATCCCCGCCGCGGCAGCCGCCAGGTTGCGCACGTTCACCTGGCTCGACCCGCTGAACACGATCCCGTTGCGGTTCACGATCATCACCGTCCCGGGCGCTTCGATCCGTCCCTGGATCTGGCTCGGACGCGCCTGCGGATCGTTCACCCGGTTCAGCACCGACCAGTTGGCCTGCTGGTCGAACGCCACCGTCGTGTTATGGCCAACGTTGAACGTCTCCCAGTTCAGGATCGCCTTGTCCGCCGTCTGCTCGATCGTCACCCTGGTCTGGCCGCCCGCGGCCGTCTGCACCGGATCCCTGGCGTTGAGCCAGCCCGCCGTCAGGCTGTTGGTGTCGACCTTCAGGCCCCCCTCGCCCAGGCCATCGGGTACCGATCCGCTCGCCAGCGCCGCTTCCCGCGCCGCCTTCTGCAGTGCCTGCTGCGCCGCGATCGCCTGCGCCGCCAGGTTCAGGTTGTTGATCGAGGTCTGCAGCTTCTGCCGCGCCGCCGCCGACTGCTGCTCGGGCGCCGTCAGCGACGAAGCCGGCAGGCCGTTGGGCAAGCGCCCCGTCGCCGTCGCCGTGCCCTGCGCCGCCCCCTTGGCCGCGAACCACGCCGGACTGAACGCCTGCTGCGCGTGTGCCGGTTCGGTGAACGCCCCGGCCAGCGCCAGCGCCGCGATCGCCGCCGCCGTCGGGGTACGCCGCCATGCGGTGCGGCGCGCGGATCGGATTGGGAACGCCACACGGGGCAAAGCGACAGGCTGGACGGGCACGGACATATCGGGTCGGATCCTAGACAGATGAATCAACTCGGGCGCGCAAGCCGCACGCCCCTATGTCCGTATAGACGCCCTCTGGGAAAAAGATGGAACAGAAACCCGCATGAATTTTTGGTGACAGGTCACCCCAGCATCACGACGTTCGCCACACGGCGAACGTGGGCGGCATAGAGTTGCTGGATAAGCGCGATGGCCTGGTCGGTGTCCTGGATGGTGAAGCGGCCACTGATGCGCTGGCGGGCCAGTTCGTCGTTCATCAGGATCACGCGGCCGCTGCGGTAGCGGTTGATCTCGGCCACGGCGTCGGTCAGCGGCGTATCGTGGAAGACGATGTATCCCTGGCGCCACCCCGAGGGCGCGGCGGGCTGGTCGCGCATGGCGGCAAGCGTACGGCCGGCGCCGTACGAAGCCGACTCGCGAGCGTTCAGGGTCAGGACGCCGTGGGCGTGGCGCACCTCGGCCCGGCCCTCGGTGCACAAAACCCGGGTTTCCTCGTTGGCCAGATGCCTGACCTCCACGCATCCCGCCGCGAGCTGGATGCGCCCCGAGCCGGCCTGGATTTCGAGCGCGGCCTGGCCATCGCTGCGGATCTCGGCTTCGCCGGCGATCAGCTCGACCCGCAGGGGATCGGCCTGCCGCACCGAGACGCTGGTCTGGGTATTCAACAGCAGCTGTATGTGCGCGCTCAGGGCCACGCTGCGCTGCTCGCCCACGGCCGTGCGATAGTCCGCCCCCATCTCGGACCACGAAGGCCACAGGCCCAGAGGGGGATTCACCATGCCCACCACGCCCGCGGCCGTGGCGACCGCGGCGCCGACGAACCATCGGCGGCCCGGCGAGGCTGGCCGCGCGATCCGCGCCGCCGGGATCCGGCACCGGACCGCCTGCAGGACGTCGCCCATTTCGCGCCATTCCGCGCTCGCTCGCCGCCACATCTGCGCATGCATGGCGCTTTGCGCGCACCAGCGGCGCAGGGCCTCGGCATCGGCGGTGGTCGGACGGCCGACGGCCAGCCGCCGCGCCCATGCACGCGCCTGCTGCAACACGACGTCGACGCCGTCCGCGCCGGGATCGTTCATAGGGTCTCCTGCCATCATGCCGTGGAGCCTGGTGTCCATGTTCGTTTTTCCTTCTTCTTATAGACGTTTGGAGACACGGATATGCGCACGCTTTTCTGCGGGATCTGACAATTTGTTGCCATCTCTGCCGGAACGGTCCGGGACGGCCGCCGGCGTTTCCTCCGCCATTTCCATATGACGCGCGCAGAATTCGTGCGCCGCCTGCAATTCCCGGCTGATCAGCCTCGTGGATACGCCCCAGCGCTGGGCCAGTTCCTTCAGCGTCAGGCCGTCGACCCGCGCAGCGTAGAGCACGTCGCGCTGCCTGGCAGGCAGGGCGGCCAGGGCATCAGCCGCACGCCCCAGGTCGAAGCGGGCCTGCGCCACGCGCGACGGACCGGGCGCGGGGTCCGCCAGTTCGTACAGATCGGCCACTTCGTCGGCGCTCAGATAACGCTGGGTGCCGCGCAGCCTGTCGATCGCGGCATTGAAGGCGGTATGCAGCAGATAGGCCTGGGGATGCCTGACCTCGTTCAAGCCCTCGCGGTCCGCCAACTGCACATAGGCATCGTGCAGCGCATCGCTCGCCAGCTCCGCCGACCCCAGGCGCCTGGCCAACTGCGCCTTGAGCGTTTCGTAGCGTTCGATAAACAGCCGCTTCAATTCGGCCAGGCCGCCGCCGGTCATGATGCGCAAGCCTTCAAGCGGCCGGCCTGCTGCGTCACCAGCAGCACGATGGGCTGGACCAGCGCCGGCGGCGGCTCGATGTCCAGCCGCGCCCCCTCCAGGCTGGCTTCGATGCGGGGCTCGAGTTCGGCATGTCCCTGGGCCGCGGCCTTGACCCGTTGCAGCTCGCCGGATCGGCTGACGTAGGCGCTGATCGCCAGCCGGTACCGGCCGATCGCCAGGCCGGCGTCGGCGCAAAGAATACTGGTGGCCACGCGCTGCACCCTGCCGTAGAAAGCGGCGTGAAGCGCGGCTGCTGCTTCGCCCTGCGTCGCGGTTGGCGCCGTCGGCTCGACCGGCACGATCACGAACGCCCCGGTCGAGGCGAACCTGGCCCGCATCCCGGTTCCCTGCAACAGGGCGGCCAAGGCGGCGTCGGGATCCAGGCTTCCATCGATGGCCGTCGACCGCAGGTGGGCCACCTGGCCGGCGTCATAGAGCACCGACCGCCCCGTCGCCCGGCTGTAGGCCTGCAACGCATCGTGCAGTGGCTGGCTGTCGATGGCGAACGCGGCGGGCTCGGCCCGGGCAGCCGTGCCGGCCGCCTGCGCGGGGGCGATGTGGGCAAAGCCGCAGCAGAACGGCCCCAGGATCCAGGCAAGCAACATCATGCGCACACGGCTGAGGGGCAGGCGACGGGCTGAGAGGCAGGCAACGGCAGGCAGGACATTCCACCCCAAACGCGGCAGTTCTTCAGGGGCCGCACGGCCGGACCGGACATGCGGCAAGGCCGCCGCATCGTAGCGGGCAGGCGTGACAACCGGATTACATTCGCGTTACCGCGCGGGCAACGGCCGGGCAACGCGAAGGCCGCCTAGCCCTTGGCCACAAAGCCGAGTTCCAGTTGCAGCACCATGGGCTGGCGCATGTCCGGCGGAGGCGGCTCGGACAAAGGCTGAGCAGTCAGCAGCGCGCGCAGGTCCTCGTCCGCCTGGGGCTGTCCCAGCGACGCGAACTCCAGCCGTTCGACCTTGCCCGCCTGCCCCACCCAGACGCGCACGATCAAGGGCGCCGGCGGCCCGGCCGGCCCCTCCTGCAACATGCGCTCCTGCATCCAGGCATGCAGCCGCTGGACCGCCTGGCTGTCGGGGTCGCTCAGCCAGGCCTGGAACTGGTTGCCGGTCATCTGCGCGTAGCTGATCCAGTGCTGCGGCACGGGTTGCGCCGGCGCCTGGGCCGTGGCGGGACCGCCCGCCGCCGTGGTCAGCCCCAGCCCCAGCGCGCCGGCAAGGCGGGCGAGGCGCTCCCGGACGCGGGCAAACGGGCTGCCGCGTCCGGGAGAGCGGGATCGATTCGAAGAAAAAGACCGTGCCATGTCGACTACGCACAAGAATGGGAAAACAGCGTCAACCGCACAAGCTACCTCTGGACGATTGCCGGAATATGTCGGCCGTGCCGCGCCTTCTATCCAGACGGAAACCTGCCGGCGCCCCCCGCTGTCACGAAAATTTCACACGACGAAGAGGAAAGCGAGGCGTCAGCGTTCCGCGCTCAGCAGGCGGCGCATATAGCAGGCATCGGTGCCATAGCCGTCGAGCAGGCCGGCATCCGTCGCCACCGGCTCGAAGCCCAGCGCGGCCCAGTACGACCTGGCCGGCCCCAGCGATACCAGCGTCGCGCAGGCCAGGCCCGACGCACTCGCATGGCGCAGTCCTGCACTGACCAGTGCGCGGCCCACGCCCCGGCCGGAGGCGGCGGGCGCCACGGCGCAATCGTGCAGGAACCAGCTATGCGCGCCCGCGGGCAAGGCGCGCAGCGGGACATTGAGCTGCGGCGGCTCGCCCAGCGTCCAGGGATAGGACACCAGGTAGCCCAGCAGCTCGCCGTCGCCGCGCGCGATCCAGCAGGTGCGCGGCGACAGTTCGATGCGGTTCAGGAAGAAACCCGCATCCTCGAGCAGGTCGAAGCCGGCATAGGCCTGGGCCTGCACCACCAGCACGGCCTCGACGTCGGCCGGCTGCATCGCCTGGACGGCGAATCCGGCCGGAAAACGGGGGGAGCCGGACATCAGATCCCCTGCGCGTGCACCTTCTCCACCGGCGATTGCAGCTTGTTCAACGCCGACAGATAGGCCTTGGCCGCCGCCACGACGATGTCGGGATCGGCCCCCACGCCGTTGACGATGCGGCCGGAGCGGGACAGCCGCATGGTGACCTCGCCCTGCGACTCGGTGCCGGTGGTGATGGCGTTGACCGAGAACAGCAGCAGCTCGGCGTCGCTGCGGACATGGCTTTCGATGGCGTTCACCGTGGCATCGACGGGACCGTTGCCCTGCGCCTCGGCCACCACTTCCTTGCCATTTTCAGAGAACACCACGCGGGCGTGGGGCCGCTCGCCCGTTTCCGACCGCTGCGCGAGCGCAACGAAACGGTAGGCGCCCTCCCCGGCTTCGCCCTGCTCGCCCGACACCAGCGCATGGATGTCTTCGTCGAAGATCTCGGACTTGCGGTCCGCCAGGTCCTTGAAACGCGCGAAAGCCTCGTTCACCGCCTGCTCGGAATCGAGCTCGATGCCGAGTTCCTGCAAGCGCTGCTTGAACGCGTTGCGCCCGGACAGCTTGCCCAGCACGATCTTGTTGGCCGCCCAGCCGACGTCCTCGGCGCGCATGATCTCGTAGGTCTGGCGCGCCTTGAGCACGCCGTCCTGGTGGATGCCCGAGGCATGCGCGAAGGCATTGGCGCCGACGATGGCCTTGTTCGGCTGCACGACGAAGCCCGTGATGCCCGACACCAGGCGCGAGGCCGGCATGATCTGCGTGGTGTCGATGCCCACGTCCAGGCCGAAGTAATCCTTGCGGGTCTTCACCGCCATCACCACTTCTTCCAGCGAACAGTTGCCGGCGCGCTCGCCCAGGGCGTTGATCGTGCACTCCACCTGGCGGGCGCCGCCGATCTTGATGCCGGCCAGCGAGTTGGCCACGGCCAGGCCCAGGTCGTCGTGGCAGTGGACCGACCAGACCGCCTTGTCGGAATTGGGAATGCGCTCGCGCAGCTTGCGGATGAACTCGCCGTATTGCTCGGGCACCGCGTAGCCGACGGTGTCGGCCACGTTGATGGTGGTGGCGCCTTCGGCGATCACCGCTTCCAGGACCCGGCACAGGAAATCCGGATCCGAGCGGCTGCCGTCCTCGGGCGAGAACTCGATGTTGTCCGTGTACTGGCGCGCGAAGCGCACCGCCAGCCGGGCCTGCTCGAAGACCTGGTCGGGCGTCATGCGCAGCTTCTTCTCCATGTGGAGCGCGCTGGTCGCGATGAAGGTGTGGATGCGCGCGCTGTTCGCGCCCCGCAGCGCATCGCCCGCGCGGGCGATGTCGCGGTCGTTGGCGCGCGCCAGCGAACAGACGGTGGAATCCTTGATGGCCAGCGCGATGGCCCGGACCGAGTCGAAATCGCCGTTGCTGGCCGCGGCGAACCCCGCCTCGATGATGTCCACGCGCAGCTTCTCGAGCTGCTTGGCGATGCGGACCTTTTCCTCGTGCGTCATCGACGCGCCGGGGCTCTGCTCGCCGTCGCGCAGCGTGGTATCGAAAACGATCAGTTTGTCGCTCATGGGTATCTCTCCTTCTGACAGAAGATTCTACCCCCCTCCCATCTTCCCCATGCCGCTTCGCCCGGTTCGATGCGGTGCCGCACGGCACGATGTGGCTAATTTGCGCAACCCACAAATGCGTGATGATGGGCGGCGGACGCCTGACGCAACATCACGAGGCAATCCAAGCCGCCCCTCGACGATGGAGACACGCATGACATCCCGCCCTTCCTCTGGCCTGCTACGCCGGATAGCCGGATTCCTCGGCCCCGTCTTTCTCCTTCTGCCCCCCGGGAAAGACGCTGACGTTCAAGCGCTCGATGGAAGTATCGTCGGTGAAGTGATCCGACCGGAAACAGAAACGGCCTTGCTTGCAGGCAAGGCCGTTCCTGTTTTCCGAAGGACGCCGCTCAAGGCCTGGGAAGGGGCCGCCGGCTCTTCCTCCACTTCATGCCCCACAGCACATAGCCGGACAGGCCGTAGATCACGAACAGCGCGAACAGCACGATGGGCGGATCGCTGGAGATGAAGACGAAGGCCAGCACCACCAGCAGGATGGTCCAGAACGGCACGCTGCGCCCCAGCGCGAACGACTTGCCGCTGAAGAAGGGCGCGTTCGACACCATGCTGACGCCCGCATAGACGGTCAGGCCGAAGGCCACCCAGGGCATCCACAGTTCGCGGATGGGCAGCTTGTTGTCGACCGCGAGCCAGACGAATCCCGCCACCAGCGCCGCCGCCGCCGGGCTGGGAAGCCCCTGGAAGAAGCGCTTGTCGACCACGCCGACATTGATGTTGAAACGGGCCAGCCGCAATGCCGCGCCGGCCACGTAGATGAAGGCCGCCAGCCAGCCCCACCGCCCCAGGCCGGTCAGGATCCATTCATACATGACCAGGGCCGGCGCGACGCCGAACGAGGTCATGTCGGACAGCGAATCGTACTGTTCGCCGAATGCCGATTGGGTATTGGTCAGGCGCGCGACGCGGCCGTCCATGCCGTCGAGCACCATCGCGACGAAGATGGCGATGGCCGCCGCCTCGAAGCGGTCGTTCATGGCCTGCACGATGGCATAGAAGCCGGCGAACAGCGCCGCCGTCGTGAATGCGTTGGGCAGCAGGTAGATGCCGCGATGGCGATGCTCCAGATCTTTCACGACTGGACTCCGCCGGAAGAGGGATGGTCGAGGTGCACCCACGTTGCAATGCCCCCCATGGAATAAGGAGAAAGAGTGGTTTTGAGCATGGGATGAAGGTTAACCGATGCCGTGCCGGCAGGCCAATTGCGCGGGACTGGCTGGGGAGCCGCCCACCAAGACCAATTTTCATGAAATGAACCAAATTGGTCCACTCCCTGCCGCAATGCCGGGACATGTTGAAACGTCATTAAATCCTGGATATCCCTGACTCTTCGGGTTACGTTCCGCCCCCGCTTCTATTGACTTGCAAAATGCCACGCTGCAAGATTGGTACAAATATCAAAACCATAAATGTACCAATTGGAGACAACATGGCCCACGTCGAATGGCAAGGCGGTACCGAACACTGGACGACCAAGGACGACATCCGCCTCTTCCTCTGGCAGAAGCCGGCCGCCGCGAACGTGCCGTTCGCCGGCACCATCCTTTTCGTACACGGTTCGTCCATGGCGTCGCAGCCCACCTTCGACCTGTCCGTCCCCGGCCGGCCGGACTCCTCCGTCATGGACTGGTTCGCGCGCCGGGGCTTCGATACCTGGTGCATGGACAACGAAGGCTACGGCCGTTCCGACAAGCATCGTCCCATCAACTTCGACATCGCCAACGGCGCCGACGACCTCGACGCGGGATCGCAATACATCCTGGCTCGCAACGGCGGCAAGCCGTTGTTCGTCTATGGCATATCGTCGGGCGCGCTGAAAGCGGCGCTTTTCGCCCAGCGACATCCCGAGCGCGTCGCCCGCCTCGCGCTCGATGCCTTCGTCTGGACCGGCGAAGGCAGCCCGACCCTGAAGGAACGGGCCAAGAAGCTGCCCGAGTTCCTGGCCAAGACGCGCCGCCCCATCGACCGTGCCTTCGTCCACAGCATCTTCAACCGCGACCACCCCGGCACCGCCGACGACGCCACCGTCGAGGCCTTCGCCGATGCCATCCTGACCCTGGACGACTCCATGCCCACGGGCACCTATGTGGACATGTGCTCGAAGCTGCCGCTGATCGACCCGCGTCGCCTGCATGTACCGACCCTGGTCATGCGCGGCGAGTACGACGGCATCGCCAGCTTCGACGACCTGATGCGTTTCTTCGAGCAGCTCCCCAACATGGACAAGCAGTTCACCGTCATGTCGGGCATCTCGCACGCCAGCTTCCAGCAGAAGAACTACCTGCGCGTCTATCACATCCTGCACGCTTTTCTCACGCTCCCCGAAGCCCGATACGGAGGTTGACTCCATGAAGCGCATCCACGGCATGGCATGGGCAGCGCCGCTGCTCGCACTTTCGCTGCATGCAGGGGCCGCCGAGACCTATCCGGAACGCCCGGTCAAGGTCATCGTTCCCTTCGAGCCCGGCGGTTTCACCGACGTCGTGGCGCGCGTCGTCGCCCAGCAGCTCGGCAGCGCGCTGGGCCAGTCCTTCATCGTCGAGAACAAGCCCGGCGCGGGATCGACCATAGGCACGGACTTCGTGGCCAAGGCGGCTCCCGACGGCTACACCCTCGAGATCGTCTCGACCAACCACGTCACCAGCCATCGGCTGTACAAGAACCTGGACTACGACCCGATCAAGAGCTTCACGCCTATCTCCAAGCTGGCGGACAGCCCGTACGTGCTTTTCGTCAACACCAAGCTGCCCGTCCAGTCGGTACAGGAACTCATTGCACTGTCCAAGTCCAACGGTGCGCACCTGCGCTACGCCTCGTCCGGCAACGGCAGCACGCAGCACCTGATGGGAGCGCTGTTCCTGGCCAAGTCCGGCGCCAAGCTGGAACACGTTCCCTACCGTGGCAGCGGCGGCGCCATGAAGGACCTGGCCGCGGGTTTCGTGGAAACCAGCTTTGCCGCCGTGTCCAACGGCCTGCCCCACGTCAAGAGCGGCAAGATCAGGGCATTGGGCGTCACCAGCACGCGCCGCAACGCCCAGTTGCCGGACGTACCCAGCCTGGCTGAAGCGGGCGTCCCGGACTACGACGCAGTGGTATGGCTGGCGCTGCTGGGACCGGCGGGAATGCCCAAGGACATCGTCTCGCGCCTGAACGAGGCGGTGCGAACCGGGCTGTCCAGGCCCGAGGCGCGGGAAGCCCTGGCCGGGGCGGGCGTGGACGTGGCGGTTTCCACGCCGGAAGAACTGGCGCAATACATGGCGCAGGAGAACGCCATGTGGGGCGACGTCATCCGCGGACTGGAAATCCGGATCGATTGACCGCGCGGCTTCCAGTTGGGAGAACGCCACCGCGTGGCCGCGCGTCCACCGCTCGAACAAGCGAGCATGTCACAGGACGGCCTACTCTATCGCCAGCGGGCTGGCCCCATCGCCTGGGTGGGCAGTGGACGCTGCTCCGCGGCGGATGGAGGCACGCCCCCGCCGCTGGCAGCCGGCTTCAGGCGGCGTCGATGCGCACCTTGCCCGAGCGGACCAGCTCGGACACCGCCTTGACCTCCGCCAACAGGCTTTTCTCGAGGTCCGCGGGGGCGCCGCCGACGGGAATGAAGCCTTGCTCCACCAGCTTGCCGCGCACGTCGCCGTCGGCCAGCGCCTGGTTGATCGCGCGGTTGAGCCCGCCTATCGCCGCCGCCGGCGTGCCTGCCGCGACATAGGTGCCGAAGGCGATCTCGGCCACGAAGTCCGCGATGCCCGCCTCCGCCACGGTGGGCACGTCGGGCAGGCGATCCAGCCGATCGGCACTGGTCACCGCCAGCGCGCGCAGGCGCCCGGACTTCACGTGCTGCTCGGCCGCCGCCACCGTCGCGAACACCAGCTGGATCTGGCCGCCCAGCAGGTCGGTCATCATCGGGCCCGTGCCGCGATACGGCACGTGCAGGATGTCGATGCCGACCTGGGAACGAAAACGCTCGGTCGCCAGGTGCTGCGGCGTGGCATTGCCCGGCGACCCGAAGGTCAGCGTGCCGGGCTTGCTCCTGGCCAGTTGCACGAACTCGCCCAGCGTCTTCGCCGGCACGCCGGGATTGACCGCGACCAGATAGGGCGACCGGGCGATCATGCACACCGGCGCCAGTTCGGCGCCGATCTGCGAGATCGGGCGGCTGTAGTAGCGCACGGAAGGCACCAGTCCCGAGAACAGCAGGGTGTTGCCGTCGCGGTCGGACTTCGCCACGTATTCGGCGCCGACGATGCCGCTGGCCCCGGGCTTGTTCTCGACCACGACCGGGCGGCCCAGCAGCTTTTCCAGCCGGTAGCCGATGGCCCGCCCCAGCACGTCCGTGCCGCCTCCGGGCGGGAATGGCACGACCACGTGCAGCGGTACGCTGCTTCCCGCACCTTGCGCGTATCCCTTCCCCAGGTATGCCGAGGACGCGAGCGCGGCCATCGCGCCCAGCATGTGTCTGCGTTGCATGTCTTGTCTCCTTGCTTGGTATGGTGCCGCCCGTTCAGGCGGCCCGCCGCGTGCCACCCGACCCCAGGAATTCCCTGAGGGCCGCCGCGGCAGCCGTCACGCCCTCTACGGGCAACATGTGCTTCTGTCCCGGCACGATCCGCAGCGCGGCGTGAGGGATGGACCGCGCCAGCTCCTCCGCCATGCGGGGCGTGGACCCGGTGTCCTGGTCGCCCGTCATCACCAGCGTCGGACAGAGGATCTGCGGCGCCGCCTCGGGCAGGACGCCGTCGGCGCCCGCGAAGATGCGATAGGCTGCCAGGAAATCCTCGCGCCGGTTTGCCAGCAGCCGCTGCCGGATCGCTTCGACGCGGCCCGGCGCGGCCTCGACGAACGCCGGCGAGAACCAGCGCGCCACGGATGCCTGCGCGCTCGCCGCCCCGTCCCCGCCCTCGGCCTGCTCCAGCCGCGCCCGTACCGCCAGGCGCTCGGCCTCGGTACGGCGAAAGACGGTACTCATCAGCACCAGTTTCCCCACTTCGCCGGGATGGCGCGCGGCGAACCGCCCGGCAACCAGCCCGCCCATCGAATACCCCACCACGGCGGGCTGGCGCAACCCTTGCTCGCGCAGCACGTCGCCCAGTTGCGCCACGTACCGGTCCAGCCCGGCTTCGCCCGCCGGCAGCGGTGTGCCGCCATGCCCCAGCATGTCATAGCGGATCAGCTCGAACTCGTTCCCCAGCTCGCGCGCCAGTTCGTCCCACATGCCCAGATCCAGGCCGACGCCGTGGACCAGGACGACGGGCGCCCCCGAGCCGCTGCGGACTACTCGGGTCGGCCAGGTCACGAGGCCTCCTTCCCGGCCGGGGCCAGCCCCATCTCGCGCATGTCCTGGTAGCGGTCGCCGATGCGATGGTGCGGCCGCCCTCCCACGCTGGCGCCCAGCGCGACGACGACCTCGTCCGCCGCGGGCGCATCGGCAATGGTGGCCTGCACCGTCAGGTAGTGGGACCGCATCCCCTCGTCGTTCTTGTGCATCATCGGCACGACGATGGGACACCCCATCGGTCCGCGCGAGTTGGTGAAACTCAGATAGCTCGTGCCTCCCACCGCGTTCCGGTACTTGTTCCCGAATCGCAGCGTATGGATGAGCGCCGAGGCATGCTCGACCTCGCCGTCGGCACCGACCACGGCGGCCTTGCCGTAGCCCTCGACCCGCTCGCCGGAGCCCGTGTACTTCAGGATCTCCCCCACCAGCAGATCGCCCAGCGGCGGCGCGATGCGCAGGATCTCGGGCTGCAGGTCCTCGGTGTATGGCCGCCCCGCCCACGGATTCTTCAGGACCGCGGCGCTCAGCACCATCAGCAGGGGCCGTTCGGCCTTCCTGCCGCCCTCCACCCGCGTTTCCTCGACATACGAAACGACTTTGCGCACTTCCAGCGTCATGCGACCTCCTTCTTGTCCTGCGGATATGGTCGCCATGGCCCTGATTTTTGCCAAGCCAAATTTGTGGAAATAAAATTCGGAAAACCTGAATTTACGGACTGCTATGGACCCCTTCAAGATCCAGCACCTGAGGCAATTCGTGGCCGCCGTCGACAGCGGCAGCTTTCTCGCGGCGGCGCAGGCTACCTTCCGCTCCCAGGCCGCCGTCTCCGCCGCCATGGACGATCTGGAACGGCAGGTAGGCGCCCCGCTGTTCGAACCCGGCAAGCGGGCCCGGCCCACGCCGCTCGGCTGGAGCGTCCTGCCCCTGTTCCGCGAACTGCTGGCGATACACGACCGTGTCCGGCTGGAAGCCAACGAACTGGCGCAAGCACGCCACGGCTCGGTCTCGCTGGCGGTCATGCCCTCGCTGGCGGACGAATGGCTGCCCGACATCCTGGCCCGCTACACCCGCCAGTTCCCCCAGGTCCGCCTGCGCGCCATCGACATGCCTTCACAGGCCGTGCGCCAACTCGTGCTGAGCGGCGAAGTCGACATCGGCATCGCCGGCCTCCTGGCCGACGAACCCCGGCTGGACTTCCTGCCCATCGCGCGCGACGAATTCGGCATCATCTGCCCGCCCTCGCATCGCCTGGCCGGACGGCGCAAGCCGGTGGACTGGAGCGAACTGCAGGGCGAACGCCTGATCGCCAACGCCACCTTCGAAGCCTTGCGCCACCCCGACATCCCGCCATGGGTGGCCACGCCCGGCATGACCGTCACCAACCGGACCTCGCTCATCGCCAGCGTGCGCTCGGGCCTGGGCATCACCATCCTTCCCACCCTGGCCCGCCCGGCACGCCGCCACAAACTGGCCTTCGTCCGCCTGCACCGCCCCGTCATCGCCCGCACCGTCGGCCTCGTCACCCGCCCCGGCCAAAGCCTCTCCCCCGCCGCCCGCCACATGCACGACCTGCTGGTCGACCTGATGCGCGAACTCGCCGCCGACAAAGGCGGCGAACTCCTCTCCTGACCGGCAAAAGAAAAACCCCCACGCAAGCGTGAGGGTTCAAGACCCAGGATGCGGTGGATCCGGCTCCGCCGGTCCACCCGCATCGCCCCCTGGGGGGCGCGCGTAAGCGCGTAGGGGGGGTCTAGTTCTTGCTCTGGTCGACCAGCTTGTTCTTGCGGATCCAGGGCATCATTTCGCGCAGCTTGCCACCGACCTGCTCGATGTCGTGCTCGGCCGTCAGGCGGCGGCGCGACTTCAGCGTCGGGGCGCCGGCCATGTTCTCCAGCAGGAAGCTCTTGGCGTATTCGCCGGTCTGGATGTCCTTCAGGACGGCGCGCATGGCGTTCTTGGTGTCCTCGGTCACGATGCGCGGGCCGGTGACGTACTCGCCGTATTCCGCGTTGTTCGAGATCGAGTAGTTCATGTTCGCGATGCCGCCTTCGTAGATCAGGTCGACGATCAGCTTGAGCTCGTGCAGGCACTCGAAGTAGGCCATCTCGGGCGCGTAGCCGGCTTCCACCAGCGTCTCGAAGCCGGCCTTGATCAGTTCGACGGTACCGCCGCACAGCACGGCCTGCTCGCCGAACAGGTCGGTTTCGGTTTCTTCGCGGAAGTTGGTCTCGATGATGCCGGCACGGCCGCCGCCGTTGGCCATGGCGTACGACAGGGCGATGTCGCGGGCGGCACCGGACTTGTCCTGGTACACGGCCACCAGGTGGGGCACGCCGCCGCCCTGGGTGTAGGTGGAGCGCACAGTGTGGCCGGGGGCCTTGGGAGCGACCATGATGACGTCCACGTCCTCACGGGGCACGACGGCGCCGTAGTGGACGTTGAAGCCGTGGGCGAAGGCCAGCACGGCGCCCTTCTTCATGTTGGGGCCGACGTTCTCGGCGTAGACCTTGGCGATATTCTCGTCGGGCAGCAGGATCATGACGACGTCGGCTTCCTTCACCGCCTCGTTCACTTCCTTGACCGTCAGGCCGGCGTTGGCGGCCTTGTCCCACGAAGCCCCGCCCTTGCGCAGGCCGACCACGACCTTGACGCCGGAATCGTTCAGGTTCTGGGCATGGGCATGGCCTTGCGAGCCGTAGCCGATGATGGCGACGGTCTTGCCCTTGATCAGCGACAGATCACAATCTTTATCGTAGAAAACTTTCATGGATGCTCTCCAAAATTCAATCCAGAATCAATTCAAACTCAATCAAACACGTACCACCCCCACCTCGGCCCCGCGGGTGAACCCGAGAGGCCAAGGGCACCGCGGATCCGGCTTTGCCGGTCCGCCAGTGCCGCCCCCTGGGGGGCGCGCGTCAGCGCGTAGGGGGGGACTACCAATCAGGGGGTTAGATCTTCAATACCCGTTCGCCACGGCCGACGCCGCAACTGCCGGTGCGCACCGTTTCAAGGATGCTGGCGCGATCGAGCGCTTCGATGAACGCGTCGAGCTTGCCCTTGTCGCCGGTCAGCTCGACGGTGTAGCTCTTGTCGGTCACGTCGACGATATGGCCGCGGAAGATATCGACCATCCGCTTCATTTCCTCGCGCTCCTTGCCTACCGCGCGAACCTTGATCAGCATCAGTTCGCGTTCGATGTGGGGCGCCTCGGTCAGGTCCACCACCTTGACCACCTCGACCAGGCGGTTCAGGTGCTTGGTGATCTGCTCGATGACGTCGTCGGAGCCCGAGGTGACGATGGTCATGCGCGAAAGGGTGGCATCCTCGGTCGGGGCGACGGTCAGGGTCTCGATGTTGTAGCCGCGGGCCGAGAAAAGCCCGACCACCCGGGAAAGTGCACCGGCTTCGTTCTCCAGGAGCACGGATATGGCATGTCTCATGTGCGCTCCTTACAGGTCTTCGGAACCGAGCAGCATCTCGGTCAGGCCCTTGCCGGCCTTCACCATGGGCCACACGTTTTCCGTGCGGTCCGTGATGATGTCCAGGAACACCAGGCGTTTCTTGTGCGTGGTGAAGGCTTCGCGCAGCGCGCCCTCGACGTCGCGGGGGCTTTCGATGCGCATGCCGACGTGGCCGTACGCCTCGACCAGCTTGACGAAGTCAGGCAGCGAATCCATGTACGACTCGGCATAGCGCGAGCCGTAGTCGATCTGCTGCCACTGGCGCACCATGCCCAGGTACCGGTTGTTCAGGCACAGGATCTTGGGGCTGAGGTGGTACTGCTGGCAGGTCGACAGCTCCTGGATGTTCATCTGGATCGAGCCTTCGCCGGTGATGACGGCGATGTCGGCATCCGGATGCATCATCTGCACGCCCATGGCGTACGGCAGGCCCACACCCATGGTGCCCAGGCCGCCGGAATTGACCCAGCGGCGCGGCTTGTTGAAGCGGTAGTACTGCGCGGCCCACATCTGGTGCTGGCCCACGTCCGAGGTCACGAAGGCCTCGCCGCGGGTGATCTCGCACAGCTTCTCGATCACGAACTGCGGCTTGATGACGTCATTGGAGGACTTGTACTTCAGGCACTCGCGCTCGCGCCAGGCACCGATCTGCTTCCACCATCCGGCGATCTGCTCGGGATTGCGCCGGGTTTCCTTGAGCGAGGCCTCGACCTGCGCCAGGAAGTCCACCAGCACGTCCTTGACGTCGCCCACGATGGGCACGTCGACCTTCACGCGCTTGGAGATCGACGACGGGTCGATGTCGATGTGGACGATCTTGCGGGCGTTCTGCGCGAAATGCTTGGGATTGCCGATGACGCGGTCGTCGAAGCGGGCGCCGATGGCCACCAGCACGTCGCAGTGCTGCATCGCCATGTTGGCTTCGTAGGTGCCGTGCATGCCGGGCATGCCCACGAAGCGCCGGTCGTCCGCCGGGAACGCGCCCAGGCCCATCAGCGTGTTGGTGCAGGGCATGTCCAGCATCTGCACGAGCTTGGTCAGCTCGGGCGCGGCGTCGGACAGGATCACGCCGCCGCCGGTGTAGATCATGGGGCGCTCGGCCTGCAGCAGCAGCTGGACCGCCTTCTTGATCTGGCCCTGGTGCCCCTTCACGACGGGCGAGTAGGAACGCATCTTGATCTCGCCCGTCGGCGGGGTGTACTTCCCGCGGGCGATCGTGATGTCCTTGGGGATGTCGACCAGCACAGGGCCGGGACGGCCGGTGCGGGCGATATAGAAGGCCTTGCGGATGACGTCCGCGAGGTCCTTGACGTCCTTGACCAGGAAGTTGTGCTTGACGCACGGCCGGGTGATGCCGACCGTGTCGGCTTCCTGGAAGGCATCCTGGCCGATGGCCGAGGTGGGCACCTGGCCGGTCAGCACCACCATGGGGATGGAGTCCATGTAGGCGGTGGCGATGCCGGTGACCGCGTTAGTCACGCCGGGACCGCTGGTGACCAGCGCCACGCCGACGCGGTTCGATACGCGCGAATACGCGTCCGCGGCGTGCACGGCTGCCTGCTCGTGACGCACCAGGATGTGCTTGAATCTGTCTTGCTTGAAGATCTCGTCGTAGATGTACAAGACCGAGCCGCCCGGATAGCCGAACACATGTTCGACCCCTTCGTCGGCCAGGGCGCGCACGACGATCTCTGCGCCTGTGAGTTCCATTGGATTTTCGTCCATTCAAGTTCGCGCTGACGCCCCGGGCGGTACTGCCTCAGGCAGGGAAACCAAACCTGCGCGGGCACCGGCAACATGCGGCGACGCTTCACGGTTCACGGAACCGTTCCACTCGCCCACCTTGCCGACCTCGCGCACGTTCACCGGAACGAGCACTGAAGGTTGAAACGGAAGGCCGGGACCGGACTGCCTTCGCCCTGGGGCTAAGGCCGCCACAACGCTTTTGGCGCGGGCCAGGCTTGGTTGACTGCACTGCATGACGCCGAAGGGTGCCTGGCGTCAGATGAAGCTCTCTGCCGTCGACTTTTGTAACGCTTTCGGCGAGCCCGCTAGGCTATCAGGAATGTTGCGATGCGGTCAAGGCTCACCGCAGTGACTGGGATTTTCCCCCGGGTCGCGGCCACGGGCGGACGGAGCCGGCCATGCTCGGTTATCGTAGCGCCCCATGAACGACACCCCTTCCGCCTCTCCCGCCCTCCAGGCCGCGCCGGGCCGCTGGCGCCGGTTCGCCTGCATGATGTATGAAGCCATCCTGCTGTTCGGGGTGGTGTTCGTGGCCGACTATCTGTTCGATACCCTGACCCAGAGCCGGCATGCGCTCATGCTGCGGCACGAGCGGCAGGCGTGGCTGTTCTGCGTCATCGGCGTCTATTTCGTGCTGTGCTGGCGGCTGGGTGGACAGACCCTGCCCATGAAGACCTGGCACATCCGGCTGATCGACGCCGGCGGCGGCCGCCCGCCGGTCTGGAAAGCCGTGCTGCGCTACGTCCTGGCCTGGCCCTTCACGCTGACCGGACTGGGTTTCGTCTGGACCTTCTTCGACCACGACCGCCAGTTCCCCCACGATCGCATCGTCGGCACCCGGCTCGTCTCCACGCGGTGATCCGTCCCCGGCCAGGCGCCGGAAATCCGGCGCCTGGTGTTGCATTTTTCACGAAATCCCCGGCTTGTCGGCCACTGTTCAGCTATCTGTAAGCTCACGGCGCCTATCTTCCCTGGTCAACGAAGAATGCGAATCATTCTTCGTTAGAGTTTCATCTCATCTCACGAGGGCGGGGGCCAGACACCCCGCCCCGCATCTATGACGGGCCTCGCGCCCACCTTCGGGGGATTTCACGGTGATATCTACGAACCAGTTCCGGTTCAATACCCTGGCGGCCGCCATCAGCGCGCTCACGTTCGTGCCCGCCGCCCAGGCCCAGGCGCAGAGCGCCAACTCGGCCGACGCGCCCCGCACCAGCGGCCAGCTCGCGCCCATCACGGTGCGCGGCGAGGCCGAATCGGCGTACAAGGCCGACCAGTCCGCCTCGCAGAAATTCACCGCGCCGCTGCTGGACACGCCCAAGAGCGTCACCGTCATCCCTCAGGAAATCATCGAGAACACCGCGTCCACCACGCTGACCGAAGCGCTGCGCCTGACACCGGGCATCTCGTTCGGGGCCGGTGAAGGCGGCAACCCGCTGGGCGACCGGCCTTTCATCCGCGGCTACGACGCGCAATCGAGCACGTACATCGACGGCATGCGCGATATCGGCGCCGTGACGCGTGAAGTCTTCAACCTCGAACAGATCGAGGTCATCAAGGGACCGGACGGCGCCTACGGCGGCCGCGGCGGCGCGGGCGGCAGCATCAACCTGATCACCAAGACCCCCAAGGCCGAGAAGTTCACCAATGCCACGCTGGGCCTGGGCACGGACAACTACAAGCGCGCCACGGTCGACGGCAACTGGTTGCTGGGCGACAGCATGGCCTTCCGCCTGAATGCCATGGCGCACGACGCCGACGTCGCAGGCCGCAACGGCGTGGACGTATCCCGCTGGGGTATCGCGCCGTCGTTTACCTGGGGCTTGAACACCCCCACCCGCGTCACCCTCAGCTATTCGCACATCCAGACCGACGATACGCCGGACTCCGGCATCCCGTTCATGTACGGCAACCGGGTCCCGGCCGGCGTGACGGCGATCCGCCCCGTCACCGTCAACATGGACAACTTCTACGGCCTGAAAAGCGACTTCTACAAGACCCGCTCGGACGTTGCCACCGCCCGCGTCGAACACGACATCAGCAGCAACCTCACGGTACGCAACACGCTGCGCTACACGTCCGTGGACCAGCGCTACGTGTGGACCAACCCCGATGACAGCCAGGGCAACGTGAACGACGGCCGCGTCTGGCGCAACGCGAAGTCCCGCACCGGCGGCGTGCACACCATCGCCAACCAGACCGAACTGTTCGGCAAGGCCAACCTGGGCGGCTACGAGCACAGCTTCAACACCGGCATCGAGATCTCGCGCGAGAAATCGGACACCGGCTCGTACACCGTCGCGCGCACGCTGCCGAGCCCCAACAATACCGGAGCCGCGACTTGCGCTGCGGGCGTGGGCGCGCCGTCCGGCTACAACTGCACGGACCTCTACAACCCCAACCCCAACGATCCGTGGAACGGCTCGACGGTCGAAGGCCAGCGCAACAATCACTTCAAGGCCACCACCTTCTCGGTCTACGGCTTCGACACCATCAAGCTGAGCGAGAAGTGGCTGACCAACCTCGGCGCGCGCGTGGACAACTACAAGACCGGCCTGGTCAGCCCGACCGCCGACGTGGGCCGCAGCGACACGCTGTTCAACTACCAGCTGGGCCTGATCTACAAGCCGGCCAAGAACGGCAGCGTCTACGTGTCGTACGGCACGTCGTCGACGCCGGCGAACTCCACCCTGGGCCAGGGCTCGGAATCCCAGGGCATCGTCCCGGGACGCAACGGCGTGGGCGTCAACGCCAAGGACATGGCTCCGGAGAAGAACCGTTCGCTGGAAGTCGGCACCAAGTGGAACGTGCTGGACAACCGCCTGGCGCTGTCCGGGGCGATCTTCCGCATCGACACCACCAACGCCCGCGTGACCCAGCCCGACGGCACCTACGCCATGGCCGGCAACCGCCGCATCAACGGCTTCGAAATCGGTGCCTCGGGCAACATCACCAAGGCCTGGCAAGTGTTCGGCGGCTACACGTTCCTGGACAGCGAAGTCCGCGACCTGGGCCGGGACACCGCCGCCGCCAGCGGCCAGGCGTTCCCCAACACGCCCAAGCACACGGCCACGCTGTGGACCACGTATGCCATCAACAGCGACTTCTCGATCGGCGGCGGCGTGTTCATCTCCAGCAAGCAATACGGTTCTAACGCGGCGGTGCGCCGCTACATCCCCGGCTACACCCGCTTCGACGCGATGGCGGCCTACCGGATCAACCGCAACGTCAGCCTGCAGCTGAACCTGATGAACCTGACCGACAAGCGCTACTTCACCACGACCTACTCGACCCACTACGCGTCGGTCGGCGCCGGCCGCGCCGCGATCCTGAACCTCAACTTGAAGTATTGACCCCCCCTACGCGCTTACGCGCGCCCCCCAGGGGGCGGCACTGGCGGACCGGCAGAGCCGGATCCGCTGTGCCGTGGGGGACTAATAGGCTGGCGGGGGGCGGCTATTCTGCGTGTCCTGGTTGGCCTGTGGGAGGTGCCTTGCGTGAGTAAGGCGCCTCTTTTCTTTTCCGCCCTACCCCGCTCCATGTGAGCCACGCTTCGCGACGTTGCAGGCCGTGTCCGGGGGCGCGGGGCCGGATGGGGCGCATTGGAGCCGCCGGCGTTCAGGTGCTTGGTGGGGAAGCAAGGGCGCAGCTGTCTGAGCGCGGCAGTAGGCACAGTCCGGGGGACTGTGCCCGCCCGAGTTCTGCGCCCGCCCCGCCAAGCACCTGAACGCCGGGAAGTCCTGGCCAAAGGCCAGGACCGGCTCCGTTGCGCCCCATGCGGCCCCGCGCCTCCGGACACGGCCGTGTTTGGAACCCAAGTTCTTGATGCACAATTCCATGAGTCCCATCAACACCCGCAAAACCATGGAGCCCATCTCTCCACAGCGACTGAACGCCGCCACCGCCGACGACCTGGCCGAGATCCTGCGCGGCCCGCGCGAGCGCGCCGCGGCCTGGGTGCGGGCGGCGGCTGAAGGCGGTGTCGTCGAGGCGCAGGCGGTGTTCGGACAGATGCTGCTGGACGGCCAGGGCCTGCCCGTCGATCGGGAACAGGCCGTGTACTGGTTCAAGCGTGCCGCCGACGCCGACCACCCCATGGCCATGAACATGCTCGGCCAATGCCACCACCACGGCTGGGGCGTGCCCGTCAACCTCGTGCTGGCGGCCTACTGGTACCGGCTGGCCGCGCAACAGGGGCTGGACTGGGGCATGTACAACTATGCGACCGCCCTGGCGCTGGGCGAGGGTGTTGCCGCGGACCGGGCGCAGGCGCTGGCGTGGTTCGAAAAGGCGGCGGCCCTGGGCCATGCCAAGTCGATCAATATCATCGGCGGCTTCCACGAGGACGGCTGGGAAGTGCCCGTCGACAGGCAGCAGGCGTTCGAACACTACCGACGCGCGGCCGAGGGAGGCGACTTCCGCGGACAGTTCAACTACGCTCGCCTCTTGATCGAGCGCGGCGACATCGACGCCGCGCTGCCCTGGCTCGACCGCCTGCCCGAGACCGCCACCCCGGCCTTTCTCGCCAAGGCCCGCGCCTTCCTGGAACAGGCGGCCGATGCGCGCGTGCGCGCCAAGGCCGCCGAACTGGCCGCACGCCCGGCCACGCGAGGTCCCGCCGCATGATGGCTTGGGCCATGCGCGGGTTCACGCTCGGCGTGGCGATCCTGGTGGCCCTGACCTCCTGGGCGCTGTCGGCATGGCTGCCCTGGCCCGCGGCCCTGCTGACCGCGCTCCTGCTGGCCGTCGTCATCCACGCGGCGATCGTCGCCCTGGGCTTCGCGCTGGCCCGGCTGCTGACCGATCGCACCGGCCCCGCCGGCCCGCCCGGCTGGCTGGCCGCCATGCCCGAGGAAATCTACCTGTCCCTGCGCAACATGTACCTCGACATCCCGTGGCGGCACCGCTGGCCCATCCGCGTGCCGGCCCGCCCCCGGGGCGCCGTGCTGCTGGTGCACGGCTACGGCTGCAATCGGGGCATCTGGCGCGACTTCGATACCTGGCTGGCCGCGCGCGGCTGGATCGTCGCCGCGCTGGACCTGGAACCTCCGCGGGCCGGCATAGACGGATTCGGCGCGCAGGTGGCCGCCGAGGCCGCCGCGCTGGCGCTGCGCGCGGGCCACGAGCGCGTGACCGTGATCGCCCACAGCATGGGCGGCCTCGCGGCGCGGGCCGCGCTGCGCATCGCGCCCGACGCGCCCATCGACCACGTCATCACGCTGGGCACGCCGCACCGGGGTACCTGGCACGCGCGCTTCGGACGCGGCTTGTGCGCGGCCCAGATGCTGCCCGACAGCCCGTGGCTGTGCGACCTGCAGACCGCCGAGACACCGGCCGTGGCCAGCCGCTGCACCTGCATCGCCTCGCACCACGACAACATCGTCTGCCCGGTCGACCGCGCCCTGCTGCCGGGTGCAGCGGCCTGTCTCGTGGTCGCCCGCGTCGGGCACATGGCCCTTGCCCATGACGCCGGTGTGCGGGCCTTCGTCGAAGAGCGCCTGGACGCCCTGCACGCTTCGGACACGGCGAAAAGCGACGCGGCCTGACAACGGTCCCGCACCGTCACAAACACGTCATCGCGGCATGTTTCCATTCATTCCATGGAAACATCCTCCCGGCCAGCGTGACGACATCGCCCCCCACCCAATGGCGCACCATCTGGATCTCGGATCTGCATCTGGGAACCGCCGGCTGCAACGCCAGCCACTTGCTGGACTTCCTCAAGCACAACGAGGCCGAGACCCTCTACCTGGTCGGCGACATCATCGACGGCTGGCAGCTTCGCAAAAGCTGGACCTGGCCGCAGGCCCACAACGACGTGGTGCAGAAAGTATTGCGCAAGGCGCGCAAGGGCACGCGGGTCATCTTCATTCCCGGCAACCACGATGAATTCGCCCGCCAGTTCATCGGCTACGCCTTCGGCGACATCCAGGTCCAGGAAGACGCGGTCCACGTCACGGCCGACGGCAAGCGCCTGTGGGTCACCCACGGCGACCAGTTCGACGGCGTGATCCAGCACAGCAAGTGGCTGGCCCACCTGGGCGATACGCTCTACACCTTCGCGCTATGGCTCAACCTGCACTTCAACCGCGTGCGCCGCCGGCTGGGGCTGCACTACTGGTCGCTGTCGCAATACCTGAAGCACAAGGTGAAGAACGCCGTGTCCTTCATCACCAACTTCGAGGACGTGCTGGTCAACGAGGCCAGGCGCCAGGGCTACGATGGCGTCGTGTGCGGCCACATCCACAAGCCGGAGATCCGGCATGTGGACGGGGTGCTGTACTGCAATGACGGGGATTGGGTGGAAAGCCTGTCGGCCCTGGTCGAGGACGAGCACGGCCAGTTGCGGCTCGTGTACTGGACCCACCTGACCGACGCGGGCGAGCCGGCGGTGGTGAAGTCCAAGCGGCGCCGGCCGCTGGAGCTGCCTGCGCTTCCTTCGGCGCTGGCGCCCCGGCCCGCTTCCCAGCCGGCGCGCGAAAGCTCGCAGACCGAGACGGCCGACGTCTGAGCCGCCCGGGCGCGGCGGCTAGCGCCGGCGTCCCAGCACGATCACCGCGGCGCCGACCACGATGGCGGCCACGCCGGCCCAGGTGGGAATGGGAACCGTCTTACGAGTATCGGCCGTGGCCTCGACCGGACCCACCTTGAGCAGCGTTTCTTCCGACGTGTACGAAAAACTCTTGTAGCCCAGCGCGACCACGCCCAGCACGATCAGCAGCAGGCCGATGATGACGGATGCCTTCATATCTCCCCCTTCGGTGATGTGACGGCATCAAGATAACCGATGCCCGGCCGCCACGGTGGAGCGGCTAGCAATTCCTTACCTCTGGCCGCCCGCTTCCCCTGCCCTTGTCGATATGGCGGCTATTCGCCCCGGATCGGTGCAAAACTTTTATAATTAGTAATCGTTTTCATTTTCTTCTACCAACCGAGCACATGGCTATCCGCCTCTCCGAGCTACCTTATGGCCATGACGCCGCCGTCAACGCCGTCGAAGACGCCGCCCCGGCGGACCCCATCGCCGTGCGCCTGCGCGACCTGGGCTTCGTGGCGGGCGAGCGCGTGCGCATCGTGGCGCGCGGCCCGATCGGAGCCGACCCCCTGCTGATCCAGATCGGTTTCACCCGTTTCGCCCTGCGCCGCTCCGAAGCCGCGCGGGTCCTGGTCGAACCGCTCGCCTCCTGAATCCCGATGTCCACCACTACCTTGTCCAATCTGCGCGTTGCCCTGGTCGGCAACCCGAACTGCGGAAAGACCGCCCTGTTCAACCTGCTGACGGGCAGCCGCCAGAAGGTGGCCAACTACGCCGGCGTCACCGTCGAGCGCAAGGAGGGCAGGCTGGTCACGCCCTCGGGCCTGCAGGTCAGCGTGCTGGACCTGCCCGGCGCCTACAGCCTGCATGCCACGAGCCCGGACGAAGCCATCACCCGCGACGTCTGCATGGGCAACTTCGCCGGCGAGCGCCGTCCGGACCTGCTGGTGGCCGTGGTGGACGCGACCAACCTGCGCCTGCACCTGCACTTCGTGCTGGAACTGCAGCGGCTCGGGCTGCCCATGGTCCTGGCGCTCAACATGGTGGACGCCGCCGCCAAGCGCGGCATCCGGATCGACCGCGACAAGCTCCAGCAGGCGCTGGGCATCCCCATCGTCGAAACCATCGCGATCAAGCGCGACGGCGCGGCGCAGCTGCTGGCGCGCATCGACGACGACATGCCCGCCGCGCCGCCCGCGCTGCCCGCCGGCACCGACCTGCACCAGGCAGTCAACGGGCTGCTGAGCGAGGCCGTGTCGATGCCGCGGCGCACCGCCGCCATCGACGACGCCATCGACCGCTGGGTCCTGCACCCCGTGCTGGGGCTGGTCACGCTGGCCATCGTCATGTTCCTGATGTTCCAGGCCGTGTTCTCGTGGGCCGAGCCGCTCATGGACCTGATCGAGACGTCGGTCTCGTCCCTGGGCGCCTGGGTGGGCCAGACGCTGCCCGAAGGCATGCTCAACAGCCTGCTGGTGGACGGCATCATCGCCGGCGCCGGCAGCGTGCTGGTGTTCCTGCCGCAGATCCTGTTCCTGTTCTTCTTCATCCTGCTGCTGGAAGAGTCGGGCTATCTGCCGCGCGCCGCCTTCCTGCTGGACCGTATGATGGTGGGCGCCGGCCTGACCGGCCGCTCCTTCATCCCGCTGCTGTCGAGCTTCGCCTGCGCGATCCCGGGCATCATGGCCACGCGCACCATCCAGGACCCGCGCGACCGGCTGGCCACCATCCTGGTCGCGCCGCTGATGACCTGCTCGGCGCGCCTGCCGGTCTACACGCTGCTGATCGGCGCCTTCATTCCCAGCCGGACGGTGCTCGGCATCTTCAACCTCCAGGGCGTCACGCTGTTCGCGCTGTACGTGGCCGGCATCGTCAGCGCCCTGGTGGTGTCCTGGGTCATGAAGCTGCTGCGCCGCGACGCCACGGAACATTCGCTGCTGCTGGAACTGCCCTCCTACCGCATCCCCAACCTGCGCGACGTGGCCACCGGGCTGGTCGAGCGGGCACGCATCTTCCTGGCGCGCGTGGGCGGCATCATCATGGCGCTGACCGTGCTGATCTGGTTCCTGTCCAGCTTCCCCGGCCCGCCCGAGGGCGCCACCGGCCCGGCCATCGAGTACAGCTTCGCCGGCCGCATCGGGGAAGCCCTGCAGACCGTGTTCGCGCCCATCGGCTTCAACTGGCAGATATCGATCGCGCTGATCCCCGGCCTGGCCGCGCGGGAAGTCGCGGTGGGCGCGCTGGCCACGGTGTACGCGCTGTCGGCCGCCGACGACGACGCGGCCTCGACCATGCTGACGCCGCTGATCGCCGCCCAATGGCCGCTGGCGACCGCGTTCTCGCTGCTGGCCTGGTTCATCTTCGCGCCGCAATGCCTGTCGACGCTGGCCGTGATCCGGCGCGAAACGAATTCCTGGAAGGTGGTCGCGCTGACCGCGGGCTACCTGTTCGGGCTGGCTTACATCGCATCCTTCATCACCTACCAGGTGACGAGGCTGCTGACCTGATTTCCGGGAGGCTTCCGTGAGCGCCTATTCCCTGTTCGAAATGACGCTGGTGGCGCTGATCGTCGCCGCCTGCGTGATCAAGGCCTTCGGCCGGTTCGCGCCCAAGACTCGCATGCGCATGCAGTCCTGGCTCGCGCGCCGCATGGACCGTCCGGGCCAGGCCGCCTGGGTGCGGAAGCTGGGCAGGAGCCTGGGCGCCGCGACGCCCGATGCGGGCTGCGGCAGCGGCTGCGGAACATGCGGAACCTGCGGCCCCGGCGAAACCAAGACCATCCAGGTCCACGCCAGGAAATAAGGCCGCGACGAAGCCGGGCGTCAGCCTCGCGGCGCCTCGGGCTTCAGGTCGAACAGGCTCGTGGCCGTCAACTCCAGGACCTCCTTGCCGTCCTGGTTCAACAGATGCCAGCGCCACCGCAGCACGCCCAGTTCGGGCCGGCTGCGCGAAGTCCGCACTTCCAGCACCTCGGCGCGCAGTCGCAATTCGTCTCCCGACATGACCGGATGGGGCCAGCGGACCTCCTCCACGCCCGGCGACGCGAACGACTCGGAGTCGTGCAGCACGGCCCTGACCGCCAGCTCCATCGCGATGCCGCAGGTCTGCCATCCGCTGGCGATCAGCGCCCCGAACCGGCCCTTGCCCGCCGCCTTGCCGTCCACATGGAACCACTGCGGATCGTAGCTGCGCGCGAACGCCAGCATCTCCGTTTCCTCGATCCGCCGGGGGCCGGCTTCGATGATCATGCCGGGCTGGAAATCGGCAAACTTCATTGGGTCGTTCTCCTGGTCGTGGACGCGCCGAAACGCGGCGGCCGCTTTTCGCTCAATGCCGCGAGCCCCTCGCGCGCGTCGGCCCCCGCGAATCCCATGATCTCCATCGCCAGGGAATGCTCGAAGGCCGGCCAGGCGGCGCGCAGCCAGTGATTCAGGCTGCGCTTGGTCCAGGCCAGCGCGGTAGGGCTGCCAGCGGCGAGTTGCGCGGCGATGCCCCGCGCCGTGGACAGCAGCTCGGCATCGTCCACGCACAGGCTGACCAGCCCGATGCGTTCGGCCGCTTCGCCGTCCAGGGGCGCGCAGGTCAGCAGATGGTACTTGGCCTTGGCCATGCCGCAAAGCAGCGGCCAGATGATGGCCGCGTGATCGCCCGCCGCCACGCCCAGCTTGGTGTGGCCGTCGATCAGCTTGGCTCTTCTGGCTGCGACGGACACGTCGGCCAGCAGGGCCAGCACCGCGCCGGCCCCCACCGCCGCGCCGTTGATGGCGGACACCACGGGCAGGTCGCAGTCGATCATGCCCTGGACGATGTCGCGCGCCTCGCGCATGACGCGCAGCCGGTCGCTCTCGTGTTCCAGCATGCCCTGCACCAGTTCCATGTGTCCGCCGGCGCAGAACCCCTTGCCCTCGCTGCGTACCAGGACACAGCGCACGCCCGGTTCGCGCGCCAGGCGCGGCCAGACGGCGGCGAGTTCGGCGTGGCCGTCGGCGCCCAGCGCCGGCATGCCGCCCGCCGGCCCCAGCACGAGTTCGGCCACGCCGTCGTCGGCGAGGTCGATGCGGAAATCCTGGGTTTCTACGGCTAGGGAACGAGGCATCGCGGCTCTCCTTGGAGACGGTGGGATCGTGGACATGCAAGAACGGCGGTCCGGCGGACCGCCGTGCGCGGAAGCTGGCGGCCCTGCCTGACTATTGCCGGATCCAGGCCGCGGGCCGTTTGGCCAGGAAGGCGGCGAATCCCTCGCGCGCCTCGTCCGTGCCCCGCACCCGGCTGATCGTGCGAGCCGTCAGCTCGCGCACCTCGGGGGTGACGGGACCGACCTCCAGCCGTCCGAACAAGGCCTTGATCTCGGCCAGCGCATGCGGACCATTGGCCAGCAGTTCGGCCACGATCGCCTGCACCGCGGCATCCAGGCCGGCGGCGTCGACCACCTGCTGCACCATACCCATGTGCAGCGCCGTCTGCGCGTCGATGCGCGCGGCGGTCAGCGCCAGGCGCAAGGCATGGCGCTTGCCCACCGCATTGACGAGATAGGGGCTGATGACGGCGGGCAGGATGCCGAAGCGGGCCTCGCTGGCGGCAAAACGGGCATCGCTGCTGGCCACCGCCATGTCGCACGCGCAGGCCAGCCCCACGCCGCCGCCCAGCGCCACGCCATGGACGCGGGCGATCGTCGGCTTGGGACAGGACGCGATGGCATCGAGCATGGCGGCGAAGCGCCGCGCGTCCTCCAGGTTCCATTCCTCGCTGGCCTGGCTGGCGCGCTGCATCCACTGCAGGTCCGCGCCCGCGCTGAACGCCTTGCCTTCCCCGGAAAGCACGATCGCGCGCGTGGACGGATCGCTGCCCAGTTCGGCGAAGGCCTGCGCCAGTTCTTCGATCATCCGTTCGTCGAAGGCGTTGAAGACTTCGGGCCGCGCCATGCGCACGTCGACCACGCCCGATTCGTTCCTGGCTATCTGCAATGTTTCCATGTCGGATTCCATGGTGTCTTACCCCTTGATCGTCTCTTGATCCAGGGTACCGCGTCGCGGCTGGGAGCTCGCCATACCGGGCGCGCGAAGCGCGCGGGGGGTGGGCTTCCCTTTAGTAGGTTTCGAGATGCAGGCGGCCTTCGCGCTTGAGCGAACCCGAGATGGCCTCCCAGTTCAGCCCGGCCTGCAAGGCCACGTCGCGCAATGCGAGGACGACGCCCTCTTCCATGCTCTTGAGTCCACAGACATAGAAATGCGTATTGGCATCCTGCAGCAGCCCCGCCAGGTCGGCGGCGCGCTCGCGCATCAGATCCTGGACATAGCGCTTGGGCGCGCCCGGCGCGCGCGAGAACGCCAGGTTGATGTCGATGAAATCCTTGGGCAGGCTCATCAGGGGACCGAAATAAGGCAGTTCTTCCTTGGTGCGGGCGCCGAAGAACAGCATCAGCTTGCCGCTCTCGAACCGCCCCTTTCCGCGCAGGCGGCGGCGCCACTCGGTCATGGCCCGCATGGGCGCGCTGCCGGTCCCGGTACAGATCATCACGATGTGCGAACGCGGATGGTTGGGCATCAGGAACGACGCGCCGAAGGGGCCGATGACCTGGACCTTGTCCCCCACCTTCAGGTCGCACACGTAATTCGAACAGAGGCCCTGCACCGGATTGCCTTGATGATCGGCCGTCACGCGCTTGACCGTCAGGGAAATGTTGTTGTAGCCGGGCCGCTCGCCGTTGCGGGGACTGGCGATGGAGTACTGGCGCGCGTGGTGCGCCTTGCCCTGGCCGTCGGTCCCCGGCGGCACGATGCCGATGGACTGCCCTTCCAGCACCGGAAACGGCAGCGAGCCGAAATCCAGCACGATGTGATGGGTCTCGTTCTGCGTGCCGGGCTCGTTGACGCGCACGTTGCCGACCACGGTGGCCGTGATCGGATTGCGCGGGCCATAAAGGTTCGTATAGGCATGGGCGGCCGACCACGGAGGCGTGGTGGCGCCATAGGCGCCCGAATTGAACGCCTCGTCGGCGCCAGGCGCAACGGGAAGCGGCGCCGCTTCCTGGACGGCCTCTTCCTCGATCGCTTCCGCGCCCGCCGCCGCCAGTTGATCGGGGGTAAGTTCGCCGGGCAGCTCGTCCCACGTGAACTGGTCCTCGATGCTGTAGGCGGCGGATTTCGGAACGGAACGCCAGTTGTCGATCGCCCCCGTGGGGCACGGCGGCACACAGGCCATGCAACTGTTGCATACGTCGGCCCGCACGACGTAGTTGTTGTCGTCGTGCGTGATGGCCCCGACGGGACACGTCGCTTCGCACGTGTTGCAGCGTATGCAGATTTCCGGGTCGATCAGGTGCTGCTTGATGACGACCGTCTGGACTGGCGTATCCATGATGGGGGCTTGCTCAGTTGAACCGGATGTACTCGAAATCCACCGGCTGGCGATTGATGCCCATGACCGGAGGCGCGATCCAGTTGGCGAACTTGCCCGGCTCGACCACGCGCCCCATCAACGAGGCGACGAAGGCGCGGTCTTCCGGCGTGGCCAGCCACTGGTCCTTCTTGGCGTCCCACTCGGCCTGCGACACGACCTGGCCCTCGGGCGAAACGCGCACGCCGGACAACGAACCGATCTGGCGGTTGAACGCCTTGTGCGGCACGGTCAGCCGCACGGGGATGCCGGCCTTCTCGATCACCTTGTTCCAGCGCGCCACGCCCGCCATCGAATCCTTGATGTAGTCGTCGCGCAGGACTTCGTTCAGGCCGTTCAGCATGGGGACGTCCTTCTCGACCAGCTTGCCGTCGCGCACTTCCAGCACCTTGTAGCTCTCGTTGCGCAGCTTGTGGTCGTCGGTACGCTTGCCCTCCTCGTAGCGCCCCTTCAGGCCGGAGCTGTAGAAGGCCGCGGCGTTGGAAGACTCGTCGGCGCCGAACAGGTCGATCGTGACACTGTAGTGGAAATTCAGGTAGCGCTGGATGGTGCCGAAATCGATCACGCCGGCCGCGCGGATGCGGGCGGGGTCGTCGGTCTTGAGCTGGTTCATCACCTCGCAGGTGCGCTGGATCACGCGCGAGACGCCCGACTCGCCCACGAACATGTGGTGCGCTTCCTCGGTCAGCATGAACTTGGTCGTGCGGGCCAGCGGATCGAAACCCGATTCGGCCAGCGCGCTCAACTGGAACTTGCCGTCGCGGTCGGTGAAATACGTGAACATGAAGAAGGACAGCCAGTCCGGGGTGCGCTCGTTGAAGGCCCCCAGTATGCGGGGGTTGTCCTGGTCGCCCGAGCGGCGATCCAGCAGCGCCTCGGCTTCCTCGCGGCCGTCGCGGCCGAAATAGCGGTGCAGCAGGTAGACCATGGCCCACAGGTGGCGGCCTTCCTCGACGTTGACCTGGAACAGGTTGCGCAGGTCGTACATGGACGGGGCGGTCAGCCCCAGGTGGCGCTGCTGCTCCACCGACGCCGGCTCGGTATCCCCCTGCGTGACGATGATGCGGCGCAGGTTGGCGCGGTGCTCGCCCGGAACGTCCTGCCACGCGGCCTCGCCCATGTGATCGCCGAAATGGATCTTGCGGTCCTTCTCGGCCGGGTTCAGGAAGATGCCCCAGCGGTAGTCGGGCATCTTCACGTGGCCGAACTGGGCCCAGCCCTGCGGATCGACGCTGATGGCGGTGCGCAGGTAGACGTCGTAGTTCGTGCTTCCTTCCGGACCGACGTCGCCCCACCAGCTCAGGAAGTTCGGCTGCCATTGTTCCAGCGCGCGTTGCAGCGTGCGGTCCTCCGACAGATTGACGTTGTTGGGAATCTTCTCGCTGTAGTTGATGCTGGACATGTCTCGACTCCGTTGGTCCGGACTGCGGGATGGTTACACTCGATTCAGATCGAAGGCCGCTTTCTCGCCCTTGCCGTACACCTTCAGGGCGCCCTTTTCCCCCACCGCGTTCGGACGGTTGAAGATCCAGTTCTGCCACGCGCTCAAACGGCCGAAAATCCGGGTTTCCATGGTTTCCTGGCTGGCGAAGCGCAGGTTGGCCTCCAGCCCGGTCAGGGCATCCGGCGACATGGCGGCGCGCTCCTCGATGGCGATGCGGATCTCGTCGGCCCAGTCGATGTCGTCCGGCGCCGCCGTCACCAGGCCCAGCGCGTAGGCCGCGTCCGCGTCCAGCGCCTGGCCGGCCCGGGCGCGCGCGGCGGCGAGCGGCTCGGCCTCTTCGTAGAACCGGCGGGCCAGGCGCGACTGGCCGTTGACCATCGGGTAGGTGCCGAAATTCAGTTCCGACAGCGTCAGCCGCGGCGCGCGGCCGGGTTCGTCGGGCAGCGCCAGCATGTAGGCGCGGTCGGCGGCGAAGGCCAGTTCGGCCAGCGTGCCGGCAAAGCATGAACCGGGTTCGATCAGCGCGAACAGCGAGCGGGACGAAACGTCCAGCCGAGCCAGCGTACGCCGCAGCAGGCCCGTGACCTCGCGCACGAACCAGTTCCCGGCATGCCGCTGGAGCGTGGCGTCGCAGGCCAGCACCCGGTCGGCATCGCCCTGGGTCTTGAGCAGCCAGGTGCCGATGTCCAGTTCGTTGGTGCGCATGTGCAGGATGGCGTCATCCAGTTCGCGCGCCATCGCCATCGGCCACCAATCCGCGCCGGCCGCCACGATGCCGTCCACGTCCTCGGGCTGCGCGGCATCCGGCGCCTTCACGGTGAACACGGCGCTGCGGTTGGCGCGGTCGATGCGCACGTCCACGTAGCGATAGCCCAGCGCATCGGCCTCCTCGGTGCGCTCGATGCGGGCCAGGGGCACGCCGCGGGCGCCCGCAGGGCGATCGCTGGACTCGGCCAGCCGTTGCGCGCGCTCCTGTACCACCTGGGCGAACTGCGAAGGCTTGGGCGCGCAATCGACCAGCCGCCATTCCACCGCGCGCTGGCCCCGCACGCCTTCGCTGGTCGTGCAGAAAATGTCCGCCAGGTCATGGCGCACGTGGCGCTTGTCGGTGACGCGGGTCAGGCCGCCCGTACCGGGCAGCACGCCCAGCAGCGGCACCTCGGGCAGCGACACCGACGAGGACTTGTCGTCGATCAGCACCAGGTCGTCGCAAGCCAGCGCCAGTTCATAACCGCCGCCGGCGCAGGCGCCGTTGATGGCGGCCAGGAACTTCAACCCGGAATGGCGGCTGGAGTCCTCGATGCCGTTGCGGGTCTCGTTGGTGAACTTGCAGAAATTCACCTTCCAGGCGTGGCTCGACAGGCCCAGCATGAAGATGTTGGCGCCCGAACAGAAAATCCGGTCCTTCATGCTGGTAACCACCACCGTGCGCACTTCGGGATGCTCGAAACGGATACGGTTCAGGGCGTCGTGCAGCTCGATGTCCACGCCCAGGTCGTAGGAATTGAGCTTGAGCCGATACCCCGGCCGCAACCCGCCATCCTCGGCGATATCCAGGCCCAGCGTCGCCACCGGCCCCTCGAAACTCAGCTTCCAATGCCGGTACCGGGACGGATCCGTGCGGTAGTCCACCTTCCCGGCAGCCTGATCGGCCTGAACGACGTTGCTCATGATATCTCCTCGACGTTTATGCATCTTAGTGCATCAACCAGCTGTTGAATGAAAGATAGTTCATGAACCTAAGCGCGTCAAGCCTCCGCCAACTAGGATCAACCCTGACGATTCAGAAAACCGAACCTCCCAAACCCAGACAACCGCCCCAGACCCAGGAAACCGCGGATCCGGCTCCGCCGGGCCACCGGTTTCGCCCCTACGGGGCCCGGCGCCGGGCCGACCCAAGGCGGGCCCCGCCCCCCCCCCCTCGGGGGGCTGCCGCGTAGCGGCTGGGGGCTCACCATGCCGGGCGCGCGTCAGCGCGTAGGGGGGGGCTCTACTACATACTCCAGTCCACCATGCCCGCCGCATTGCGCACCAGCGAACGCAGGCCGGCAAAAGCCTCTTCAAGCGAATGGCCGCTGGTGTTGTAGCGGGCGTCGGCCTTGGCATAGAACGCCGCCCGCCCCGCCAGGATGCGCTTGAGGTCGTCCATGGCCTCGCGGCTGCCCGACATCGGGCGGAAATCGCCCTGCGCCACGACCCGGCGCATGTGGTCCTCGGGGTCGGCCTGCAGCCAGACCGTATAGCAGTGCGACAGCAGCAGATTGAAGGTCGAGACGTCCGACACCAGGCCGCCCGGCGTGGCGATCACGACCTCGGGATGGATCTGCACGGTCTCCTCCAGCGCCCGCCGCTCGTAGCGGCGATAGGCGTTGGCGCCGTACAGCGAATGGATCTCGACGATGCTGCAGCCGGCCACTTTCTCGATTTCCCGGCTCAGCTCGATGAAGGTGTAGCCCAGGTCCTCGGCCAGCATCCGCCCCAGCGTGGACTTGCCCGCCCCCCGCAGGCCGACCAGGGCGATGCGGGACAGGCGGGAATGATTGTCCCCGCGCGAGCCGAACATTTCCGTCAAGGTATTGCGGGCGCGATGCAGGTCCGCCTCGGAGCGGCCTTCCAGCAACTCGCGGATCAACAGCCATTCCGGACTGGTGGTGGTGACATCGCCCAGGATTTCGGCCAGCGAGCACTGCAAGGCCTGGGAAACCTGCAGCAGGATCAGGATGGAGGCGTTGCCCGTGCCCAGCTCCAGGTTGGCGAGATGCCTCTCGGAAATCCCGGCTGCCGAGGCCGTGGCCTTGCGGGTCAGGCCTCGCCTGGCCCGCAGCGTCCGTATTCGTTCTCCCAGCGTCACCAGAAAAGGCTCCTTGGCCGGCGCGTCGTTGGCCGCGGCCTGCCCCGCTTCGGAAACTGCCTCTTCTTTCATCGGACCTCACCCGCAAGATGATGCGCACCCCTGGGATTTACCCGCAGGATGCAGATTCTTTTTGACACGACCCAAGCATGCCGCGTATTGTCTCGACACATGAACATGCACGATACTTCATGATCAAGAATGCGGCGACATGAAGTTCAGTATGCCTGAGGAGACGAGTTCATGCGCGATTCATTTGAATCCCTGGTAAAGACGATAACCCAGTCCATTGCCGGCCGCCCCGTGGACGCCGCGCTCGAGGCCTACCTCAACCGCCAGCACGGCCCCGGCTCGGACTGGTTCCGCGACATGACCCGCGCCTGTGAAGCCGGCGTGGACGAGGGCTGGCTGTGCAACCGGGAAGCCGGCGGCGTGCGCTACGGCCGGGTGGTCAAGCCCGGGCCCGGCTCCGCCGGCTTCTCGGTGGACGTGGTCGACATGACCGACCTGGCCGGCCCCCACCACGTCCATCCCAACGGCGAAATAGACATGGTCATGCCCCAGACGGCCGGCGCCCGCTTCGACGGCACGCCGGCGGGCTGGAAGGTCTATCCGCCCGGCAGCGCCCATCGCCCCACCGTCGCGGGCGGCCGCGCGCTGGTCCTGTATCTGCTGCCCGACGGCGCCATCGAATTCACCCAATCATGAGCGAACTTCTTCCCAACCACCTGGCGGGCCGCTGGCAGACCGGCGGCGGCCCCGGCACACCGCTCTTCGACCCGGTGCTGGGCACCGAGCTGGTCCGCGTCTCGAACGCCGGACTGGACCTGGAAGCAGCCTATGCCTACGCCCGCGACGAAGGCGGCGCCGCGCTGCGCGCCCTGACCTATGCGCAGCGCGCGGGCCTGCTGTCCGGCATCGTGGACGTGCTCAAGGCCAACCGCGATCGCTACTTCGACATCGCGCTGGCCAACTCCGGCACCACGAGGCAGGACTCCGCCGTCGACATCGACGGCGCCATCTTCACGCTGGGCCAATACGCCCGCTGGGGCGCGTCGCTGGGCGGCACGCACTGGTTGCCGGATGGCGAGACCGTTCCCCTGGCCAAGGACGGCGCGTTCCGCAGCCGCCACGTGCAGGTGCCGACGCGCGGCCTCGCCCTGTTCATCAACGCCTTCAATTTCCCCGCCTGGGGCCTGTGGGAGAAAGCCGCGCCGGCGCTGCTCTCGGGAGTACCTGTCGTCGCCAAGCCGGCCACCGCCACCGCGTGGCTGACGCAGGCGATGGTCGCCGACGTGATCGCCGCGGGCATTCTGCCGGCCGGCGCCTTGTCCGTCGTCTGCGGCAGCGCGCAAGGGCTGCTGTCGCCCCTGCAGCCGTTCGACGTGGTGTCGTTCACCGGCTCGGCCGAGACCGCCTCGGCGATACGCTCGCACGATGCCGTCGTGCGCCGCTCGGTGCGAGTCAACATCGAGGCCGACAGCCTGAACAGCGCCCTGCTGCTGCCCGACGCGCAGCCCGGCTCCGAGGCCTTCGATCTGCTGGTACGCGAAGTGGTGCGTGAAATGACGGTCAAGTCGGGGCAGAAATGCACGGCCATCCGGCGCATCTTCGTTCCCGCGTCCTGTTACGCGGCAGCGGGCGAGGCCATCGCCGCGAAACTGTCGCGCATCACCGTGGGCAATCCGCGCAACGAAACGGTCCGCATGGGCGCGCTGGCCAGCCGCCAGCAATGGGAGAGCGTGCGGGCTGGCACCGCGGCCCTGCGCCGGCACGCGGACGTCCTGCACGACGGTTCGGCGGCCCCGCTGGTGGATGCCGACCCGGCCGTGGCCGCCTGTGTCGGCCCGACGCTGCTGGGCGCCGGCCGCCGCGAGGCCGCCTGCATCGTGCACGACACCGAGGTGTTCGGTCCGGTCGCCACGCTGCTGCCTTATGACGGATGGTCCGACGCGCTGGCCCAGATACGCCTGGGGCAGGGATCGCTGGTGGCCTCCCTCTACACGGCCGATACCGCGCGGGCCGCCGATGCGGCGCTGGCGCTGGCCGACAGCCATGGACGCGTGCACGTCGTGACTCCCGAGGTGGCAGCCGTCCATACCGGCCACGGCAACGTCATGCCCATGTCGCTGCACGGCGGCCCCGGCCGGGCCGGCGGCGGCGAGGAACTGGGCGGCTTGCGGGCCCTCGGCTTCTATCACCGCCGCGCCGCCGTCCAGGCCGCCGCCGCCGTGACGGACCTTCTGGACGGCACCGCGCCGGAGGGCGTCCCAGGACATTGACACGAGAGCCCGCCGGCGCCAGGCCCGACCAGAGGCCGCCGGCGATTTCGCGCCTTATTGCATGAACGAGGAGACCATCATGCCTGCCGATTGCTCCGCCCCACCGCCGGAATTCAATTTCGCCGGCCACCTGCTGGCGATCAATGCCGAGCGCGCCGCCAAGACCGCCTACATCGACGATCGCGGCCGGCTGACATACGGCGAACTGGACGAAAAAGTGCGCCGCGCGGCCGGCGCCTTGCTTGGCCTGGGCATCCGGCCCGAGGACCGCGTCCTGCTGCTGATGAACGACTGCACGGACTGGCCCGTCACCTTCCTGGGCGCGCTCTATGCCGGCATCGTGCCGGTGGCGGTCAACACGCTGCTCACTCCGGCCGACTACGCCTACATGCTGGAACACAGCCGCGCCCGCGCCGCGCTGGTCTCCCGCGCCCTGTTGCCCAAGCTTTCCGCCGCGCTAGGCGCGTGCCGGCACGGCGTGCGCCATATCGTCGTCTCGCGCGATGGCTCAGACGGCGAAGCGGGCGGCACGCTGGACTTCGACGACCTGCTGGCCGGGCATGAGCCGCTCGCGGCGCCTGCCCCCACGCTTGCCGACGAACCCGCGTTCTGGCTGTATTCGTCCGGGTCCACCGGCAAGCCCAAGGGCACGGTGCACACCCACGGCAACCCCTACTGGACGGCCGAGCTCTACGCCAAGCCCGTGCTGGGCATGCGCGAAGACGATACCGTGTTCTCGGCCGCCAAGCTGTTCTTCGCCTACGGCCTGGGCAATGCCTTGACCTTTCCGCTCAGCGTGGGCGCCACGGTGGTCCTGATGGCCGAACGCCCCACCCCCGAAGCCTGTTTCGAGCGTCTCACCCGCCTGCGGCCCACCATCTTCTGCGGCGCGCCCACCGGCTATGCCGGCATGCTCGCCAGTCCCGCGCTGCCGCCGCGCGACCAGGTCGCCCTGCGCCTGTGCTCGTCTGCCGGCGAAGCCCTGCCCCAGGACATCGGCGAACGCTTCACCTCGCATTTCGGCTGCGAGATCATCGACGGCATCGGCTCGACCGAAATGCTGCACATCTTCATTTCCAACCGCGTGGGCGACGTGCGCTACGGCACCACGGGCAAGCCGGTCGACGGCTACGAGGTCGAGCTGCGGGGCGAGGACGGCAAGCCGGTGGCGGTCGGCGAGATCGGCGACCTCTACATACGCGGTCCGAGTTCGGCGCTGATGTACTGGAACAATCGCGACAAGAGCCGCGAGACCTTCCTGGGCGCCTGGACCAGGAGCGGCGACAAGTACAGCTGCGATGCCGACGGCTACTACACCTACGCGGGCCGCAGCGACGACATGCTCAAGGTCAGCGGCCAGTACGTCTCGCCCTTCGAGGTCGAGGCCACGCTGGTGCAGCATCCGGCCGTGCTGGAGGCCGCCGTCATCGGCGTGGCCGACGCCGAAGGCCTGACCAAGACCAAGGCCTACGTGGTGCTCAAGCCCGGCCAGCAGGCGAGCGATGCGCTGGCCGCCGACCTGAAGGCGTTCGTGAAGTCGCGGCTGGCGCCGCACAAGTATCCCCGCCAGATCGAATTCGTCGGCGACCTGCCCAAGACCGCCACCGGCAAGATCCAGCGCTTCCGCCTGCGCGAACAAGAGGCCGCGTCGCAGGGAGTCCACGCATGAACTCGCGCGCCCCGTTGAACGCCGCCGTCTCGGGCATCGCCGAGGATCTGCCCGTACGGTTCGCCGACGTCTCCTGGGACGGCATGCGGCACGACATCGAGTACGTGCTCATCGCCCCCCAGCGGACCCGGCAGCCCCTGCTCGTGTTCCTGCACGAAGGCCTGGGATCGGTCACGATGTGGAAGGACTTCCCCTATGCGCTGTGCGAGGCCGCCGGCTGCCGCGGACTGGTCCTGTCGCGCTGGGGCTACGGCCAGTCCAGCCCGCGTCCCGCGCACGAAAAATGGCCGGTCGATTTCATGCACCGCCAGGCGCGCGACTTCCTGCCGGCCTTCTTCGAGGCCGTCGGCCACGACACCCGGGCCGATCCGCCCTGGCTGTACGGGCACAGCGACGGCGGATCGATCGCGCTGCTGCACGCGGCGGCCTGGCCCGGCCGCGTGGGCGGATTGATCGTGGCCGCGCCCCACCTGTTCGTCGAACCCGTCACGCTGGCCAGCATCCAGCAGGCACGCGACGGTTACGTCACGACGGACCTGCGCAGCAAGCTCGCGCGCTACCACGCCGACCCGGACTCGGCCTTCTGGGGCTGGAACGACGTCTGGCTGAACCCGGAATTCAAGCACTGGAACATCCAGGCGCTGCTGTCCGCCATACGCTGTCCCGTACTGGCGGTGCAGGGCCATGACGACGAATACGGCTCCATGGCCCAGATAGACGGCATCGCCCAGGAGGTTCCCCATGCCGAACTGCTCAAGCTGGACGACTGCGGCCACTCGCCGCACCGCGACCAGCCCGCCCGATTGATCGAGGCAAGCGTGGCGTTCATGCGGCGCCACCGCACGTAGCACCCTGTCCGGCTTGCCGGACGCCGCAACGATGCGCATCCGCATGGCGCATCGGCCTTTTCCACCAAGAACAGGGCAGCCGACCACGCAGCATGGCCGCCCACCAGGAGACTCGCGATGAACGCTTCCAAACGCAAATTCACCGTCCTCGCCGCCGCCATGATGGCTGCCTCGTGCCTGGCGGTGCCCGCCGGCGCCCAGGCGCCCGGCAAGGTCAAGGTCGGCCTCATGCTGCCCTACACCGGCACCTATTCCGCCCTGGGCACCGCCATCGAGAACGGCTTCCGGCTGTACGTGCAGGAACAGGGCGGCAAACTGGCCGGGCGCGAGATCGAGTACTTCAAGGTGGACGACGAATCCGATCCGGCCAAGGGCTCGGACAACGCCAACAAGCTGGTCAAGCGCGACCAGGTCGACGTGCTGGTGGGCACCGTCCACTCCGGCGTCGCGATGGCCATGGCCAAGGTCGCCAAGGACAACAAGACGCTGCTCATCATCCCGAACGCCGGCGCCGACGACGTCACCGGCCCGCTGTGCGCGCCCAACATCTTCCGCTCGTCTTTCAGCAACTGGCAGCCGGCCTACGCCATGGGCCTGGTCGCCGCCACCCAGCTCAAGCACAAGACCGCCGTCACGCTCAGCTGGAAATACGCGGCCGGCGACGAATCCACCAACGGTTTCAAGGAGGGGTTCGAATCCAAGGGGGGCAAGGTCATCAAGCAATTGAACCTGCCCTTCCCCAACGTGGAATTCCAGGCGCTGCTGACCGAGATCGCCGCGCTCAAGCCCGACGCGGTCTACGTGTTCTTCGCCGGCGGCGGCGCGGTCAAGTTCGTCAAGGACTACGCCGCGGCGGGCCTGAAGGACAAGATCCCCCTGTACGGCGCCGGCTTCCTGACCGACGGCACGCTGGAGGCCCAGGGCGCGGCGGCCGACGGCCTGCTGACCACGCTGCACTACGCCGACGGCCTGACCCTGCCCAAGGACAAGGCCTTCCGCACGGACTACGCCAAGACCTACAAGCTGCAGCCGGACGTCTACGCCGTGCAGGGCTATGACGCCGCCCAGTTGCTGGACGCCGGGCTGAAGGCCGCGGGCGGCGACATCAGCAAGCGCGACGCCGTCGTCAAGGGCATGGAGCAGGCCAAGATCGACAGCCCGCGCGGCCCGTTCACGATGTCCAAGGCCCACAACCCCATCCAGGACATCTACCTGCGCAAGGTCGAGAACAAGACCAACCAGCTGGTGGGCGTGGCGGTGAAGGCGCTGGCCGATCCGGCGCGGGGCTGCAGGATGTAACCCAAGGGAATGCCCCCCCCTACGCGCTTACGCGCGCCCCCCAGGGGGCGGCACTGGCGGACCGGCGGAGCCGGATCCGCTGTGCCCTGGGGAAAAACCAGGCTAGCGGGGGGGGGGGCGTGTTTTGGTTCCATGTGGGAAAGCCGAGCATGCCGTTCGACGCTGGCCTGGTTGTCGTATCTAGATGGCGGAGTGTGGGATGGATTTGACGACGTTTCTTATTCAGTGTTTGAACAGCGTGCAGTATGGATTGCTGCTGTTCCTGATCGCCAGCGGGCTGACGCTGATCTTCGGGATCATGGGCGTGATCAATCTGGCGCATGGCAGTTTCTACATGATCGGCGCCTACATGGCGTTCTCGCTGTCGTCGCTGACGGGCAATTTCGTGGCGGCGCTGGTGCTGGGCGTGGTGCTGGCGGTGGCGTTCGGGTATGTGCTGGAGTGGTGCTTCTTCAGCTTCCTGTATGAACGCGAGCACCTGCAGCAGGTATTGATGACCTACGGGCTGATCCTGGTGTTCGAGGAAATGCGCAGCATCCTGGTGGGCGACGACGTCCACGGGGTGCCGGTGCCCGACTGGCTGGCCGGCGGCATTGCCATCGGCAACGACATGACGTACCCGATCTACCGGCTGTTCATTTCCGGCGTGTGCGTGCTGCTGGCCGTGGCCATGTATGCCGCGCTCAAGAAGACACGGCTCGGCATGATGGTGCGCGCTGGGGCGACCAACCGCGAAATGGTGCAGTCGCTCGGCATCAACATCTCGCTGCTGTATCGCATCGTCTTCGCCGTGGGCGTGGCCATCGCGGTGCTGGCCGGCATGATCGCGGCGCCGGTGTCCTCGGTGTATCCGGGCATGGGGGGATCGGTGCTGATCATCTGTTTCGTCGTCGTGGTCATCGGCGGCATCGGCTCGATCAAGGGCGCGCTGGTGGCCTCGCTGCTGATCGGCTTCGTCGACACCTTCGGCAAGGTGTTCTGGCAGCAGGCCGCCGGCGCGCTGATCTACGTGCTGATGGCCGCCATCCTGCTGTGGAAACCGGAAGGCCTCTTCAAACAAGGGACTTAGAGGCCCCCCCCTACGCGCTTCGCGCGCCCCCCAGGGGGCGATGCGAGAGGACCGGCAGAGCCGGATCCTCCGCATCCTGGGTCTAGTGCTTTTATTTTGGGTTGTGGCAGCGGCGCTTCGCTGGCTGCCAACGGGAGCAACGGTGGATATGGAATGAAAGCTTCTTCTCTTCTTGCCTGGATCGTGGCGCTGGCGGTGCTGGCCTTGCTGCCGGTGCTGCCCGAGCCGGTCGGCACGCCGTTCCACGTCGAGCTGGGCGCCAAGGTGCTGATCATGGCGATCTTCGCGCTGAGCCTGCAGCTGCTGGTGGGCTACACGGGACTGGTCAGCCTGGGGCACGCGGCCTACTTCGGCGCCGCGGCGTATGCGGTCGCGATGTTGACGCCGCGCTACGAGGCGGGCAACGGCTGGCTGCTGCTCCTGGCCGCCGTCGGATGCGCCGCCTTGCTGGCGCTCCTGATCGGCCTGCTGGTGATGCGCACGCGCGGCATCTATTTCATCATGGTCACGCTGGCCTTCGGACAACTGGTGTACTTCGTGTTCCACGACGTCGAGGCCTTCGGCGGCAGCGACGGCACCTACATCTACAACAAGCCGGCCTTCACGCTGGCCGGGCGCGCCCTGGTGGACCTGGACCAGGCGCCGCAGTTCTACTGGTTCACGCTGGCCGGGCTGGCCCTGACACTGGCCGTGCTGGGGCTGGTGCTGCGGTCGCGCCTGGGCCACGCGCTGGTGGGCATCAAGCACAACGAGCCGCGCATGCGGGCGGCCGGCTACAACACCCTTGCCTACAAGCTCGCCAGCTTCACCCTGGGCGGCGCGCTGGCGGGGCTGGCGGGCTTCCTGTATGCCACCCAGCACGGCTACGTCAACCCCGAACTGGTGTCCTGGCACCAGTCCGGCAACGCGCTGCTGATGATCATCCTGGGCGGGCTGGGCAGCCTGGCGGGCGCGGTGATCGGCGCCTTCGCCTTCGTCCTGCTGGCGGAGTGGTTCCAGGATCTGACCAAGCACTGGCAGTTGCTCATGGGCGGCTTCATCATCCTTGCCGTCGCCTGGATGCCGCAGGGCCTGGCGGGAGGTTTCTCGCGCCTGCGCATGCCGCGCCGCGGACGGCCCCGCGCCCTGCCTCCCGCCGCCACGGCAGCCGGCGACGAGGCCTCCCCCACCCCGACCCCCGCTACGGAACAGACGACATGACGGCAGTGCTCCAAGCCCAGGGCCTGAGCCGCCACTTCGGCGCGCTCAGGGCCATCGACAACGTCTCGCTGTCGCTCGCCCCAGACCGCATCCATGCCGTGATCGGCACCAACGGCGCGGGCAAGTCGACCCTCATCCACCTGCTGTCCGGCGAGCTGCCCCCCACGGCCGGCCACGTCCGCCTGCATGGGCGGGAAATCACCAACTGGTCGCAACCCCGCCGCGCGCAGGCAGGCATCGGGCGCAGCTACCAGCGCAACACGATCTTCCTGCCGCTGACGGTGCGCGAGAACTGCCGGCTGGCCGCGCAGGCGCGGACGCAGCGTCCCTGGCATTTCTGGCAATCGGCCCAAGCCTGCCGCGCCAGTCTGGACCGCGCCGATGAAGTCATGGAGCGCGCCGGGCTGGCCGCGGTGGCGGGCAAGACCGCCGCCAGCCTGTCGCACGGCCAGAAGCGCCAGTTGGAAGTGGCGATGTGCCTGGCGACCTCGCCCACGGTGCTGTTGCTGGACGAGCCGCTGGCCGGCATGGGCGCGGAAGAATCCGAACGCATGCTGGAGCTGCTGCGGCGGCTGCGGCAGGGCCATGCCATCCTGCTGGTCGAGCACGACATGGACGCGGTATTCGCGGTGGCGGACGACATTACCGTGATGGTCAACGGCAGCCCCATCGCCAGCGGGCTGCCGGCCGACGTGCGCAACAACCCGGACGTCCAGGAAGCCTACCTGGGCGCGGCCCACTGACCCCGGCGGCCGGAGAAAAGGAAGACAGATGGAAGCGCTCATCGACGCCAGCCAGGTGCACGCCTGGTACGGCAGCAGCCATATCCTGCACGGGGTGGATTTCCGCCTGGGGCGCGGGGAAACCGTCGGCCTGCTGGGCCGCAACGGCATGGGGAAATCCACCCTGATCCGCACCCTGCTGGGCCACGTCAAGCAACGCGACGGACGCATTTCGATAGCCGGCCGCGACCTGTCGCGCGGCAAGCCCTACGAAGCCGCCAAGGCCGGCATCGCCTACGTGCCCGAGGGCCGGGGCATCTTCCCCAACCTGACCGTGAAGGAAAACCTCGTCATGGCTGCGCGCCGCGGCGTCGACGGCCAGGCCGACTGGACATTGGAACGCGTGCTGGCCACCTTTCCCCGGCTGACCGAACGCATGGGCAACCTGGGCTGGCAGCTCTCGGGCGGCGAACAGCAGATGCTGTCCATCGGCCGCGCGCTGATGACCAATCCCAGCGCCGTCATCCTGGACGAAGCCACCGAAGGACTGGCGCCGCTGATCGTGGCCGAGATCTGGCGGGTGATCGGCGACATCCGGCGCAGCGGCCTGGCCACCCTGGTGGTGGACCGCAACTACCGGATGGTCATGGCCAATTCCGACCGGCTGGTCGTGATGGAGAAGGGCCGCATGGTGCTGGAAGGCCAGGCGCAGGACCTCGCGCACCGGCCCGAGGCGCTCAGCCGCTACCTGGGGGTGTAGCCCCGGGGCCAGCCGCCCCGCTCAATCGTCGGCGGTCTCGCCCACCTGCTCCGGCGGGATCTCGAACACTTGGCGCAGGTAGGCCAGGTAGGCCTTGTCCTCGCACATGGTCTTCTCGGGCGTGTCGGACACCTTGGCCACCGGCTGGCCATTGCACTTGACCATCTTCATCACCACCTGCAGGGGCTGGTAGCTCAGGTCGTTGGTCAGGTTGGTGCCGATGCCGAAGGCGGTGATGCAACGCCCCGCGAAGTGCTTGGCCAGGCTGATCGCCAGCGGGAAAGTCAGGCCGTCCGAGAACACCAGCGTCTTGGTGCGGGGATCCACCCGGTTCTGCTTGTAGTGCTCCAGCAGCCGCTCGCCCCAGTTGAAGGGATCGCCCGAGTCGTGCCGCGCGCCGTCGAACAGCTTGCAGAAATACATGTCGAAATCGCGCAGGAAGGCGCTCATGCCGTAGACGTCGGACAGCGCGATGCCCAGGTCGCCGCGGTATTCGCGCGCCCACACTTCGAAGCCGTAGATCTGCGAGTCGCGCAGGCGCGGCCCCAGGCCCTGGCAAGCCTGCAGGTATTCGTGCGCCATGGTGCCCAGCGGCGTCAACCCGTGCTTCATCGCGAAATACACGTTGCTGGTGCCCGCGAAATGCTCGCGCATCTGGTCCTTGAGCGTGATGATGACTTCCTCGTGCCAGGCCTTGGAGAAGCGGCGGCGCGTGCCGTAGTCGGCGATATGGAAGTCGCGCAGGGCGGGGTCGCCGCGCACCAGTTCCACCTTGCTCATCAGGCGCTGGCGGCCTTCGGCATAGGCCGGCACCAGGTGGTTGTTGCGGAAATAGACCTCGTTGACGATGGCCAGCACCGGGATCTCGAACAGGATGGTGTGGAGCCAGGGCCCCTGCACGATGATGTCGAGCTCACCCGGCGACTGCGACTTGGACACCGAGATGCACCGCCGGGGCAGGTGGAACAGCCTCAGGAAGTCGACGAAATCGCTCTTGATGAAGCGCATGCCGCCAAGGTAGTCCAGTTCCTCCTGGGTGAAGCGCAGCTCGCACAGCGCCTCGATTTCTTCGCGGATCTCGTCCACATAGGGATGCAAGTCTATCCCCGGGGTACGGCACTTGTACTTGTACTCGACCTGCGCCGCGGGGAACTGATGCAGGACGACCTGCATCATCGTGAACTTGTAGAGGTCGGTATCCAGCAAAGACGTGATGATCATGGCTAAGAACCGCTCTGGTTGCCGTAGGGGGTACCGATGTTGCCGGCGGTCATGCCGTAGACGTGCTCCACGCCGGGAAACGCGCCGGTCTCCACTTCCTGGGCATAGCGCCGGAAAGCCTGCAGGACCGCATCGCCGCCGGCGGGCGCCCCCACCATGTAGTTCTTGACGAACTTGGCGGGCGTGGCCGTGAGGCCCAGCATGTCGTGCAGGACGAGCACCTGGCCGGAACACGCCACCGAGGCGCCGATGCCGATGGTGATCAGTTGCACCGCCTCGCACACCTGGCGGGCGACGGGGTCGGGAACCGCCTCGATCACCATCATGGCCGCGCCGGCCGCCTCGACCGCGCGGGCATCGGCCACGATGCGGCGCGCCTCGGCGTCTTCCTTGCCCTGCACGCGGTAGCCGCCCAGGGCATGCACGTGGGACGGCAGGAGGCCGATGTGGCCGCAGACGGGGATGCCGCTGCGGGTCAGCAGTTCGATGGTGGGCGCCAGTTCGGCCCCGCCCTCGATCTTGACCATCTGCGCGCCGGCCTGCATCAGCGTCACGGCGTTGCGCAGGGCCTGCTGCGGGCTTTCCTGGTAGGTGCCGAAAGGCATGTCCGCCAGCAGGAACGGACGCCGGGTGCCACGCGCGACGCAGGAGACGTGATAGGCGATGTCCTGCAACAGGACCGGCAGCGTCGAATCCCTGCCCTGCACGAGCATGCCCAGCGTGTCGCCCACCAGGATGCAATCGACCTCCGCGTCCTCCATGACTTTGGCGAAACCGGCGTCGTAGCACGTCAGCATGGAAATCTTCCGCCCCGCGGCAAGCTTCTTGCGCAGGACGTTCAGGGTGGATCGCATCGTACGGTCTCCAGGGATGCCTGTTGTGTAACCGAAGAAAATAGCACAAGAGAGGACTTACCCCCGCCCAAGGCCGCCCTCCACCGCCCACTCCCATGGCCCTTCAAGGGGAATGGCCGGCCGAACCGCCCGAGTCCGGTAAAATCATGGGCTGACCTGAACTTTTATCCAGCATCGTCCTGGAGCCGCCTATGACTCACGTCGTGACCGAGAACTGCATCAAGTGCAAATACACCGATTGCGTGGATGTCTGCCCGGTCGACTGCTTTCGCGAAGGCCCGAACTTCCTGGTGATCGATCCCGACGAGTGCATCGACTGCGCCGTCTGTATCCCCGAATGCCCGGCCAATGCCATCCTGGCCGAGGAAGACGTCCCCGCCAACCAGATGCATTTCATCCAGATCAACGCCGACCTGTCGCAAAGCTGGCCCAGCATCACGCGCACCAAGCCGCCCCTGCCCGACGCCGACGAGTGGAAGGACAAGGAAGGCAAGCTGGATCTTCTCGAGAGGTAGGCCCCCCCCTACGCGCTGACGCGCGCCCCCCAGGGGGCGGCACTGGCGGACCGGCGGAGCCGGATCCGCTGTGCCCTGGGGTAACCCGCCGCCCGGAATTAATGGATTGATGTCGGACAAGTACACCGTCGAGACGGTTACCTGGGTCAAGACCTGGGTGCCGCACAAGCTCTTCTCGTTCCGCACCACGCGCTCGCCCGGCTTCCGGTTCGTGCCGGGACAGTTCGCGCGGCTGGGCATCGAGCGCCCGGATCCGGACGCCGAGGACGGGTCGGGCCGCCGCATCGTCTGGCGGGCCTATTCGATCGTGTCGGCGCCCTACGACGATTTCCTGGAGTTCTTCTCCATCGTCGTGCCCGACGGCGAGTTCACCAGCGCGCTCGAGCACCTGCGCGAAGGCGACAAGCTTTACGTCGACAAGACCAATTTCGGCTTCCTGACCACCGCCGCGTTCCCCAGCGGCAAGGATCTGTGGATGCTGGCCTCCGGCACGGGGCTCGCCCCGTTCGTTTCCGTCCTGCAGGACCTGGAGGTGTGGGAGACCTACGATCATCTGATCGTGGTCCACAGCGTGCGCACGGCCGAGGAACTGGTCTACCGGGACACCATAGAAGGGCTGCGCGACCACGAGGTCTTCGGCGAATTCTGCCGGGAACAGCCGGGCAAGCTGATCTACCTGCCCTCGGTCACGCGCGAGCGGGTCGAGGGCGCCATGGATGCCCGCATCACGACGCTGATCGCCAGCGGCGAGCTGGAACGCCGGGCCGGCGTCACGCTGGATCCGTCGCGTTCGCGCATCATGTTGTGCGGCAACCCCGAAATGGTGTCTGATTTGCGCAAATTGCTGGCGGAACGCGGTTTCGGGGCCTCCCGGCGGGGTAAACCAGGCAATCTGGCCGTGGAAAACTATTGGTGACACCGAGTTGCGCGGCCGGCGTGACACACCGATTGTGCAATGCAATATAATCGGTTTACTGGTGAATCGATTGCCCATCCCGTGGTCTGGAGCAAAGATGCTGTACCAATTACATGAATGGCAGCGCGCCCTGTTGACGCCCTTTGCCCACTTCGCCGATGCGTCGGCCCAGTTGTTCTCGAATCCCTATAGCCCGCTTGCCTACACCCCGCTGTCGCGGCGGCTGGCGGCCGGCTACGAGCTGCTGTACCGGCTGGGCAAGGACTACGAGAAACCGGCCTGGGACCTGCCCACCACCACGCTCGACGGCGCCGAGGCCACCGTCACGGAACAGATCGCGGCGGCCCGGCCCTTCTGTAACCTGGTGCATTTCGTGCGCACCCCGGTGTCGCCCCGCAAGGCCGCGGCCCGGCGCAAGCCCGACCCCACGGTGCTGCTGGTGGCGCCGCTGTCCGGCCACCACGCCACGCTGCTGCGCGATACCGTGCGCGCCCTGCTGCCCGAACACGACGTCTACGTCACCGACTGGATCGACGCCCGCATGGTGCCGCAGTCGGCCGGCCCCTTCCACCTGGCCGACTACGTCGACTACATCCGCGACTTCATCGGCCAGCTGGGCCCGGACGTCCATGTCATCTCGGTGTGCCAGCCTACGGTGCCGGTGCTGGCGGCGGTATCGCTGATGGCTTCGGACAACGACCCCAAGCTGCCGCGCAGCATGATCATGATGGGCGGCCCCATCGACCCGCGCAAGTCCCCCACGCAGGTCAACAACCTCGCCAAGACCAAGCCTTACTCCTGGTTCGAGAACACCCTCATCCACCGAGTGCCGCCGCGCTTCCCCGGCTCGGGGCGCAAGGTCTATCCCGGCTTCCTGCAGCACGCGGGCTTCGTCAGCATGAATCCCGACCGCCACCTCAAGTCGCACTACGACTTCTATCTGGACCTGGTGCGCGGCGACGATGACGATGCCGAGGCCCACCGCCGCTTCTACGACGAGTACAACGCGGTCCTGGACATGCCCGCCGAATACTACCTGGACACGATACGCACCGTGTTCCAGGACTTCGAGCTGCCGCGCGGCGTCTGGAAGGTGAACGGCCACCTGGTCAAGCCTTCCGACATCCGCTCGGTGGCGCTGTTCACGATCGAAGGCGAGCTGGACGACATCTCGGGGTCGGGCCAGACCCAGGCCGCGCAGGACCTGTGCAGCGGCATCCCGGCGGATCGCAAGCGCCATTTCACCGCCCCGCGCTGCGGGCACTACGGCATTTTCTCGGGCCGGCGCTGGCGCGAAGTCATCTGTCCCCAGATCGCCGAGTTCATCCGCCAGCACCGGGACGCGGCTTGACCGGAAGCCAGCCGTGAATCGGGTCGATCTCGTCGATGCGCAACTGCCGCAGACCCAGTGCACCAAGTGCGGCTATGACGGCTGCCGGCCCTATGCGCAGGCGCTGGTCGATGACGAGGTACCCATCAACCGCTGTCCGCCCGGAGGCGATGTCGGCATCGCCAGGCTGGCGGCGGTGCTCGGCAAGCCCATCCTGCCCCTGGACGAGACGCGGGGCCGGCATCTTCCCCTGCAGGTAGCCCGTATCGACGAGCAGCATTGCATAGGCTGCACGCTGTGCATCCAGGCCTGCCCGGTGGATGCCATCGTGGGCGCCAACAAGGCCATGCATACCGTGCTGGCGGCCCTGTGCACGGGCTGCGACTTGTGCGTGGCCCCCTGTCCCGTCGATTGCATCAGCATGGAGCCCGTCGAACCGGCGCGCGCCTGGACCGACGGCGACGCCGCCGCGGCCCGCGCCCGCCACCAGCGTCGCCAGGCGCGGCTGGACCGCGAGAGCCGCGAGGACCAGGAGCGGCTGCGCGCCCGTTCGGCCGTGGCAGAGCCTGCGTCCCCCGCCCTGCCGGCCGAAGCGCAGGCCGGCGATCAGGCGGCCGAGCGCAAGCGTGCCATACTGGAGGCCGCTCTCGCCCGGGCCCGTTCCCGGCGCGCGCACTGACCTCGTCCTTCATCACAACAACGGCCCAAGCCGTGTCCGAATGAACACCGCCAAACGACTAGCGATCTTCGAGCGCCTGCGCGCCGCCAATCCCTCCCCCCAGACCGAACTCGAATACGGGTCGACCTTCCAGTTGCTGATCGCCGTCATGCTGTCGGCGCAGGCCACGGACAAGTCGGTCAACCTGGCCACGCGGCGCTTCTTCCCCGAACACGGCACGCCCGAGCGGCTGCTGGCCCTGGGCGAAGAGGGGCTGAGCCAGTACATACGCACCATAGGCCTGTACAAGACCAAGGCCAAGAACGTGATCGCCACCTGTCGCATCCTGCTGGAACAGCACGGCGGGGAAGTACCCGCCGACCGCGACGCGCTGGAGGCCCTGCCGGGCGTGGGCCGCAAGACCGCCAACGTGGTGCTCAACACCGCCTTCCGGCAGGTGGCCATGGCGGTCGATACGCACATCTTCCGGGTCTCCAACCGCACCGGCATCGCGCCGGGCAAGACCGTGCGCCAGGTCGAGGACAAGCTGCTCAAGGTCGTGCCCAAGGAGTTCCTGCTGGACGCCCACCACTGGCTGATCCTGCATGGACGCTACATCTGCGTCGCGCGCAAGCCCAAATGTCCGCAATGCGGCATCGCCGACCTGTGCGAATACAAGGACAAGACGCCGGCCACCGCCTAGGGCGGCTCGCGGCCGGGTACGCGGTTTGCGTCGGCAGGCTTGAGCGGGGATGTCGCGCGGCGCGACAATTCCCCTGCCAAGCTTGTGAAAAGGAGCACGCCATGTCCAACAGTACCTTGCTAGGCACGGGCGAAAGCCTGCCGGAAGACAGCAGCAAGAACGGCAAACTCGGTCCCAGCGATACCTCCGACTCCGGCAGCGATCTGGCCGGGCTGCCCGAGGACGAGGCCGGCACGGATTCGAGCAGGACGGGAGAACGGCTCTCCGTCGACCCCGACGAGGAAGAACGTACCGGCGCCGACGTGCTGCCCGACGAGGTGGTGGACGAGGAACGCCTGGCCCGCTCGCACCCCGGCGACGACGAAGACGACGCGACCCGCGGCCGTTGACATCCCGGGTAGCGCTCGGGGTCAGTGCTGCATGGCGCGGGATTCCCGGGAATCCATGGCATCGGACGGCCTGGCCTGCACCTTGTCGCTCAGGACGGGAGCGGCCACGGGGTCGAAGTCCACCCAGTCGCCGTCGCGCCACCGGCCCTCGGCCTGCTCCACGTCCTTGCCGCCGCAGTCCCTGAGCACCTGCGCGGCGGCGGCTTCGGTGGCAACGGTGACGTGGACGGCCGTCAGGACGCCGGCGCGCCGCATTCCCGTGCTGTGGCCGGCCCGGTAGGCGCGCGAGGCGCTGCGGGTGGCCACCAGTGCGCCGCCCAGCGAGCCGATGTAGGCGCCGACACCCACCGCGATGATCAGCGCGAGCACGGAGCCGGCGGCATACAGCCAGACGATGGAGCCGATGACGGCTCCGAGCAGGCCCAGCAGGGCAGCGCCCGCCACGGCGCCGCGCCGGGTCTTGCGCGCGCCCGGGTCGGCGGCCTGGTCTCCGCCCAGGGGATAGCGGTCATGCTGGCCGGCGGGATTGACGAAGAAGATGGAGACGTCCTCATGGGCAAAGCCGGCGACGAACAGTTTGCGGCCGGCCTCCTCGGCCTCGGGAAAGGAGTCGAAACGGGCAGCGACGATGAGCGACACGGCAATCTCCTCGAATCACGGATGAGGAGTTGCCAGCACGTAGCGTGCCGCGCCTTATTCGCCCGGCGGCGCGGGAGGCGGAGGAGGCAGCTCGGGATCGATGGGATCGGGCTGCTGGGCCGGCGGCACCGGCGGATCCCCCACCGGCTGGTTGGGGGGATCGCCGACCGGTGGCGGATCCTTGACGGGAGGATCCGGGGGAACGGAATGCGCGTACGACGGGGACATATCAGGGCTCCATGGCGCTTGGCGCCTTTCGCGACGGCAGCAGGCGCGCTCAGGAAACCGGCACGTCCTGCATGTCCGCCTCGCGGGCGTCGTCTGCGGCGTAATCCTCCAGCCGGTTGTAGAGCGTCTTCAGGCTGATGCCCAACACTTCGGCCGCGTGCTTCTTGACTCCCCCGCAGTGCTGCAGGGTGGCGAAGATCAGCCGCCGGTCCGCCTCAGCAAGCGATGTACCCACGGGTATGGTGACGATGGGCTCGCTTTCCGTCTTGCCGGCAGGCGCCAGTTGAATGGGCGCCGCCACCGTGTCGATCAGGCCGCCATCGGTCATGATGAAGGCACGATGCACGTAGTTCTTCAGTTCGCGCACGTTGCCGGGCCAGGCATGCGAGGCCATGTCGGCCAGCATGGCGGGCGAGAAGGCCTTGGCCGACTTGTGCGTCTCGTTGAGCATGTCGAGGAAACTCTGGGCCAGGAGTTCGACGTCCTTGGCCCGCTCGCGCAAGGGCGGAAGATGGATGGGAAAGACGTTCAGGCGGTGATAGAGATCTTCCCGCAGCTTGCCGTCGGCCACCGCTTCCTGCGGGTTGCGGTTGGTGGCGGCAATGATGCGCACGTCGCATTCGGTTTCCTGGTTGGTACCGACGCGCATGAACAATCCGGTCTCGAGCACGCGCAGCAGCTTGACCTGGAGCTCGATGGGCATCTCCGTGATCTCGTCCAGGAACAGCGTGCCGCCGTGCGAACGTTCGAAATAGCCCTTGTGCTGGCGCTCGGCGCCGGTGAAGCTGCCGCGCTCGTGGCCGAACATCTCGCTCTCGATCAGGTTGGGCGAAATCGCGCCGCAGTTCACCGCCAGGAACGGGCGCTTGCGCCTCAGGCTCAGGTCGTGCAGCGTCTGGGCCGCCAGCTCCTTGCCCGTGCCGCTTTCGCCGATCAGCAGCACGGTCGCCTCGGTGGGCGCGACCTTGCCGATCTGGTCGTACAGGTCCTGCATGGCGGGAGAACCGCCCAGCATGCGGCCGAAGCGGCCGAAGCGGCGCAGCTCGCCGCGCAGCGAACCGATCTCGGCCTTCAGGTCGCCCGCCCGCGGAATGCGGTCCAGGATGGCCTTGAGGCGCTGCATGTTGATCGGCTTGATGAGATAGTCGGCCGCGCCCAGGCGAAGAGCGTCGACCGCGCTCTCCACGCTGGCGTGGCCGGTGATCAGGATGACCTCCACGGGGATGGACGGGTCCAGCTCCTTGAACAGGTCCATCCCGCTGCCGTCCGGCAGCTTCAGGTCGGTCAGCACGACGTCGGGACTCTGGCGCACGATCTGAATGCGGGCCTCCCGGAGGTCGCCCGCAACGGCGTTGGTGAACCCCTCGGCGCTGACGATTTCCGCCAGGGCTGCCCGGGTATTCGGTTCGTCGTCCACGATCAGGACATGCGGCATGCAGTCAGGCTCCTCGATACGATGAGGTTGGAAACGGGGGGACGGAAACGGCGGCTAGCGCCTGGGCGCGAGCAGGCCTATGACGACGCCCACCGCGATGGCGATGCCCACCGCCCGCCAGGGATTGTCATGGACATAGGCATCGGTCTGGGCGGACGCCTGCCGGTAGGACTCGGCGGCGCTGCGGCGCGCGTCCTGGAACAGGTCCTGGGCCCGGTCCAGCTGGTCGCGCAGCCGCGCCCGCGCCGCCTCGAGTTCGCCGCCCGCGTGGCCGGCGGTGTTCCGCAGGAGCGCCTCGGCATCCTCGACCAGGCTCCGAACCTGGCCGATGGCGCCCTCCACGTCGCGCAGTCCCGCAACCCGATACTTGCCCATATTCGCTCCTTTTGACGTTCCAGACGCCATCCCTATCGTCGGAACGCTCCAAGCAGGAGCGTGACCACGAAGACGATGACGAAAATATAAAACAGGATCTTCGCGATCTCCGCCGCTCCGGAGGCGATCCCGCCAAACCCGAATAATGCGGCAATCAAGGCAATTACGAAGAAAATGGCTGCCCATCGCAACATTGCTTACTCCTTGTATAGACTGCCCCAGGGGCCGGGGACGGATCCGGCGCGGTGTTCGGCCCCATGCCGCCGCAGTTTCCGTTCCGGCCCGCGCTCTCCTGGCCCAAGTGCAAGCAATAGGTAAGAATTACATGAAAACTTGTAAATTCCCCCGACCCGCGCGGGGCTTGCGACAGCCCGTTACCATACCCCCCGCGACCGGCTTCCTGGGCGGGGGACGCCTTGCTTAGAATGGGACTCCCGCCCTGCCGTGGGCACTCCCGCCCCGGCCCCACCCTGGAGACTCATGCGGAAGGAACAGGCGATGCGCCCTGACGAAGCCTTGGCACCGATCCTGGACACCGATACGCCCTACGAGGCGTCCGGCCCCGCCGCCCCGATCGCGGCCGAACCCGTGCGCCCGGCTCCGCCGCCCCAGCACTACGGGCTGCTGTACGGCGCCTCGATACCCATGCGGGAGCTGTACCAGCAGATCGACAAAGTGGCGCCCACCGCGCTGACGGTGCTTATCGTGGGCGAAAGCGGCACGGGCAAGGAATTGGTCGCGCGCACCCTGCACGAGAAGAGCCCGCGCGATACCGGCCCCTTCATCCCGGTCAACTGCGGTGCCATCCCCTCGACGCTGATCGAGGGAGAACTGTTCGGACACGAGAAAGGCAGCTTCACCGGCGCCATCCAGCAGCACGTGGGATATTTCGAACGTGCGGCCGGCGGCACCATCTTCCTGGACGAGATCACGGAAATGGCCCCGGAGATGCAGATCAAGCTGCTGCGCGTGCTGGAGACCTCGGCCTTCCACCGTGTCGGCGGAACGGAACAGATTTCCGCGGACGTCCGGGTCATCGCCGCGACCAACCGCGACCCCCAGGTGGCGGTGCGGGAAGGACGCTTCCGCGAAGACCTGCTCTATCGGCTGGCGGTGTTCCCGCTGCGGGTCCCGCCGCTGCGCGAGCGTCCCGCCGACATCGAACTGCTGGCCCAGCGCTTCCTCGACCAGCTCAACGCAACCGAGAAGACCCGCAAGCGTTTCGCCCGCGGCACCCTGGACGGCCTGCGCCAGTACCACTGGCCGGGCAACGTCCGGGAACTGAAGAACGCCGTGCACCGGGCGTTCATTCTGGCCGACGACGAGGTCGAGGTGCAGAATCCCGAACCCGCTCCGCGCAATCGCCGGGTGGTCCGGCGCGAGGGCAGCCTGGAACTGGCGGTGGGGATACCGCTGCCCGACGCGCAGCGGGAGCTGATCCTCGCGACGCTGGCCCACTTCGGCGGCGACAAGCGCCAGGCTGCCAGCACGCTGGGCATCAGCCTCAAGACGCTCTACAACCGGCTGGACACCTACAAGCACGGCGGCGACGCCTAGAACCGCCGCTACAGCCACCGCTCCAGCAGGCGCGACATGAATTCCTTGAGCCTGTCCGTCAGCGGCCGCCGCTTCCACTGCTCCAGCGACACCGGTTCGGACGCCTGCCTGTCGCGCTCGAACAGGGCTTCCATCTGGGCGCCGAAATCGGCGCCCAGGATCACCGCGTTGATCTCGTGGTTCAAGGTGAAGCTGCGCCAATCGAGATTGCTGGATCCGGCCGTGGACCAGACGCCGTCCACCACGGCGGTCTTGGCGTGCAGCAGCGCATCCTTGCGCTCGTAGATCTTCACGCCGGCCTCGAGCAGTTCTTCGTAGTGGGATCTGCCGGCATGCAGCACGATCGAGAAATCGCTGAATCCCGGCAGCAGCAGCGTCACGTCGACACCACGGCGCGCGGCATCGGCCAGGGCCTCGATGAAGCCCGGATCGGGCACGAAATAGGCCATGGTGATGTGCACGGACCGTTGCGAGCTGTTGATGGCGGACAGCAGCGTCAGGTAGATGGCGTGGTTGTCCGCCGAACCCGGGCGGTTGACCAGGATGCGGACCACGTGCGGCCCGCGCCGGGGCTGCTGCGGCAGGAAATCGAGATCGCCCAGCGGCGGCCCGCCCTGGCTGCGCCACCCCTCCAGGAATACCCGCTCCACGTCGGGCACGGCGGGACCGCGGATGCTGATGTGCGTGTCCCGCCAGGGCGCGTCCTCCCGGCTGCCGGCGTCGTGGGCCCGGGCCGAACCGGCCACCGGCCGGGACGCGTACACGTCGCTCAGATTGATGCCGCCCACGAAGGCGATCTCGCCATCGACCACCAGGATCTTGCGATGGCTGCGCTCGTTGATGGACCATCCGCCCCGGCTCTTGAGCGGGTTGACGGGATTGAAGAAGACCACCTGGACGCCGGCCTGCCGCATGCGGTCGAAAAGATCGGGCGGCACGGACAAGGTGCCGATGTCATCGACCATGACGGCCACGGCGACCCCCTGCGCACGCTTGGCGATGAGCATCTCGGCGATGCGGTTGCCGATCTGGTCGTCCTCGAAGATGTAGCTTTCCAGGTGTATGAAGCGGCGAGCGGCGCCTATGGCCTCTTCCATGGCGCGGTAGGTGCTGGGCCCGTCGCCGAAGAGCCGCACTTCGTTGCCGACGACCAGCGGCGCATCGGCCACGGCTTCCTCGACCTGCAGGTGCCGCGCCAGGAAATCACCCGCCTTGGCCCGCGCGTCCAGTTGCTGGATGATGCGGCGGCTCTCGCGGTAGGTCAGCAGCCCCGCGTCGCTGGAGATGCGTACCTTGCGGCGCGGCTCCACGCCGCTGGCCGGATCGGGAAGCGGACTGGCGCAGTGGCACAACAGCGCCGCGCACAGGCCGTACAGGAGGACGCGCAGGAAGCTTCGCATGTTCTTCTCATTCTGTTACGAGACAGACCCGTTTCGTCGAGCATGGACCCTGGCCGCCGGCGACCGCACCGGTAAAACTTACCGGACCGGCAAGAGCTGCACGCTATTTTCCACCGTCCGGCGCGCCGTGCCTACGTCTTCGCATTGGCACGAAGCTTGCAAGTAGGGGGATTGCGACATCAACGGCCGACCCTCCGGCCAAGCATGGGAGACAGCATTGGTTCAAGCTACTTACGACATGCGTGTGCGGCAGCAACTCTCCTTGACGCCCAGGCTCCAGCAGTCCGTCAAGTTGTTGCAGATGTCCGCGCTCGAGTTCACACAGGAGCTGCAGCAAGCCATCGCGAACAATCCCTTCCTGGAGGAAGACGACCAGGAAGCCTCTTCGGGGGCGCAAGCCGGCGATTCGATCCTTTCCGTGGACCGCAACACCACCGGCTCCGCCGAGGCCGACGATGCCCAGGAACCCCCACCGCCCGCGTTCGACCCGGAACCCTATGGCGGCAGCTACGCCGGCACCCGGACGCGCGACGACGATGGCGAGGATCGTCCCGACATCGGGCAGTGGACGCACAGTTCCATGGGGCTGCACGACCACCTGCACCAGCAGTTGTGCGGCTACCGGCTCGGGGACCGCGACCGGCTGCTGGCCGAGATCATCATCGAGGCGCTGGACGAGGACGGCTATCTGCGCCAGGACTTCGACGATCTGGCGGCCACGCTCGCCGTACAACCCGCCCCCACGCACGACGAATGGATGGTCGCCCTGACCCTGGTCCAGCACCTGGACGCTCCGGGGCTTGCCGCGCGCAACCTGGGAGAATGCCTGCGCCTGCAGCTGGCAGCGCTGGCCGAGACGACGCCGGGGCGCGCGCTGGCGATGGCGATCGCCGACCGCTACCTGGACCTGATGGCGCGCCGCGAGACGGCCGAACTGCGCCGCCGGCTGGGATGCAACGACGAAGACCTGGCGGTGGCCTGCCGCCTTATTCGCAGCCTGACGCCCCGGCCGGGCCTGGCGTTCTCGGAAGAAGGCACCGACCATATCGTGCCGGACGTGATCGTGCGCAAGGTCCGGAACAAATGGGTGATCTCCACCAATCCCGCGGTCATGCCCAAGGCTCGCCTGCACCACGCCTATGCCAACCTGTTCCGCAAGGCGCGCTGCGACGACCGCGCCCCGCTCGCGCAGGAACTGCAGGAAGCACGCTGGCTGATACGCAACGTCGAACAGCGCTTCACCACCATCCAGCGCGTGGCCGAGGCCATCGTCGCGCACCAGCGCACCTTCTTCGATTATGGCGAGATCGCGCTCAAGCCGCTGGTGCTGCGCAAGGTGGCCGAAGAACTGGACCTGCATGAATCCACGGTGTCGCGGGCGACGAACAACAAGTACATGGCCACGCCGCGCGGCGTGTTCGAGTTCAAGCATTTCTTCTCGCGCGAACTGGCCACCGAAACCGGCGGCCGATGTTCGGCCGCCGCCGTGCGGGCGCTGATCCGCGACATGATCGCCGCCGAGGATCGCCGCGACCCCCTGTCCGACGTCTCGTTGACCAGGATGCTGGCCGAACAGGGCGTGGTGGTGGCACGGCGCACCGTAACCAAGTACCGCGACCTGATGAAGCTGCCGCCCGCGGAATTGCGCAAACAGCCGTGAGCCGTTAAAACGCGGGGACAGGGGTATCCCCCACTCGCGGAACCTGCCGATGCGAACAAAAGGAATCCTTGCCGCCGTTGCTGGAGTCGTCGTCCTTCTGGTTGTCGCCGCCTTGCTGACCGACTGGCGCTTCCTGCGGGGGCCGGTGGAAAGACTGGCCACCGAAAGGCTGGGGCGGCAAGTGGTGCTCGAGGACTTCCGCATGCGGCTGCGGCCCGTCACCCGCATCCGCCTGCACGGGCTGGCCGTGGACAACATTCCCGGCGCCAAGCCCGAGCGCATGCTGCAGGCCGAATCCATCGAGGTCCAGGTCCGGCTGCTGCCCCTGCTGCGGCACGCCGTCGTGCTGGACCTGCTGTCGGTGGACGGCGCCCAGGCCCATCTGGCCCGCGATGCGTCGGGCGCCAACAACTGGACCCTGGCCCGGCAGGACGATGGCGGACCGCCCCCCGACGTGGTGGTGCGCGCGCTGTCCTTGAACCGCGTGAAGGTGAACTACGACGACCGCGTGCTGAAGGCCGATGCCTACTTGCAGGCCGACAGCATGGAGACGCCCGCCTCCGGGCCGGCCTACGGGATGAAGCTGGAATTCGGCGGCCACTACCATGACGCCGCCTTCGGCGGCGTGGCGCGCACCGGCGGCATCCTGACGCTGCGCGATTCGGGTACGCCCTTTCCGTTCTTCATCGATGCCAAGGGCGGCCCCACCCGCATCCGGGCCGAGGGCCAGGTGGGCGATCCGTTCGGCGATGCCTCCGTGGACGTGGCGCTGGACATCGCCGGGCCGACCCTGTCCACGCTGTATCCGTACATCAACCTGCCCCTGCCCACCACCCCGCCCTACCGCATCAAGGGCCGATTGAAGCGCGACGGCATGAACTTCGGCCTGACGGGCATGGACGGCAGGATAGGCTCGACCGACATCTCCGGCGACGCCAGCTACGAGATGCGCCGCGACAAGCCCATGCTGCGCGCCAAGCTCAAGAGCCGCGTGCTGGACATGAAGGATCTCGGCCCCCTGATCGGCGTGCGCGACGATGCCACGGCGCAGAAGGAGCAGGCCGCGCCCCGGCCGGCGGCCGACCGCCGCATCCTGCCCGACGCCGAGTTCAGGCTGGAGCGGCTCAACGCCATCGACGCCGACGTCACGCTGGACGCGGGCGACGTGCGCGTGCGAGGCCCCTGGGCCTTCGACGATTTCTCGGCCCACCTCGTGCTGCAGGACGGCGTGCTCAAGCTGGTGCCGCTGAATTTCGGCTATGCGGGCGGCGAGCTGCGCTCGGACATCACGCTGGACGCACGCCAGCCGGTGATACGCACCGACGCCCATATCGGCGTGCGGCGGGCCCGGCTGAACCGGCTGTTCCCCGACGTGAAACTGATGCAGAAAAGCGAGGGTACGCTGGGCGCCGACGTGAAGCTCAAGACCGCCGGCAACTCGATACGGGCCATGCTGGGGCGTGCCGACGGCACCGTGGGCGTGGCCGTGACCGGCGGCGAGATCTCCAACCTGCTGGTCGAGGCCATCGGCCTGGACGCCTCCCAGGCGCTGGGATTCCTGATCGGCGGAGACAAGGACACGCGGCTGCGCTGCGCGGTCGCCACCTTCGGGGTCAAGGACGGCATCGCCACTTCGCAGGCCCTGGTCGTCGACACCGACGACACGCGCATCGACGGCCATGGGACCATAGACCTGCGCAACGAACGCCTGGGGCTGCGCTTCGAACCCCGGCCCAAGGACAAGAGCATACTGGTGGCCCGCTCGCCCATCGACATCGTCGGCACTTTCGGCGCCCCCGACTTCAAGATCGACAAAGCCTCGCTGTTCGCGCGCGCGGGCGCTTCCGTCGCGCTGGCATTCATCAATCCGCTGGCCGCGCTGATCCCGCTGATCGAGACCGGCCCTGGCACCGACGCCGACTGCCAGGGCCTGCTGGCCAACCTGCGCGAGGCCCGCCGCAACGCCGATACCGCCGCCCCCAAGGGCAAGGCGCGCTGAACGGCCCCGCCCGCTTCAGCGTTCGTTGCGCGGCACGCTCGGCTCGCGCCGGCCTCCGCTGGAGCGCAGGTCGGTGTCTTCCTGGCCCGATTGCACATCCTCGTAGGCCTGCTCGATCACCTTGCGCGGCGCGCTTTCCTGGCTGTCGTGCGATTCGTCGTGCTCGTGGGGCAGCCGCGGCTCGCCCCGGCCCATGTCGTCCTGGGCCCGGGTCCGTTCCGGCCGCCGCTTCTCGGGTTCCTTCATGCTCGGCTCCTTATCGCGCCAGCCGCAGGCCGGCGTACTGCCAGCGCGAGCCAGGCGCAAAGAAATTGCGGTACGTGACACGGATGTGACTGCGAGGCGTGGCGCAGGACCCGCCCCGCAGCACCATCTGGTTGATCATGAACTTGCCGTTGTATTCCCCCACCGCGCCGGCGGCGGGACGAAAACCCGGATACGGCAGGTAGGCGCTTTGCGTCCACTGCCAGACACCGCCCAGGAAACCGGGCGCATCGGCGCGCAGCCGCGCTGGATGCAGCAGCCCCGACTCGGCGAAGTCCCCATCGGCCGGCAGGCCGGCGCCTTCGGCCATGGCCCGCGCGGCCGCGATTTCCCATTCCTGTTCCGTCGGCAGCCGGGCGCCCGCCCACCGGGCATAGGCATCGGCCTCGTAATAGCTCAAGTGGCAGACGGGCTCGGCCGGGTCCATGGGGAGCGGCCCGGCCACCGTATGGCACATCCATCGGCCGTCGCGCCGCATCCAGTACAGCGGCATGTCCCATCCACCGCGCACGCGCGCATCCCAGCCGTCGGACAACCACAAGTCCGGCCGGCCATAGCCGTCGTCCTCGATGAAGGCCAGGTATTCCGCATTCGAGACCGGGCGCTGCGCCAGTTCGAACGCATCGACCCACACGCGGTGCCGCGGCGCCTCGTTGTCGAAGGCAAAGCCTTCGCCCGCATGCCCCACGTCCGCCAGTCCCTCGTCATAGCGCAGGAATGCCGCCGGCCCGGGTTCCGACGGCGGTTCCTTGGCCCGGGCCGGCCGCCACGCGGGCAGCAGAGGGTTGTGCCAGAAGTGGTGCTTCAGGTCGGTCGCGATCAGTTCCTGGTGCTGCTGTTCGTGATGCAGGCCGAGCTCGACCAGCGCCAGCGCCCGCGGCGGCGCGTCATCGTCCATCCAGGCCAGCAGGCGTTCCAGCACCGACTGCTGGTAGGCCATGACCCGGTCCAGCGACGGACGCGAGAGCAGCCCCCGCTGGCCGCGCGGATGCCGCTCGCCCACGCCCACGTAGTAGGAGTTGAACAGCTCGCGGAAGGCGGGATCGAAGGGCCTGAAGCCCGGCTGCCACGGTTCGAGCACGAAGGTCTCGAAGAACCACGCGACGTGGCCGACGTGCCACTTGACCGGACTGGCCTCGGGCATGGACTGCAGCATGCAGTCCTCGGGCGTCAACCCGTCCAGGAGGGCCAGCGTCGCCTCGCGCACGGCCGCCACGCGGCGGGCCAGCAACTCGGGAACGAACACATCGTCGCGCGCGTTCATCGCTGGGCCAGGAAAACGCCGAACCACGAACGGGGATCGGTCCACATGTTGCGCACCGAAAAACCCGCCTGCGCCAGCATGGCATCGAACTGCGCCGGCGTGTACTTGTAGGAATGCTCGGTCACGATCTCCTCGCCTGCCTCGAATATCCGCTCCGACGTCCCCCAGCGTACGCGCTGCCGCTGCCGGGCCCGCAGCCGCATCTCGATACGGCCGTGGCCATCGTCGAAGCGCGACTCATGGTCGAACTCGGCCGGCTGGAAGTCGCTGCCCAGCACCCGGTTGCATACGCGCAGCACGTTGCGGTTGAATGCCGCCGTCACGCCCAGGTCGTCGGCATAGGCGCGCTCCATCACGCGCCTGTCCTTGCGCAGGTCGGCGCTGATCAACAGACTGCCGCGCGGACCGGCCTGGCGGCAGATCGCGGCCATCAGCGCGACGGCTCGCTCCGGATCGAAGTTGCCGATGGACGATCCGGGGTAGAAAAACACCGGCGGATGCTCCTCGATATCGACCAGGTGGCGGCGCAGGTCCAGGTCGCCCGAGAAGTCCGCCTCCACGGCCACGCAGGCGATCTGGGGGAATTTGCGCCCCAGCGCCGCCACCTCGTGCCGCAGGCAGTCGGCGGCGATGTCCACGCCCAGATATCGGCAGGCGTCCACGTGGGCCAGCCAGGAACGGGACTTCGCGCAATCTCCGCAGCCCAGGTCCACCCACTGGATGCGGCGCGGCAGGGACCGGGCGATGGCCGGACGATGGGCCTCGAAGATGGCCCGCTCGGTGCGGGTCGGGTAGTACTCCTCGAGTTCGCAGATGGCGTTGAACAGGACGCACCCTTGCGCGTCGTAAAGAAACTTCGGATCGATATGGGCCTGCGCATCCCGCAGGCCGGCGGCCAGTTCCGCCGCGCGATTGTCAAGCGGCGCCGTATCGGCGCGCCGCCCGGGGGACGGCGCGCCTTCCATCGAAAAGGCGGTGTCGTTCCCGGCCATTCTGTGCGCGGGACCTCGAAGCATGGTGGTCAATATGGGCTCCTTGGGGGACAGCGGCAGAGTGTCCGCCCCGGGCCGTAGCAAGCGCAATGCCCGGCCGCGGCCGTCGGACATGGGCCCTATCTATACGCTTGTCGCTTCCCGGGGAACAGGAATGGGATGTAACCCTTGCCTACGACGCTGCGAAAGGAGCCCGCATTTGACCGTAAACCGAAACAAACTATGGCGGCCACCCCTGTTTTTCCCTCATGGGACAGCCCCTAAGCTGATGGCTGTCGCGACGGTTTCCCTCCGTCCCCTCACTATCAAGGAGTTTCCATGAACATCGCCATCCTCGGCGCCACCGGCAACGTCGGCAGCCGCCTCGTCAACGAAGCCCTGGCCCGCGGCCACCACGTCACCGCCCTCGCCCGCCACGCCTCGAAGCTCGCCGCACGCCCCGGCCTGGAGACCCTGGACGTCGACCTGGCCGACGGCGCGAAGCTGGCCGACGCCCTGCGCGGCAAGGACGCGGTCATCAGCAGTGTGCGCTTCGCCACCTCGCCTCTGGCCGCCGTCCTCGGCCCCGTCAGGCAGGCCGGCGTGCGGCGACTGCTGGTAGTGGGCGGCGCCGGCAGCCTGGAGGTGGCTCCCGGAATCGCGCTGGTGGACACGCCGACGTTCCCGGCCGAGTACAAGCCCGAGGCGCTGGCCGGGCGTGACTGGCTGAACGCCCTGCGGACCGAGAAGGACCTGGATTGGACGTTCCTGTCGCCCTCGGCGCTGTTCACGCCGGGCGAGCGCACGGGCACGTTCCGCCTGGGCGGCGATACGCTGCTGACCGCGGCGGACGGCCGCAGCTGGATCTCCATGGAAGACTTCGCCATCGCGATGCTGGACGAAGTGGAAAAGCCCGCGCATACGGGGCGGCGCTTCACCGTCGGATACTGATGGCGTCGCGGCGGGGCAACGCGAACCGCGACGCCCGCCCCGGGGCCGTTACATGTAGCGACGATTGCAACAGCCCGCACAAACCGCCGGCCGGAAATCGCCCCTACAGTCGGACTATCGCAGTTTCGGAGAATCTGTATGAAACGGCTGGCAATGGCAGGGCTGATGGCCGCGGCCCTCTTGGCCGTCAGCGCGACGGCCCAGGCCCGCGTGAGCGTATCCATAGGCATCGGTATACCAGGTATCGTCTATGGCCCGCCACCGGTCTACGTGGCCCCCGCGCCGGTCTACGTGCCCCCGCCTCCCCCCGTCATGGTGATCCCCGGGCCGGTCGGCTACGTGCCCTACGACCCGTACTGGCGGGAAAGGCGCTGGGAACAGGAGCGGCGCTGGGAGCGCGAGCGCTACCGCGAAGAGCGCCACTACCGGCGCCACGGCTACCGCGATTGAACGACGGCCCCTGGACGGGGCCGTTTCTTTTTGCCGCCGGCCGCCCCCGAAGGCGCGACCGAATGTCGCGACTTGACGTAGATCATTGTCACGTACGGCCGAGCACTGATACCTTAGGCGTAGCCCAACGTACAACGGGAGTACGCCCCTGTCCCGCCCCGCCTGCGCGCGCTCCGGCGACGCGCTTCGCCCCTCCCCCGGCGACTGGCTGCAACTGGCCGGATCGCTGACGTGGCTGGCCCAGGCCGGCATCCTGGCCGCGGCGGTGCAGCGCATGGCGGCGGATCCCGGCGACGTGGCCGCAGGCCTGGTGTCCGCCGCGGCCTTCCTGCTTGCCGGCGCCCTGCGCGCGGCGTGCGATGCGTGGGGAACGCGCCTGAGCTTCCAGGTCGCAAGGAGCCGCCTGTCGGCGCTGCGTGCCGCCGCGGTCGACGCGCTGGCAAGCGGTTCCCCGCTGGACAAGCGCCGCCCCGCCGCCGGCCACGCGGCCAGCGTGCTGGCCGAACAGGCCGATGCCGCGCTGCCCTACCTGGCCCGCTATCCCGCCATCCAGTTGAAGATACTGGTCGTGCCGCTGGCCATCCTGGCGGCCGTCGCGCCGCTGTCGTGGGTCGCGGCGCTGGTCCTGCTGGCCTCGGCCCCGCTGATCCCGGTCTTCATGGCGCTGGTGGGCTGGCGCGCCCAGCGCGCCAGCCAGGCCCACCTGGCGGAGATGGGCACGCTGAACGCCTTCCTGCTGGATCGCCTGCGCGGGCTGGCCACGCTGCGTGCGCTGGACGCCGTCGACGCCACCACCGGACGGCTGGCATACGTTGCACAAACACTGCATACGCGTACCATGGCGGTACTGCGCATCGCCTTCCTGTCCTCGGCGGTGCTGGAATTGTTTTCCGCCATCGGGGTCGCCATGGTCGCGGTCTACGTAGGATTCCACCTGCTGGGCACCTTGCCCTTCGGCACCTGGGGCAGTCCGCTCTCCCTCGGCCAGGGGCTCTTCGTCCTGCTGCTGGCCCCCAGTTTCTTCGAACCGCTGCGCGACCTTTCCACGGCCTGGCATGACCGGGCCGCGGGCCGGGCGGCGCTGGAGGCGCTGCGGGCGCTCGCCGCCGCGCCCACGAAGCTGGTGGGCGGCATCCTCCCCTTGCCCTCGCCGGACGACGCGCCCGCCCGTCGCCCTCCCCCCGCCGTCGAACTCGTCCAATTGCGCTTCGCGCACGCCGATTCGGCGCCACCGGTCATCGACGGCCTGGACCTGCGCGTGGCCCCGGGCGAGCGGGTAGCCATCGTCGGACCGAGCGGCGCGGGCAAGTCGACGCTGCTGGCGTTGATCGCCGGCCTCGTGCCGGCCCAGTCCGGCGCCGTCCTCATCGACGGCGTGGCGCTGGATGACCAGAACGCGCCGCGTCTGCGGGCACGCATGGCCTGGATAGGGCAGAAGCCGCATGTCTTTGCCGGTACGCTGGCCGCCAACGTCGCCCTGGGCCGCCCGGACGTGGACCCGCGGGCGGTGGACCGCGCCCTGCGGGCCGCGACCCTGGAGCTGCTCGCGGGACGCGAAGCTGGACGCCCGCTGGGCGAAGCCGGCACCGGCCTGTCCGGCGGAGAATGCCTGCGCCTGGCAATGGCCAGGGCAGTCGCCGCGCCCGGCAGCGACCTGTGGCTGGCCGACGAACCCACCGCCCACCTGGACGCCGCCACGGCCCGGGAGCTGACCCGCCGGCTGCTGGCGCAGTCCGCGGGCAAGACCCTGATCGTCGCCACGCACGACCCCGAACTGGCCTCGCGCATGGACCGGGTGATCGACCTGGCCCCCCCGCGCGCGGCGCCGGCCGGCATGGACCTGGCCGCGCTGGACGTCATGGAGGCCGCGTCATGAAGGCCTCCATTGGCGCCGTCTTGCGGCTGTTCTTCGCCGGCCGGCGGCGCCTGTTGTGGAGCGGCATCGCGCTGGCCGCGCTGACGGTCTTCGCCGGCATGGGGCTGCTGGGCCTGTCCGGATGGTTCATCACCGCCACCGCGCTGGCAGGACTGGCCGCCGGCACCGCCCTGGCGTTCGACGTGTTCACTCCCGGCGCCGGCATACGGCTGCTGGCCCTGGTCCGCACGGCGGCCCGCTATGGCGAGCGGGTCGTCACCCACGATGCGGCGCTGGCGGTCATCGCCGCGCTGCGTCCCCGGCTGTTCGCGGGCTGGGCCCGGCCCGAGGCCGCGCGCAAGCTGCTCGCCCGGCCGGCCCGGCTGCTGTTCCGCCTGACCGCCGACGCCGACGCGCTGGACGCGCTGTACCTGCGCGTGCTGGTTCCCGCCGGGGCCGCCTGTGCCGCCATCGCGCTGGCCGGCGTCACGCTGGGCGTGATCAGCCTGCCGCTGGGCCTGGCAATGGCCGGCTGGCTGCTGGCCGCCGGCGCCGGCATACTGGCCTGGACCATGCGCCGCAGCCGCCGCGCCGCCTGCCGCCGCGCCCATGCGCTCGAAGCCCTGCGTGCGCAGGCCATCGACCTCGTCTCCGGCCAGACCGAACTGGCCATGGCCGGCCAATTGGCGCAGCGATGCCGGCTGCTGGCACGGACCGAACACCGGCTGGCCGCCGCCGACGACACCATCAACCGCGCCGACACGCAAGGCGGGTTCCTGCAGGCCATGGCGGGCACGCTTGCCATGGGCGCCACGCTGGCGGCCTGTGTCCTGCTGGTGGCCGGCTCGGCCATCGGCGCCCCCGTGGCGGCGCTGGCGCTGCTGCTCGTGCTGGCAAGCGCCGAACCGCTCACGCCGCTGCGGCGGGGAATCCTGGAGCTGGGCCGCACCCTCTTGGCCATCCGCCGCCTGGCGCCAAGACTGGACGCACCCGCCGCGCCCCCGCCCCGCGCCGCCTCCGGCGACATCCGGCTCGAACACGCCAGCCTGGGCCACGAAAGCCGGCCCGGCCTGCCCGCCGGCCTGGCACTGGCGGATGTCACGCTCGTGGTCCGGCCCGGCGAGCGAGTCGCGGTGGTCGGCCCCAGCGGCGCGGGCAAGTCGACGCTGCTGGCCCTGGTGGCGGGCGAACGGCTGCCCTCCGGCGGGCGGGTCCAGGCCCCCGCCTCCTGTCTGCTGACCCAGCGCACCGAGCTGTTCCAGGACAGCGTGCGCGACAACCTGCGCCTGGCCCGCCCCGATGCCAGCGACGACGAGCTGTGGGCCGCGCTGCGGGCCGCGGGCCTGGACCAGGCCATCGCCGCCCTGCCCGCCGGCCTGGATACGCGGCTGGGCGAAGGCGGCCTGGGGCTGTCCGCCGGACAGGCACGCCGGCTCGCGCTGGCGCGGCTGTTCCTGCGCCCCACGCGGCTGTGGCTGCTGGACGAACCCACGGAAGGGCTGGACGCGCCGACCGCGCGCGACGTGGTCGACCGATTGGCCGGACAGGCCCATGGCCGGACCCTTCTCATCGCCACCCATATCAGGCGGGAGGCCGCCCTGGCGGACCGCATCGTCGTGCTGGCCGCCGGCATCGTGGCCGCCGACCTGCGCCGCGGCACTCCCGCCTTCGATCATCAACTTCACACCCTGCGCCCGGACTGAGGAGGAAGCTGGCACCATGGACCTCGACATCGTTTCACTCTCGCGCCTGCAGTTCGCATTGACGGCGCTCTACCACTTCCTTTTCGTCCCGCTCACGCTGGGCCTGTCGGTCGTCATCGCCATCATGGAGACGGTCTACGTCATGACCGGGCGCAAGATCTGGCGGCAGATGACCAAATTCTGGGGCACGCTGTTCGGCATCAACTTCGTGCTGGGCGTGGCCACCGGCCTGGTGATGGAGTTCCAGTTCGGCATGAACTGGAGCTACTACAGCCACTACGTCGGCGACATCTTCGGCGCGCCGCTGGCGCTGGAAGGCCTGATGGCCTTCTTCCTGGAAGCGACCTTCGTCGGCCTGTTCTTCTTCGGCTGGAACAAGCTGTCGCGCGTCGGCCACCTGGTGGCGACCTGGTGCGTGGCGCTGGGATCGAACTTCTCGGCGCTGTGGATCCTGATCGCCAACGGGTGGATGCAGAACCCCGTCGGCTCGGCCTTCAATCCCGAGACCATGCGCATGGAAGTCAGCGACTTCTTCGCCGTCCTGACGAACCCGGTGGCACAGGCCAAGTTCGTCCACACGGTATCGGCCGGCTACGTGACCGCCTCGGTGTTCGTGCTGGGCGTATCGGCCTGGTACCTGCTGAAGGGCCGGCACATCGACGTGGCCAAGCGCTCGATGACGGTGGCCGCCTCGTTCGGGCTGGCCTCGGCGCTGTCGGTGGTGGTCCTGGGCGACGAAAGCGGCTACCTGTCGACCGAGCACCAGAAGATGAAGCTGGCCGCCATCGAAGGCATGTGGGAAACCGAGCCCGCGCCCGCTCCCTTCACCATCGTCGGCATCCCCGACCAGCAGGCGCGCGAGACCCACTACGCCATCCGCATCCCGGCCGTCATGGGCCTGATCGGCACGCGCTCGCTCACCACCGAGATCCCCGGCATCACCACGCTGGTCGACCACGCACGGGACCGCATACGCAGCGGCATCGTGGCCTTCGACGCCTTGCAGCGCATACGCGCGGCGGGAAGCTCCGCCGCCATCGCGCCTGCCGACCGCGACGCGTTCGAGGAGCACGGCCGCGACCTCGGCTACGCCCTGCTGCTCAAGCGCTACCTGGACGACCCGCGCCAGGCCACGGCCGCGCAGATCGACCAGGCCGCCTGGGACACCGTGCCCATGGTCCTGCCGCTGTTCTGGTCCTTCCGCATCATGGTCGGCCTGGGTTTCTTCTTCATCCTGCTGACGGCCACGTTCTTCATCATGTCGGCCCGCCGCCGGCTCGACGCGCACCGCTGGCTGCTCAAGGTCGCGGTGTTCTCGATCCCGCTGCCCTGGATCGCCGCCGAGATGGGCTGGATCGTGGCCGAGTTCGGCCGCCAGCCGTGGGTCATCGAAGGCGTGCTGCCCACCGCCGCCGCCGTCTCCGACCTGGGCGTGGAGACGGTACTGCTGACCATCCTGGGTTTCACCGCGCTCTACACCGTGCTGTTCATCGTCGAGATGAGCCTGATGCTGCGCGCCATTCGCAAGGGCGTGGAACCCGACCCCGATCCGGAAGTCCGGCTCGTGGCCCCGCACCTGTCCCAACGCCTTACCGCCCAGGAGTAAGCCATGATTCTGCACACACTCATCGACTACGACGTGCTGCGCCTGATCTGGTGGGCGCTGCTGGGCATCCTGCTGATCGCATTCGCGCTGACCGACGGCTTCGACCTGGGCACGGGCATGCTGCTGCCCTTCGTTGGCCGCACCGACATCGAGCGCCGCGTGGTCATCAATACCATCGGCCCCGTGTGGGAAGGCAACCAGGTGTGGCTGATCCTGGGAGGCGGCGCCATCTTCGCCGCCTGGCCGCCGCTGTATGCGGTGTCCTTCTCGAGCTTCTATCTCGCGATGTTCGCCATCCTGTTCGCGCTGATCCTGCGGCCGGTGGGCTTCAAGTACCGCAGCAAGCGCGAAGGCACGCGCTGGCGCGCGGTCTGGGACTGGGCGCTGTTCGCCGGCGGCCTGGTGCCCTCGCTGATCCTGGGCGTGGCGGTGGGCAACGTGCTGCTGGGCGTGCCCTTCAGGCTCGACGGCGATCTGCGCATCTTCTACGACGGCAGCTTTTTCGGACTGCTGTCGCCCTTCGCCCTGCTGTGCGGCCTGGTATCGGTGGCCATGCTGGCCACGCAAGGCGCGTGCTGGCTGGTCCTGAAGACCAGCGGCGAGGTGGCCGAGCGCGCGCGCCGCTACGGCAGCGCGGCGGCGTTCCTGACGCTGCTGCTGTTCGCGCTGGGCGGCATCGCGCTGTGGGCATGGGTGGACGGGTACCGGATCACGAGCGCCATCGATCCCCTGGGCGCCTCCAATCCGCTGCGCAAGACGGCGGAAACCGCGACGGGCGCCTGGTTCGACAACTATGCGGCCCATCCGTGGCTGATGCTCGCACCGGCCGCCGGCCTGGCCGGCTCCGCGCTGGCCCTGCTGCTGCTCCGGGTGCGCAGCGAGGTCGGTGCGCTGCTGGCCAGCTCGCTGGCCATACTGGGCATCATCCTGACCGTGGGCGTCTCGATCTTCCCGTTCCTGCTGCCGTCGTCCGCCGACCCGCGGGCCAGCCTGACCGTCTGGGATGCCTCGTCCAGCCACCTGACGCTGTTCATCATGCTGGTGGCATCGGCCATCTTCGTCCCGATCATCGTCGCCTACACGTCCTGGGTCTACCGGGTCCTGTGGGGCAAGGTCGACGAAGCGTCCCTGAAAGAACCCGGCAACCACGCCTACTGACACACCTGGGAGGAACGAGCATGTGGTACTTTTCCTGGATACTGGGGTTGGGCCTGGCGGCGACCTTCGCCGTCCTGAACGCCATGTGGTACGAACTCAGGGAACAAGACGAGTAAGTCCCCCTATCGGAGATATCGAGCGGTATGAAGACTTGGGATCAACGCTTTTCCGAACCTGGCTACAAGTACGGAACCGCGCCCAACCGCTTCCTGGCCGAGCAGGAACCCCGCCTGCCGGCCGGTAGCCGGGTGCTGCTGCCCGGCGATGGCGAGGGCCGCAACAGCGTGTGGCTGGCCGAGCGCGGACACCAGGTGCTGGCGGTCGACAATTCGCAGGTCGGACTGGACAAGGCGCTGGCCCTGGCGTCGAACCGCGGCGTCACCATCACCACGCTGAACGCGGACCTGGCCGCCTGGACACCGCCGCCGGCCACCTGTGCAGCGGTCGTGCTGATCTATGTCCACCTGCCCAGCGGCTTCCGGGCCGACGCCCACCGTCGCCTGGCGGGCGCGCTGGCTCCCGGCGGCTGGCTGGTCCTGGAATCCTTCCACCCGCGCCAGCTGGCCTACCGGAGCGGCGGTCCCCGTGACGTCGACATGCTGAGCGACCTGGCCACGATACGCGCGGACTTCGCCGGCCTGCTCGAGGAAGTGCACGGCTGGGAAGGCGAGGTGGAACTGGACGAAGGAGACGGGCACCGCGGGCCGGCCTTCGTTACCCGCTACGTGGGCCGGCGCGCGGCCTAATCTGCGGCACGCCGGCCCATGCCAGCCGCCCCATGCCTGGCGGCATATCCGCTATAGTTGTTGCACCAAGCCTGGCTGCCGCGCGCATGTCCCCTACTTCGAAATCTTCGTCCGTACCGACGCTCTCGTCCGATACGTATTCGCTGTCCTCCGATCTGACCACGCGGGCCCCGTCCGTCCAGCAAGCCTACGCTTACGTGCGGGACGGCATCATCTCGGGCCGGTTTCCCGAGGGCGCGCGCATCACGGAAAAGGAAGTTTCGGAAGCACTGGGGTTATCGCGCACGCCGGTACGCGAAGGGCTCAGGCTGCTCGTGGCCGATGGCCTGCTGATCTTGCGCGCCAACGCGGGGGCCACCGTGCGAACCTGGACCACCCAGGAAATCCGGGATCTCTACGCGGTGCGCATCCTGATCGAATCGGAACTGGCCGCCCTGGCCGCGACCCGCATGAGCCCGGCCACGCTGGCCGAGCTGCACGAGATCCAGGACGAGATGGAATCACGCGGCCCGGACATCAGTCCCGCCAACCTCGACCGCATCGCCCCGCTGAACCGGAACTTCCACGCGCGCATCTCCGAATCCGCCGGCAACCCGCGGCTGCTGGCCATGCGCACCAAGGGCGTGGACATCAAGATCATCCTGCTGACGCGGCGCAGCTACGACCGCTCGCGCCTGGCGCGTACTTTCCAGCATCATCGTGAACTGATCGATGCATTCACCGCGCGCGACCCCGAATGGGCACGCGCGGTCATGCATGGCCACCTGCGGTCGGCCCAGTTCGCGCTGCTCGAACGCGCCTCGTCCCCCGTGGATCAGAACGCCGCTCGATAGATCGCCAACGCGTCCTCTTCCGACACCGGCCGCGGATTGTTGACCAACAATCGCTGCTGCATCATGGCATCGCGCGCGAGCATGGGAAGATCGGCCTGCGCCACGCCCACTTCGCGCAACGAACGGGGAATGCCGGTTGCGCGCACCAGCTCTTCCATGTAGCGGATGAAGCCATCCGCCGCCGCCAGATCATCGGCGCCGGCATACTCTGCCTGCACCACGCGTGCCAAGTCGGCGTACAGCGGCCGCGCGGCAGGGAGATTGAAACGCAGCACGTGGTTCAGGACCAGGGCATTGGACAGTCCATGCGGCACGTGAAAATGCCCACCCAGGGGATAGGCCAATGCATGAACCGCCGCGACGGGCGCATTGGAAAACGCCTGCCCGGCCAGCATGGCCCCGAGCAGCATGGCCTCGCGCGCATCCAGATTCGAGGGTTCGCGGCAGGCCAGCAGCAGATTCCTCGACAGCCATTGCATGGCGCGCCGGGCCAGCATGTCGGACAAGGGGTTCTTCAATCGCGCCGACGTATAGGCCTCGATCGCATGGACCATGGCGTCTATGCCCGTCGCTGCCGTGGCGGCGGCCGGAAGTGCCACGGTCAGTTCGGCATCCAGGATGGCCAGGTCTGCCATCAGCAACGGCGAGACGACCCCGCTCTTGCTGGTCTCGCCCGTCGTCACGATCGAGATCGCCGTCACCTCGGAACCCGTGCCCGCCGTGGTGGGCATCAGGATCAACGGCAGGCGCGGACCGGCGACCTTGCCTATGCCATACATCTCGGCCAGAGGCTGGGCCGAGCCGCAAAGCACGGCGATGAGCTTGGCCACGTCCATCGAAGACCCGCCGCCCATGCCCAGCACGACTTGCGCCCTGGCATCGCGCGCGCGATCGGCCGCTTTCGCCACCACATGATCGGGTGGATCCGCCACCACGTCGTCGATGACGGTGACCTCCCAGCCGTGGTCCCGCAAATCGGCCAGCGCGGGCGCCAGCAGTCCGCTGGCATGCAGGAACCGGTCCGTGACCAGGCACAGGCGCATGGCGGAATGACGGTCCCGCAGCAGCCGGCCCAAGCGACGCGCGGCGCCCCGCTCCACGATCAGCTGCGGTACGGTGGAAAATTCGAACCTGTCCACGTTCGGGCTCCCGAATACGTCAACGCGCCCAGCGCTTCTCGAAATCCCACACCTCCCCGAAGCCGATCAGTTCGCAGAACTCCCTGAAATCGGCCATGGGAATGTCGGGCGACAGACTGGTGCCCGTCTCCTTGAGGTGGCGCAGCGCCTTTTCCATCGCCGCGGCCGCGACCAGGCTGGTCATGGCCGGAAAGATCGCGAGCGAGAAACCAATTTCCTTGAGCACATGAGCCGGCAGGATCGGGGTCTTGCCGCCGTCGGCCATGTTGGCGATCATGGGCAGGTCGAAGGCCTCGCAAACGCGGCGCATTTCCTCTTCGCTCTGGGGGGCCTCGAAGAACAGGATATCGGCGCCGGCTTTCGCATAGGCTTCCATGCGGCGCATGGCGTCATCCACGCCCAGGCTGGCGCGCGCATCGGTGCGGGCGATGATGAGGAAGTTTTCCTTGTCTTGCCGGGCATCGCAGGCAACCTTGATCTTGTCGACCATGTCCTCGATCGGTACGCAACGCTTGTTGGGCGTATGGCCGCACTTCTTGGGAAACTCCTGGTCTTCCAGCTGGATGGCGGTGACGCCGGCTTCCTCGTAGCCGCGTACGGTGTGGTGCACATTGAGCAAGCCGCCATAGCCCGTATCCGCGTCGGCGATCAGTGCCGCCGAGGTCGTGCGCGTGATGGTGCGCATGCGATCCACCATCTGGGTATAGGTGGCGATGCCGGCGTCCGGCAACCCCAGGTTGGAGGCCGTGAGCCAATAGCCCGAACCGTAGACGATGTCGAAACCGACCTTGGTGGTCATGATGGTGGCGATCATGTCCTGCACGCCCGGGATGACGATGAATTCGCCGCTGGAGAGTTTTTGTCTGAGAATCGGATTGGCCATGCGGCCTCCACTAAGCGAAGAAAAGGGAACCATTCAGTCCATGGACGCCAGCCAGGGCCGGTCGCGCTGGATACGCCCTTCATAGGCGCGCAGCGCCGCGTCGTGACGCAATGTGCGGTCTATCTCGTCCTCGGCCGAAAGCAGTTGTTCCGCATGGCCGTCGGCCAGTGTGATCGGGATGGCGCCGCCATCCGGGAGCGTGAGAGTCCGCTGCGCCACCCGCAGGCGCAGCATGGGCTGGGCCGGCCCCGCCCATGCCCGTACCAGGCGTTCGTGGTCGGCCGGCGTCACCGTGGCAGGCACCAGGCCGTTCTTCACGCAGTTGTTGCGGAAGATATCGCCGAAGGAAAGGGCCACGACCGCCCGCACGCCATAGTCCGCCAACGCCCACACCGCATGTTCGCGCGACGATCCGCAGCCGAAGTTGGAAAGCGCCACCAGCACGCTGGGCGGCTCGGCCTGTTCCATGAAGGCCACCTCGGGCCGGCCTTCGGCCCGCCAGTCGGCGAAAAGGTGCGCCCCCAGGCCCGTGCGGTGCACCGCGCGCAGGAAGCGGCCGGGAAACAGGGCGTCGGTATCGATATCGTCGCGCGGCAGCAGGACGGCGCGGCCGTGGACTTCCGCAATGACTGCTTTCATGCCAGGTACTCCCGGGGATCGGCCAGGCGGCCCCGAAGGGCGGATGCCGCCACCGCGGCGGGACTCATCAGGTGGGTCCGCCCCCCCTGCCCCTGCCGGTTCTCGAAATTGCGGTTGGAGGTGGATGCGCAGCGCTGGCCCGGCATCAGGCTGTCGCCGTTCATGCCTATGCACATGGAACAGCCGGACTCTCGCCACTCGAAGCCGGCGTCGACGAAAACCTGCGCCAGGCCTTCGGTCTCGGCCGCGCGCTTGACGCTGGTCGAGCCCGGCACCACCAGCGCGCGCACGCCCGCGGCGACACGACGGCCGCGCACCACTTGCGCGGCGGCGCGCAGGTCTTCCAGGCGGCCGTTGGTGCACGAGCCGATGAAAGCCACGTCGATGGGCACCGAAGCGAGCGGCTGGCCGTGTTCGAGACCCATATAGGCCAGGCTCTCCCGCAGGCGGTCGCGGTCGGCGTCGTCCCTGGGCACGATCCCGTCGCCCACGCGGCCCGAGAACGGGGCGCTGTCGGCCGGCGTCGTGCCCCAGGTCACGAGCGGCATGATCCCGTCGGCGTCGAACTCGACGTAACGGTCATAGTCGGCCGTCTCGTCGGTGCGCAGCGCGGCCCAGGCCTGTGCCGCCTGTTCGAAATGTTCGCGCGCCGCCCCCTGGACCCGTTCGCGCAGGTAGGCCAGCGTGATGGCGTCGGGCGCAATCAGGCCGAAGCGCGAGCCGGCCTCGATGGTCATGTTGCACAGCGTGAGCCGCGCCTCCATCGAGAGCGCCTGCACCAGCGGGCCCAGGTATTCGATGCCATGGCCGGTCCCGCCGCTGGTGCCGATGTGGTGGATCAGGGCCAGCGCGAGATCCTTGGCATAGACTCCCGCGGACAACTGCCCCGAGATCCGGACACCCATCGTCTTCGGCTTGCGCATCCAGAGGCTCTGGGTGCTCATCACATGGCCCACTTCCGAGGTGCCTATGCCCCAGGCCAGCGCCCCCAGCGCGCCCAGCGTGGCACTGTGCGAATCGCCGCAGACCACGGTGCTGCCCGGCAGCACGTAGCCCAGCTCCGGCGCGATGACGTGCACGATGCCTTGCAGCGGATGGTCGAGGTCGAACAGGCGCATGCCCGTGCGCCGGGTATTGCGCCGCAGCGTGGCGATCTGCTCCCGGCTTTCCGCATTGGGAATGTTCGACAGCCGGTCGGCCGTGGTGGGTACATTGTGGTCCTGCACCGCGATGTGCCGCCGCGGCGAACGCAGCGAGCGGCCGGCCTCGGCCATGCTGGCGAAGGCTTGCGGGCTGGATACCTCCTGCACCAGATGCCGGTCGATATAGATCAGGTCTTCGCCGGAATCATTGCGGGCGACCGAGTGTTCCGCCCAGATCTTGTCGAATAGCGTGGTCATGGCTGCGAGGCCGCCACTGGCTCGTACCACGGCAGTTCCGGCCGGTTGCCGTAGCGACGCACGCGGATGTTGGCCTGCTCGCCATGCCCCGCGAAATTCTCCATATGGCACAGGCGCGAGCAGTATTCGCCGATCTCGGCACTGGCCGCGTCGGTCGTCACGTGCTGGAAGGTGCAGGTCTTCAGGAACTTGCCGACCCACAAGCCGCCGGTGTAGCGCGCCGCCTTGTTGGTGGGCAACGTGTGGTTGGTGCCGATCACCTTGTCGCCGAAGGCGACGTTCGTGCGCGGCCCCAGGAACAGCGCGCCGTAGTTGGTCATGTTTTGCAGGAACCAGTCCGGATCGCGGGTCATCACCTGCACGTGCTCCGAGGCCAGCTCATCCGCCTTCTGCAGCATTTCTTCCCGCGTATCGCAGACGATGACCTCGCCGAACTCCGCCCACGAACGAGCCGCGATCTCGGCGGTGGGCAGGATCTTGAGCTGCCGTTCCACTTCGGCCATGGTGGCGTGCGCCAGCGCTTCGCTGTCGGTCAGCAGCACGGCCGGCGAAGTCGGCCCATGTTCCGCCTGTCCAAGCAGGTCGACCGCGCAGATTTCGCCATCCACCGACTCGTCCGCGATGACCAGCGTTTCGGTAGGGCCGGCAAACAGGTCGATTCCCACGCGGCCGAACAGCTGGCGCTTGGCTTCCGCCACGAACATGTTGCCCGGACCGACCAGCATGTCCACCGGTGCGATCGAAGACGTGCCGACCGCCATCGCCACCACGGCCTGCACGCCGCCCAGGACCAGGATCTCGTCCGCGCCCGCCATGTGCATCGCGGCGACGATGGCCGGGTGGGGTTCCCCGTGGAAAGGAGGCGCGGTAGCCACCACCCGCTTCACGCCCGCCACCTTCGCGGTCAGCACGCTCATGTGCGCCGACGCCAGCAGCGGATACTTGCCCCCGGGGATGTAGCAGCCGACCGCGTTGAGGGGAATATGGCGGTGCCCCAGGAAAACGCCGGGACGAGTCTCGACCTCCACGTCCAGCATGGATTCGCGCTGGATCCGGGCGAAGTTGCGCACCTGCGCCTGGGCGAAGCGAATGTCGTCCAGTTCGCCGGACGAGAGGCTCTTCATCGCCCGCTCGATGGCCGGCCGCGACAGGCGGAAGTCCTGCGGATCCCAGTTGTCGAATTTCCTGCTGTACTCGCGGACGGCCTCGTCGCCGCGAGCCTCGATGTCGCGGATGATGCCCTCGACGGTGTTGCGGACGGCGACGTCGTCGTTGGCACGGGCCTGGACATCACGGCCGCGCTTGAGATAGCGAATCATGGCGTCTCCTGATCGTGTTCAGTAGTGCGACAACAGGCGCCCCAGCCCCTGGACCTTGTCCTGGATGCCGCACTGGCGCAGCGCGTGCCAGTACGTGGCCGTGTTGATCGCGATGACGGGCTTGTCCAGGAAGAGTTCGGCGGCGGCGGCCAGCCGGACCATGGAGAGATTGGTACCGAGTTGCACGATGGCGTCGACGTCATCGCCATTGAGCTCGTTTATCGCGTCGCGGCACATCTGGTCGGTGGTATGCGCGATCTGGACCGGGCTCGGGCGGCGCAGGCAGATGTCGCGCACGACCGTGAAGCCGCAGTCCTCGAAAAACTGCCGCGCTTCCGCATTCGCCACGGGGTAGTAGGGAGAAAGAAAGGCAATCCTGCGCGCGCCGTAGGCATTCAACGCTGCCTCCAGCGCGAACGAACCGCAGCTCACATCCACGCCCACGTGCTCGCGCATCTTTTCCAGATACGCCTGAGCCCCTTTCTTGCCCCCCCAGAACATTACCGCCGACATGCCCATGATCAGGTATTGCATCTCGCAGGTCTTGAGCACACTGGCCGCCTGCATGGTGTTGCCCGAAATCGACTCCATCATGTGCACGAAGCTCTCGTCACTATCGACCTTGAAGTCGGGAATCTCGATGCGGCTGTAGTGGTTGGTGACGCCTACCGGGCGCATGTCGTCGAAATCCGGTTGCACGATGGTATTGGTCGACGGTCCAATCACGCCGAACTTCATCCGATAACCCAGGTGATCCATGGCTTGCTCCTCAAGAAAAAAGTGAAATCAGTTCGTCGCGATCCATCACGTCCGCATACTTCTGCCCCATGTCGAACAGGCTGGCTTGGTGCGGGCCCATCGCGCGGTCGCCCACGCAATCGGCCACCACCACGGTCAGGAAGTTGTGCTGCATGGCGTCAAGCGCAGTTGCGCGTACGCAGCCGCTGGTGGTGCAACCCACCACCACCGCGGTGTCCACGCCCTTGCCGCGCAGCCAGTCGGCCAGGCCTGTCGCGAAGAAAGCCGAGGCGCCCTGCTTGCGCACGATGTACTCGCCGGCGGTTGGCGCGAGCCCCGGGACGATCTGCGAACACTCGGCTGTTTCGGTGAATCGGGTCAGGCTCGGTGTCTTGCGGCAGAAAACGTTGTGATCGCTGCCATCCTCGGCATACACCATGCGCGCATGCGCGATTGGCCAGTTGCGCTGACGGAAGGCATGCAGCAGGCCTTGCGTGCGTTGCGCCGCCTCGCTCACATGCGCGCCTCCCAACAGCGCCGGATCGACGAAACCATTGATGAAATCGACCAGCACCAGCCCGCACTGGCGTCCCACGCCGCTTGCATGTCCCAGGCCCTGGCGCTGGTAGACATCCAGTTCATCCATGTCCTTCCCCTTCAGGTCACGCAATTTCCGCCGCGCGCTCCAGCGCGTCGAACATCGAGGTCTTGCGGATATAGTCCAGCGACGCGACCGGGTCGGTCGCGGTGGCGCGCAGCTCATCGTGGATGCGGGAGCGCACGGCCTCGTCGCGTTCTTCGATCATCTTCTTGTTGCGCGCGGTGTTGGCGTTGATGTATTCGATGGCGACGGTGCGGCGCTGGCGTTCATACAGGTCGAGCAGTTCGATGGGCGCGCGTCCGGCCAGGACCTCGATCAGCTTGCCGGTCAGGTTGAAGGCGTCATGCACGCCGCCATTCATGCCCATGCCGCCCAGCGGGTTGTTGATGTGCGCGGAGTCTCCCGCCAGCAGTACCCGGCCCTTGCGAAACTGCGCGGCCACGCGCTGGTGCACCTTGTACAGCGTGCGATGAACGATCTGGTAGGGCCGCGGCTGGGGCAGCAGGCCTTGCAGGCGTCGCTCGATGACGGCATCCGAGAGGACCCGCTCGTCGGACTCGTGCTCGGGCGTGGGAAACAGCACGCGCCACAGCGACGGCACCTTGAGCAGCACGCACCATTCCTCCGGATCCGAGATGTAGTTCACCAGCGACAGGTTCTCGAAGTGCTGCTCGAACGGGAACTGCGTCGACACCACCAGGAAACGCTCGGGATAGGTGTAGCCCTCGAATTCGATGCCGACGCTGTTGCGCACCGCGCTCCAGGCGCCATCCGCGCCGATGAGAAAGTCGCCGCGGGCGGTCTCGATGCCGTCGGCCGTGCGCAATTGCACCGTGACGCCGCCTTCGTCCTGCTGCACCGACTCGACCGCGCAGCCGAACCGCACTCTGGCATTCGGATAACTGGCCAGTTTCTTGACCAGCTCGTCGTTGAGCTTCCACTGCTCGCATTGCAACCGGAAGGGATACTTGGTGCTGCCGGCCAGCCGAGCCAGATCGAACTCGGCGATCAGTCCCTTGCGACGGTCCCGCTGCTGGGTATAGCGCGCCTTCAGGCCGGCCTCGACCAGGGGGTCGGCAATACCGTAGCGATCGAGCATATCGAGCGTGGGCGGATGAAAGGTCGAGGCACGCAGGTCCTCCATCACGCTGGCATTGCGCTCGAACAACTCGACTTCGATCCCGGCATCGGCCAGCACCATGGCACTGACCAGGCCCACCGGGCCGGCCCCGGCCACCAGAACTCTTGCTTTGGGCATCTCTTTCTCGCTTTGTACACAATCTGAGAAAAATTATGAGCCAAAGAAAACCGCCAGTCCAGCGCTTAGTTCCTTTTCAAACTTTCCCGCCCATGCACCAATCAAGCGCAAACTGGCGAAAACAAACGCCAAAATGGTGAATTCGAAAATTTTCTCGGGGTTTTCACCAAAACATCGAACCAATCGAGCAAATAAGGATTAGGATTGGATTGTGTACAAAACAAGACATCCTCAGGATGCCATCGTGGCAGTCGCCGCCCCTCCCGAACACAACCGAGGAACCACCATGCTTCGACCGCTTCTAGCCTCCCTGCACATCGCGGCCGCCGTCGCGATCCTTCCCGCAACGGCCAACGCACAGTCCTACCCCAGCAAGCCGGTACGGATCATCGTCCCCGCAGCCGCGGGCGGCACTTCGGACATCGTTGCCCGGCTGCTTGCGATGAAGCTGCAAGAGTCCATGGGCAAGCCTTTCATCGTGGAATACAAGGCCGGTGCCGGCACCAACCTCGGCAGCGACTACGTGGCCAAGGCGGCACCGGACGGCTACACGCTGCTGCTCAATGGCATCTCGATGGCGACGAGCCAGGTGCTATATCCCGACCTGCCGTATAACCCGCTGAAAGACCTGACACCGATCATCGAAGCCGCCGCCATGTCCAACGTGATCACGGTCAATCCCCAGTTGCCGGTCCACAACCTGAAGGAACTCATCGCGCTGGCGAAGAAGAACCCCGGCAAGTACAACTACGGCTCGCCCGGTTTCGGCAGCTCCGCCAGCCTGTCCGGCCAACTGCTCGAGATGAAGACGGGCGCCAAGCTGACGCACGTGGCCTACCAGGGCAACGCCCAGGCGACGAACGATCACCTCGCGGGGCTGCTGGAGGTCGGCTTCGTCAACCTGCCCGTGGCATTGCCGTTCGTGAAATCCGGCAAGCTGAGACCGCTGGCGGTCACATCCTCGACCCGTTCGTCGCTGTTGCCCGACGTGCCCACGGTGGCCGAGGCCCTGAACATCGACTATGAACTCACGGGCTGGTTCGGCCTGCTGGCCCCGGCCGGCACGCCCGGCGACATCATCGCCAAGCTGCACAAGGCCTCGGCCCAGGCCCTGGCCGACCCCTCCTCGCGCGAGACGATCATGAACGCGGGCGCCGAAGTGGTTGGCGGATCGAGCGCCGACTTCGCGCGCACACTGCGCGTGGACACCGAGCGCCTGACGGAGCTGGTCAAGCAATCGGGCGCCTCCGTCAACAAATAGCCCGTCCCGGGAAAGCCAGGATGCTCGAGCAGGGGTCCGTGGCACGCCTCGTGCCCGGACCTCGACGATGGACCGACCGACAACGCAGGGAGCACGTACCATGCGTAACACGCGACTCAAGGCCAGCTGCTTCGCACTCATGGTTGCCATCTCGGGTGGCGCCCACGCGGCTCAACCGGAGGACGCCTACCCCACCCGGCCGATCAGGATGATCATCGGCGGCGCGGCGGGAGGATCCTCGGATGTCTTTGCGCGCGCCATCGGCGACCACATGGCATCGACGCTCGGACAACCCGTCATCGTCGAATACAAGCCCGGAGCAGGTACGAACATCGGCACCGAATACGTCGTACGCGCCAAGCCGGACGGCTACACCATCCTCATCAACGGCTTGCCCATCGTGGCCAACCCCCATCTTTTCTCCAACCTGGGCTTCAACCCCGCGACCGACCTGGTGCCGATCTCGGGAGTCGCCAAGATGACCAACGTCATCACCGTCAACGCGTCGGTTCCGGTCAAGTCGCTGCCCGAACTGGTAGCCGAGGCCAGGAAATCGCCGGACCGGTTCGTGTACGGCTCGCCCGGCGAAGGCACCTCCAGCCACATCGCGGGCGAAATGCTGTCCGCCCGGACCGGCGCCCGATTCACCCACACGCCCTATCGCGGCAACGCCCAAGCCATGACCGACCTGCTGGGTGGCACGCTGCAGATGGGATTCGTCAACACGCCCGTGGCCGCCCCCTTCCTTAAGGAAGGCCGCCTGCGCGCGCTGGCCGTTACGTCAAAGACCCGATCGCCGCTACTGCCTGACGTGCCGACCGTGGCCGAAGCCCTGAACCTGCCGGACTTCGACTTCAACGGCTGGTTCGGCCTGTTCGCGCCCAGGGGAACGCCACCCGCGATCATCGCCCGCCTCGAACAAGCCGCCGGCAAGGCGCTGGCCGACCCCAAAGTGGACAAGATCTTCGTCGATGCCGGCGCCAGCGCCATGGAGCCCGGTGCGGCCAGCTTCGCCAAGTTCCTCACGGAGGAACGGAACAAGATCGACCCGCTGCTGGACAAGCGCAGCAAGTAGCGGCCCCGCCGACCGGAGAGCGGTCGCGCGCCGCCCTCCGCCCCTGCCTCCCCCTCCCCCGGACCGCCATTGCGCCCCACGCGCACGGTTTATTTTTTAAATAAAAATCATTATTATTCTTCTTTTTCTCGGTTCCCATGGAGGACCGATGTCGACCCTGACGCTTCGCATCTGGGCCTGGCCGCTCGCGCTTGGCATCCTCACCATCACCGGACTGCTCAGCGCCCTCGTGTCCGATACCTGGGGCGACGCCTGGTCCTGGGTCGGCCTGGGCACCCCGGTCGCAGTCATGCTCTGGTTCGGCTTGCGCCGCCGTCCCGTCCGGGCCCGCGCCCATGGATCGCCCCACCGCTCATGAACGTCTCGACCCACTCCGCCGGCACCCGCGGCCCCACCACCTTCACGAAGGACTGACGCATGTCCGCCCGCTCGCTCAAGACCTGGGCCTGGCTGCACAAATGGAGCAGCCTGGTCTGCACGGTGTTCATGCTGCTGCTGTGCCTGACGGGCCTGCCGCTGATCTTCCACCATGAAATCGGCCACCTGCTGGGAACCGAGGTCGAAGCGCCCGCGATGCAGGACGACAGTGCCCGGGTCAGCCTGGACCGCATCCTGGAAGTCGCGCATGCGCGCTACCCCGAACGGGTCATCCAGTTCGCCTCGCAAGACGAGGATGACGAGCGCATCTGGTTCGTCACGCTTACCCCCACGCCCGCCCCCACCGACGATTTCCGTTCCGTGGCGGTGGATGCGCGCACCGGCGAGATCCTGGCCGAGCCGCGCTTCGACGAAGGCTTCATGTACGTGATGCTCAAGCTGCACGTCGACCTGTTCGCGGGCCTGGCCGGCAAGCTGTTCCTGGGTTTCATGGGGCTGCTGCTGCTCATCGCCATCGTCAGCGGCACCGTCCTGTACGGTCCCTTCACGAAGAAGCTGGACTTCGGCGAGGTCCGGCGCCATCGCACCAAGCGCGTGAAATGGCTGGACCTGCACAATCTGCTGGGCATCGTGACCCTGGTCTGGGCCTTCGTCGTCGGTGGCACGGGCATGATCAATACCTGGGCCGACCTGATGATCAAGTATTGGCAGTACGATCAGCTCAGCACCCTGCTCGCGCCCTATCAGGGCCAGCCCCTCACGCCGGCGCCCGAGCGGGCCTCGCTGCAGCGGTCCATGGAAGCAGCCAAGGCGGCCGCCCCCGGCACCCGCCTGTCGTTCATCGCCTTCCCCGGCACGGCGTTCTCCAGCCCCCACCACAACACCTTCTTCCTGGCCGGCAACGAACCGCTCACCTCCAAGCTGCTGCAGCCGGTGCTGGTCGACGCCAAGACCGCCGAGGTCACCGCGGCGCCCAGGCTGCCCTGGTACCTGACGGCGCTCCTGGTCTCTCAGCCCTTGCACTTCGGCGACTACGGCGGCCTGCCCATGCAGATCATCTGGGCGCTGCTGGACATCGCGACCATCATTGTGCTTGGCAGCGGCCTGTACCTCTGGCTCAGGAAGCGGCAACCCGCCACGGCGGCGCGGCGCAAGCAGGCCACGGCGTCCGCGTGACCGCGCCGCCCCCCTTGGGGGCGCGGCGCGGGGGGCGCGGACTCGCAGCCTACATGTTGGCGATGACCGATTCCCCGAATCCCGAGCACGACACCTGGGTCGCGCCCTCCATCTGGCGCGCGAAATCGTAGGTCACGCGCTTGGACTGGATGGTTCGCTCCATGGCCGGCAGGATCAGGTCGGCCGCCTCGTGCCAGCCCATGTGCTGCAGCATCATGCGGCCCGACAGGATCTCGGAACTGGGATTGACGTAATCCTTGCCGGCGTACTTGGCGGACGTCCCGTGGGTGGCTTCGAACACGGCCACCGAATCGCTCATGTTCGCGCCCGGGGCGATGCCGGCGCCCCCGACCTGCGCGGCCAGCGCCGATGAAAGATAGTCGCCATTCAGGTTGGGCGTGGCGATCACGTCGAACTCGACCGGGCGCAGCAGCATGGTCTGCGAGAACGTGTCGATCAGGCAGTCCTTGATCAGGACGTCCCGGCCGGTGCGCGGGTTGCGGATGCGGCAGAACGGCCCCGCGTCTATGGTCTCGGCGGCGAATTCGCGGCGGGCGATCTCGTAGCCCCAGTCCCGGAACGCGCCCTCGGTGTACTTCATGATGTTGCCCTTGTGCACCAGCGTGACCGAGCGGCGGTCGTGGTCCAGGGCATACTGGATGGCCTTGCGCACCAGGCGCTCGGTGCCCTCGCGCGAGACCGGCTTGATGCCGATGCCGGAGGTGGCCGGGAAGCGCAGGTGCTTGGCCCCGAGTTTCTCCTCCAGCACGGTGATCAGCTCCACGGCCTCGGGCGAACCCGCGGCGTACTCGATCCCGGCGTAGATGTCCTCGGAGTTCTCGCGGAAGATGACCATGTTGGTCTTCTCCGGCTGCTTCAGCGGCGACGGCACCCCGCGCAGGTACTGGATGGGCCGCAAGCAGACGTACAGGTCCAGCGCCTGCCGCATCATCACGTTCAGCGAACGGAAACCGCCGCCCGGCGGCGTGCCCAGCGGGCCCTTGATCGCGACGACGAACTCGCGCAATGCGGCCACGGTCTCGTCGGGCAGCCAGCCCCCCTCGCCATACAGCGTGGTCGCCTTGCGACCGGCGTAGATTTCCATCCAGTGGATGCGGCGGGCCTCGCCATAGGCCCTGGCCACGGCCGCATCGATCACCTTCAGCGCCACCGGCGTGATGTCGCGCCCGGTGCCGTCGCCCTCGATGTAGGCGACGATGGGCTGGTCGGGCACGTTGAGGGAGAAATCCGCGTTGACGGTGATGCGGCTGCCCTGGGCGGGCACCTGGATATGCTTGTAGGAAGACATGCGGCGTTTCCGAACGATCGTTGAAGCAAGCCGCGGCGCGGCCCTGTCACATCCCGTGGATTATCCCGTATTCGGCCGGGCGGCGCACGCGGCCGGCGGCGGGGCGGGCCCGGCGCGGCGGGTACAATGCCCGGATGATGTTCAATCCTACCCGAGACCAGGTCCGCCAGTTCTTCACCGAGACCTGGCGCAAGCATCGCGCCGGCGAAGTCCTGACGCCGCTGGAAGCCACCGCGCTGGACTGGATCCTGGAACACCCCGAATACCACGGCGACCTCGAGAACCCCGAGGCCGCCCAGGCCGACTACAGCGTCGAGGCCGGCCGCACCAACCCCTTCCTGCACCTGTCCATGCACCTGGCGATCGCCGAACAGCTCTCGATCGACCACCCGCCCGGCATCCGCGACGCCTACCAGCGGCTGGCCCAGCGCAAGGGCGCCCACGAAGCGGCGCACGAAATCATGGAATGCCTGGGCCGCGTCGTATGGGAAGCCCAGCGCCTGGGCACCCCGCTCGATACCGATGCCTATATCGAGCTGATCCGCCAGCGCGCCGGCTCGTAGGCCGCCGCATTCCCGCCACGCGGTCCTTCAGCAGGCCGGCCACGACATGGACGTCAAGCAGCTCCGATACTTCGTCGCCATTGCCCAGCAGGGCAGCCTTTCCGCGGCGGCGCGGCGCCTGCACGTGGTCCAACCGGCCTTGAGCCAGGCCCTGGCCGCCCTGGAAACCGAACTCGGCACGCCTTTATTCACCCGCGGCCCCACGGGCGTGGTCCCGACCACGTCGGGGACGGAACTGCTGCACCATGCGCTGGCCATCCTCAGGCAGATCGACCGGGCCAGGGCCGCCATCCAGTCCACCCTGGACACCGCCAGCGGCCCGGTGCGCATAGGCATCCTGCACAGCGCCGCGCCGGTCGCCTGCGCCCCGCTGTTCACCCGCCTGCGCCAGGAGGCCCCCGGCATCCAGCCCCAGTTGGTGGTGGGCTATTCCGACGCCCTGGCGCAGCGGCTGCGCCGCGGCGAACTGGACCTGGCCATGCTGGTGCTGGCCAGTGACGAGCGGGGGGAATCCGACGCGCATCTATACGAGGAAAACATCTGCCTGGTGACGCCGGCCAGCCATGCCGGCGGAACGCCGCCGGTGGAACTGCCGAGCCTCCAGGACTTTCCCCTGCTGCTGTCCATGGCACAGCCCCTGCACCAGTCGCTGCTTGCCCTGGCCCAGGCGCAGAAGCTCCGGCTGAACATCATGGGCGGCGTGGAGGACATTTCCTCGCTCCTCCTCTTGTGCGAGACTGGCCAATTCTCCACCCTGCTGCCCGAAGGACTGGCGGGCACGCTGACGCGAGGCACGTCGCTGGTCGTCCGACGCATCGCCCACCCCGCCTTTTCCCGCCGCGTGGTCGTACGCGCCTGCCCCGACCTGCCCAAGTCCCATGCCGTCATCGCGGCCGAGCGCATCATGAAGGCCACGCTGGCAAGCCAGGTTTGACTGCCCGCCATCACGCGGGGTGATGGCGCTCTCAAAACTTCCTATTACCGGTCAGCCGGCCCCAGCCGCTAGGATCTCGGCTCCGAGACCCTTCCTTCCACGAAGCAAAGCATGCGGCCCAATTTCCTGATGTTCATCGTCGACCAGCTGTGCGCCGATCACCTCGGCTGCTACGGCAACACCACGGTGCGGACCCCGAATATCGACCGGCTCGCCGAGCGGGGCTGGACCAGCTCGAACACCTACGTCGCCACGCCGATCTGCATGCCCAACCGCTCCAGCCTGATGACCGGCCGCATGCCGTCGGCCCACGGCGTCCGCCACAACGGCCTGCCGCTGGGGCTGGAAGCCGTGACCTTCCCGGAGCTGCTGCGCGAGGCGGGCTACGCCACGGCACTGATAGGCAAGTCGCATCTCCAGACCATGACGGACCATGCGCCGCTTCCCGATCCCAGGACACCCCGCCGGGCCCGCGACGGCGCCCGGCATTACCCCGGGGACTACCTGCAGGAAAGCGTCGCCAGCTGGCGCGGCCACGAATACCCCATGAGCCTGCCCTACTACGGCTTCGGCCATGCGGAGATCGGCATCGAACATGGCGACGACATCAACGGCCACTACCGGCAATGGCTGCGCGGCAAGTGCGCCGACGCGGAAACATGGATCGGCCGGTCCAATGCCCTGCCCAGCGACTACGAGCTGGCGGCGGTCGGCCAGGCCTGGCGCACGCGCGTACCCGAAGCCTTGCACCCCAGCGCGTGGGTAGCCGAGCGGACCTGCGACCGTCTGCGCGCCTATGCGCGGAACGATGCGCCGTTCTTCCTGTATGCCTCGTTTCCGGACCCGCACCATCCCTATACGCCGCCGGGCCGATACTGGGACATGTACCGTCCGGAGGACATGGCGCTGCCCGCGTCCTACCGCTCGGACACCCCGCCGCCCCACCTGGCGTGGCTGCGCCGCCAGCGCGACGCGGGGCGCGCCCACAAGACCTCCATGGCCTGCTTTGCCGCCACGGAACGAGAAGTACGAGAGGCAATCGCGCTCAACTACGGGGCCATCAGCTTCATCGACGCAAACATCGGCCGTGTACTGCAAACCCTGGAAGAATGCGGGCTGGCCGACAACACGATCGTGATCTTCACGGCCGATCATGGAGAATACGGCGGCGATCATCAGTTGCTGTTCAAGGGCTCCCTGCATTACCGCAGCCTGATACGTACACCGCTCATATGGGCCGCGCCGGACGCCCGGCGCGTGCGGGAAAACGGCCTGCTTTCGACCATCGACATCGCGCCCACGATTCTGGAAGCTGCCGGCGTCGAAGCCTGCAACGGCATGCAAGGCATGTCCTTCCTGCCCTCGATCCAGGCGCGGCCGTTCCAGGCCCGCGACGCGGTACTGATCGAAGAGGAAGGCCAACGGACCTATTTCGGCTTCGACGCCCCCGTCCGGATGCGAACCCTGGTCCATCCCCGCTACCGGCTCAGCGTGTATGACGGCGTGGAATGGGGCGAACTGTACGACCGCCTGGACGATCCGCTCGAGTGCGCCAACCTCTGGGACAGCGCCGCCCACCGCGGCATCCGCGACGCCCTGATCCAGCAGTTGCTGCGCCAGGCCATGGCGCACCCGGACACCGCCCTGTCGCCGCTGGCCGTTGCGTGACGGAAAAGATACTCACAAGGAGACAACATGCCCCGCTTCGCAACATCCTGGCTGCTTTGCGCAGGCCTTGCCCCGCTCGCCTGGCAATCACCCGCCCTGGGCGACGACTGGCCGACGCGGCCGGTCAAGCTGGTCGTCTCGCACGCGCCCGGCTCGAGCACCGACATCGTGGCGCGATACATCGCAACCCAGCTTGCCCGCGGCTGGGCCCAGCCGATCGTGATAGAAAACAAGCCCGGCGGGCAAAACATCATCGGCGCCCAGGCCGTCACCCGCGCCTCGCCTGATGGCTACACGCTGTTCTACGGCACCACCAGCGCCCTGGTCAGTAATCTTTATACGATCAAGGGACTGCCCTACGATCCCGTCAAGGACTTCGTCCCCATCCGGTTCATCGGCTACAGCCCGTTCATGATCGCAGCCACCGCGGGGCTGAAGGCATCCACGCTGAAGGAGGCCTTGTCGGCCCCCGGCAAGGACGGCACGGGCCCTCGCGTCGCGACCGAAGGCGCCAAGACCTTCTCGGGCATACTGGCCAACACATTGGAATCGATGTCAGGAGCCCGCTGGACCACGGTGCCTTATTCGAAGTCCTCGGAAGCGCTGCAGGACACCATAGCCGGCCGGACCGACCTCGTCGTCCTGCCTGCCATCGTGGTGATGAATCATGTCGGGCAAGGCCGGCTGAAGGCCCTGGCGGTCAGCACCGCATCGCGGCTGCCGTCGATGCCGGACGTTCCGGCCCTGGGAGAAACTTTTCCCGGCTTCGGACTGGCCGGTTGGCACATGCTCGCGGCCCCCGCCGGCACGCCCGCTTCCGTCGTGGCGCGCCTGAACCGGGAACTCGACACGCTGCTGGCCAAGCCGGAAATCGCCCGACACCTGGCCTCCCTGGGCCTGGACACCGATCCGGCCCTGTCCACCGCCGACCAGAACCGCCGGTTCCTGCAACAGGAACACGCCACCTGGCAACGCATCACCCGGCAGACCGGCCTGCTCCCCGAATAAGCAAGGCTCCACACAGGAGCGAAATGGAAGACTGAGGATGCGGTGGATCCGGCTTTGCCGGTCCATCCGCATCGCCCCTCGGGACCCGGCGCCGGGCCGCCCCAAGGCGGGTCCCGGCCCCTTGGGGCTGCCGCATAGCGGCTGGGGCCCACCATTCTGGGCGCGCGTCAGCGCGTAGGAGGACCCTACTACTTACGTACGGCCAGGTTGCCAGGCAGGCTGGACAGGTACGCCGCCACATCCTCGATGTCCTTGTCGGACAGTTGGACGGCGAACGCACCCATGATGGCGTTCTTGCGGATGTTGGCCGACGGCGCGGCATTGGACTGGCCCCGGCGATACGCCTTCAGCGCATGCGCGAGGTAGTCGGGATGCTGGCCCGCCAGTTGGGGATAGCTGGGATCGATGGAGGTCTTGGCATCGGCACCGTGGCAGGAGGCACAGTTGATGCGATCGAACACCGCCTTGCCGGCGGCGATGTCGCCGGCGGCCTGGGCGGCCGACAGCGAGAGCAAGGCGCTGCCGACGAGGAAGGAAAGGCGCTGGATGGTCTTCATGGTCGGACGGCTCACTTCAGGCTGGAGTAATAGGCGGCCAGATCGGCGATGTCCTGCTCGGACAGGCTCTTGGCGATGCCAACCATGGAAGGATGCGTCCGCGCGCCGCTGGCGTACTCCTTCAGCGCCGCCTCGATGTACTTGGCGTTCTGCCCAGCAATCATCGGAACGTGATAGACCTCGGGAAAGCTGGCTTTGTAGCCCGGGATGCCATGGCAGCCTATGCACATGGAATTCTTGTCACGGGCGGCATCGGCGTTGCCGGTGATGGTAGCCGGCGGGGCCGATTGGGCCACGGCCGAGCCGACGACCGCACAGGCGGCCAGGGCGGCCAACGCGGGCAGCGCCCGCTTCGTTATGCTCAACTTCATTAGAACGCTCTATCAGAATCAAGGAAATCCCGATACCGGGCGGCGAAACGACTGAGCGGCAACGCCCGGCCCCCACAGGCCAACGAAGCGTCTCCGTTTTATTCCATCGAGAAACCGTATTGTTGTACTCAGGTCCGGTTTCCGTCTTTATTTAACCCCTAATGATACATCAGGAACAACCTCCGTCCGCCGCCCCTTTTGCGGGACGGGCGCCGGTTCACCCTGCCCGTCCGGAGTTTTCTTATACTGGGTGCTTCGCCCCCGCGGGGCCCTACCGCCAGCCCGACCATGCCCCAGTCCGTCTCGCCGTCCGCCGCCCGCTTCCAGGGCACCGACACCTACGTCGCCACCGACGACCTGACGCTGGCCGTCAATGCCGCGCTCACGCTCGAGCGCCCGCTCCTGATCAAGGGCGAACCCGGCACTGGCAAGACCATGCTGGCCGAGGAAGTGGCCCGGGCGCTGGGGCGGCCGCTGCTGCAATGGCACATCAAGTCCACCACCAAGGCGCACCAGGGGCTGTACGAATACGACGCGGTCTCGCGCCTGCGCGATTCGCAGTTGGGCGACGAGAAGGTGCGCGACATCACGAACTACATCGTGCGCGGGGTGCTGTGGCAGGCCTTCGCCTCGCCCGAGCCGGTGGTGCTGCTGATCGACGAGATCGACAAGGCCGACATCGAATTCCCCAACGACCTGCTGCGCGAGCTGGACCGCATGGAATTCCACGTGTACGAAACGCGTGAAACCGTGCGTGCCGTGCACCGGCCGCTGGTCATCATCACCTCCAACAACGAGAAGGACCTGCCGGACGCCTTCCTGCGGCGCTGCTTCTTCCACTACATCCGGTTTCCCGAGAAGGAGACCATGGAACGCATCGTCGAAGTCCACTACCCCGGCCTGAAGAAGGAACTGTTGTCGGCGGCGCTGGACAGCTTCTTCCAGCTGCGCGAGACCCCGGGCCTGAAGAAGAAACCGTCCACGTCCGAACTGCTGGACTGGCTCAAGGTCCTGCTGGCCGAGGACATCCCGCCTGAAGCCTTGAAAAGCACCGACCGCGAAGCCGCCGTGCCTCCGCTGCATGGCGCGCTGCTGAAAAACGAACAAGACGTCCACCTGTTCGAACGCCTGATCCTCATGGCTAGAAGCGGCAGACGGGCATGAAATCGCATCGATCCACCCCGCGCGTCATTCAGGGTGCCGCGGATCCGGCTTCGCCGGTCCGCCAGCGCCGCCCCCTGGGCCCGGCGCCGGGCCGCCCCAAGGCGGGCCCAGGCTCCCTCGGGGGGCTGCCGCGCAGCGGCGGGGGGCTCACCGTTCGGGGCGCGCGAAGCGCGTAGGGGGGGCCTCATGCTCATTGATTTTTTTTACCATCTGCGCAAGCACCAGTTGCCGGTCTCCATCAACGAGTACCTGACGCTGCTGGAAGCGCTGTCGCGCCGGGTGATCGCGCCGTCGGTGGACGAGTTCTATCTGCTGGCCCGGATGACGCTGGTCAAGGACGAAAGCCAGTTCGACCGCTATGACCGGGCCTTCGCCAGCTACTACAAGGGCATCGAGGCGGCCTTCCCGCCGGGCAAGGAGATCCCGGCCGAATGGCTGGTGCAGCGCTTCATGCGCGAGCTGTCGCCCGAGGACAAGGCCGCGATCGAGAAGCTGGGCTGGGACAAGCTGATGGAACTGTTCCGCCAGCGGCTGGAGGAGCAGAAGGAACGCCACGAGGGCGGCAGCAAGTGGATAGGTACCGGCGGCACTTCGCCCTTCGGCAGCGGCGGCTACCACCCCGAGGGCATCCGCATCGGCCAGGACAGCGCCGGCAACCACAGCGCGGTCAAGGCCTGGGACATGCGCAGCTTCCGCGACTACGACGACCAGGTGGAACTGGGCACGCGCAACATCAAGGTGGCCCTGCGGCGGCTGCGCCGCTTCGCCCGCGAAGGCGCCGACCTGGAACTGGACCTGGACGACACCATACGCAGCACGGCGCGCAATGCCGGGCACCTGGACATCCGCATGGTGCCCGAGCGGCACAATACGGTGAAGGTGCTGATGATGCTGGACGTGGGCGGCACGATGGACAGCCACATCCAGCGGATCGAGGAACTGTTCTCGGCCGCGCGCAGCGAGTTCAAGCACCTGGAAGTCTATTATTTCCACAACTGCCTGTACGACTGGGTCTGGCAAAGCAACCGCCGGCGCCACGCCGAGCGCGCCCACACCTGGGACGTGCTGCGCAAGTACAACCCGGACTGGCGCCTGATCTTCGTCGGCGACGCCACCATGAGCCCGTACGAGATCCTGCAGCCGGGCGGTTCGGTGGAATACCACAACACCGAGGCCGGCGCGGTCTGGCTGCAGCGCATGGCCGCGGCCTATCCCCGTTTCGTCTGGCTCAATCCCGAGCCGGAGGGCCTGTGGCCCTACCGCCAATCCACCGACATCATCCGGAAACTGATGCAGGGCCGCATGTATCCCGTCACGCTGAGCGGCCTGGAACAGGCCATGCGGCTGCTGTCCAAGTAGCATTCCGGGCCGCGCGGCGGGAACGTTGTCGCGGCCCGGCACTCCAATCCACTTCCTGAACGGTTCGAGTCCGCCTATGCCATCATCGCTCACCGCCAACCGCTCCGGTCTCCTGGGCCGGGCCTTCGCCTGCGTGGCCCTGTCCGCGGCCGCCCTGCTGCCGCCGGCTACCCACGCCGCCCAGGCCCGGACGCAGGCAGCCGTCCCTGCCGGCGTACAGAAGGTCACCTCGGTCGAAGGCATCAACGAATACCGGCTGAACAACGGGTTGCGCATCCTGCTGGCACCCGACCAGTCCAAGCCGACCACTACGGTCAACATGACCTATCTCGTGGGTTCCCGCCAGGAAAACTACGGCGAAACCGGCATGGCGCACCTGCTGGAACACATGCTGTTCAAGGGTACGCCCACGATGCGCAACGCGCTGGCCGAGTTTTCGCGCCGCGGCCTGCAGGCCAACGGCAGCACCTGGACCGACCGCACGAACTATTTCGCCAGCTTCGCCGCCAACGAGGCCAACCTGGACTGGTACCTGGGCTGGCAGGCCGACGCCATGGTCAACTCGCTGATCGCGCGCAAGGACCTGGACTCGGAAATGACCGTCGTGCGCAACGAGATGGAAAGCGGCGAGAACAATCCGTTCCGTGTGCTGATGAGCAAGATGATGGCCGCGGCCTATCAGTGGCACAACTACGGCAAGACCACGATAGGCGCGCGCTCGGACGTCGAGAACGTCGACATCGGCCGCCTGCAGGCCTTCTACCGTACCTACTACCAGCCGGACAACGCCGTGCTGATCGTCTCGGGCCAGTTCGACGAGGCCAAGACGCTGGCCGTCATCGCCCGCACCTTCGGCAAGATACCCAAGCCCAAGCGCACCCTGCCGCGCCTGTACACCGAGGAACCGGTCCAGGACGGCGAGCGTAGCGTCACGCTGCGCCGCGCCGGCGGCTCGCCCATGGTCGCGGCCATGTACCACACGCCGCAGGGCGGCGCGGCCGATTCCGCGGCCATGGAAATGCTGGCCGGCATCCTGGGCGACGCGCCCTCGGGCCGGTTGTACAAGTCGCTGGTGGAAACCAAGCTGGCCGCCTCCACCTTCGGCTTCACCTTCGGCATGTACGATCCGGGCATGATCATGATGGGCGCCCAGCTGCAGCCCGGCGCCAGCCTGGATGCCGCGCGCGACAAGATGCTGGAGACCATCGAGTCCATCAAGGCGCAGCCGATCACCAGCGAAGAGCTGGAGCGCGCGCGCACCCGCTGGCTCAAGGACTGGGACATGGCCTACAGCGATCCGCAGAAGGTGGGCGTGTCGCTGTCCGAGAGCATCGCCCAGGGCGACTGGCGACTGTTCTTCGTGACCCGGGACCGTATCCGCGACCTGAAGCTGGCCGACGTGCAGCGCGTGGCGGAAAGCTACCTGCTGCAATCGAACCGCACGCTGGGCACCTACATCCCGACCGACGGTCCCCAGCGCGCTCCCGCGCCGCAGCCCCTGGACCTGCAGGCCGAGCTGAAAGGCTACAAGGGCGACACCGACTTCGTGCAGGCCGAGGCCTTCGACGCCACGCCGGCCAATATCGACGCCCGCACCCAGCGCAAGACGCTGGACCTGCCCAACGGGCCGGTCAAGCTGGCGCTGCTGCCCAAGTCGACGCGCGGCCACCTGGTCAATGCCCGCCTGGTGGTGCAGTTCGGCGACGCCGAGACGCTGCGCGGCCAGCGCGAGATCTCGCGCGCCGTGGGCGCCCTGCTCGACAACGGCACGGCCACGATGACGCGGCAGCAGATCGAGGACCGTTTCGACGCGCTGCGGGCGGACGTCGGCTTCGCCGGGGGCGGCACCAGCGCGGCGGTCGACATCTCGACCACCCGCGACAACCTGCCCGCCACGCTGGAACTGGTGCTGGACGTGCTGCGCAACGCCAACTTCCCCGAGGACCAGTTGGACGAGTACCGCCGCCGCGGCCTGGCCTCGGTGGAAAGCGCCCGCCAGGAGCCCACGGCCGTCGCGCAACAGGCCTTGGCGCGGCACGACAACCCATGGCCTGCCGACGACCTGCGCTACACCCCCAGCTTCGACGAGCAAGAGGCCGCCTACAAGGCGCTGACCCGCGATGCGCTGGTGCAGTTCCATGACCGCTTCTACGGCGCGGGCCGCGTGCGGCTGGCCGCCGTGGGCGACTTCGACCCGGCGGCGGTCGAGCAGTCGCTGACCAAGGGCCTGCAAGGATGGAAGAAGGCTCCGGCCTACACGCGCGTGGACGATCCCTACCATGCGGTGCCGGCCAAGCGCTTCGACATCTCGCTGCCCGACAAGGCCAACGCCTTCTACCTGTCCACCATGCCGATCAGGCTGCAGGACACCGATCCGGACTATCCCGCGGCCATGCTGGCGAACTACCTGCTGGGCAGTTCCGAGACCTCGCGGCTGTGGATGCGGGTGCGCGAACGCGAAGGCCTGTCGTACAACGTGCGCAGCCAGCTGTCGGCCTCGTCCTACGAACCCTCGGGCCAGTGGACGCTGTACGCCATCTACGCGCCCAGCAACCGGGCGCGGCTGGAGACGGCCATCAAGGAGGAATCCGAGCGCGTCCTGCGCGAAGGCTTCAGCGCGCAAGAGGTCAAGGACGGCATCGACTCGCTGATGAACCTGCGCCACCTGGCCCGCGCGCAGGATCGGCGGCTGGCGGGTGCCTGGTCGGACTACCTGGACCTGGACCGCACCTTCGCCTTCGCGGCGGAATCCGACCGCAAGCTCAAGGCCCTGACCGCGGAGCAGGTCAACGCGGCGCTGCGCAAGTACTTCAAGCCCGAAGACTTCAGCACCGCGGTGGCGGGGACCTTCAAGCCGTAGTCCGCCCCCCGTCGGGAGGCCCGTCGCCGTCGGGCCTCCCGGCCGCATGCTGCGGCCACAGCATCTTCACCACTTCCCGGTCGCGGCCGAAGGCAAAACAGGAATCGATCTTCTCCCGTGCCCGCTCCTCGCCCATCAGCAGGGGCATGTCGCGCTGCAGCCCGCGTATGCCTTGCAAGGCCGTGGTCGCCATCGGCACCAGCATTTCCATCAAGTGGGTACAGCTGGCCGCGCCTCGCAACCGGTCCTTGACCATGGCCGTCCAGCCCCGGGCGATGCGCTCGCCGACCAGCACGCGCAGCGTGTCCGTGGCTTCCTTGCATAGCGGCCAGGGCGTCGAATCCGACGCCGCCACGATGTCCCGGATCACATACGCGTCGTCCACCGTCAGGCGTATCCACAGGTCGTGGAGCGCTTCTCCCGCGGGCAGCGGGTCGTCCGAACTCATGAGTTGGAAGGGAAAGGGCTTGCGGTCGACCAGCCGGGCTTCCACGTCGTACAGACCGTCTTCGCGGGCGTAGGTCTGCATGTCGATGACGCGGTGATGGACGGAGCGGCGGGCGGAGGGTTCCGGTAGAGGCATGATGGCAGGCTTCCTGGCTGGCGCCCAGCCATTGTAGAGGCACCGGCCCGCGCGATCGAATCGGCGGGCCCGGCCTCCATGCCAGCAACGCTAGGCTTGCGCCTCGGCCAGCACCACGGCCCGCTTGCGCCGGATGGCCGGCGCAAGCGCCAGCACGATCAACAGCGCCGTGGCGATCAGCAGCCCCAGCGAGATGGGCCGCGTGACGAATACCGAGAAATCGCCGCGCGCCACCATGAGCGTGCGCCGGAAGCTCGTCTCCATCATGGGCCCCAGCACGAAGCCCAGCAGCAACGGCACCGGCGATATCGACAGCTTGCCGAACAGGTAGCCGGCCACGCCAAAGCAGGCGACCAGGAACACGTCCGCCACCGAATTCTGGATCGAATAGACCCCGACGCAGCAGAACACCAGGATGGCTGGATACAGCAGCCGGTACGGCACCTTGAGCAGCCGCACCCACAGTCCGATCAGCGGCAGGTTCAGGACCACCAGGATCAGGTTGCCTATCCACATCGACGCGATCAGGCCCCAGAACAGCGCGGGATGGCTGGTCATGACCTGCGGTCCCGGCTGGATGTTGTGGATGGTCATCGCGCCCAGCATCAGGGCCATGACGGCGCTGCCGGGAACGCCCAGCGTCAGCAGCGGGATGAAGTTGGTCTGCGCGGCGGCGTTGTTGGCGGCTTCGGGCGCGGCGACGCCTTCGATGGCGCCATGTCCCATTTCCGCCGACCTGGACGACAGTTTTTTCTCCAGCGTGTAGGCCGAGAAGGCGGAAATGGTCACGCCCGCTCCGGGCAGGATGCCGAGGGCCGACCCGAGCGCGGTACCCCGGACGATCGAGGGCGCCATCCTCCGGATGTCGTCCCGGGTGGGCATCAGGCTGGCGATGGGCGCCACGGCTGTCGTTCCGGAGGCCTTCTGCATTTCCAGGTTCGCCACGATCTCGGCCACGCCGAACAGGCCCATGGCCAGGCAGGTGAACTCGATGCCCTCCATCAACTGTGGAATCTCGAAGGCCAGCCGCACCGTGCCGCTGTTCACGTCGGTCCCGACCAGGCCGAGGATGATGCCGATGGCGATCATGCCCAGCGACACGTCCAGCGACTCGGAAGACAACGCCACGGCGCCGACCAGCCCCAGCAGCATCAGCGAGAAATACTCCGCCGGCCCGAACTTGAACGCCATCTCGGCCAGCGGCGCGGCGAACGCCGCCAGCAGCAGCACGCCGACGCAGCCGGCGAAGAAGGAGGCGATGGCCGCCGTGGCGAGCGCCGGGCCCGCCCTGCCCTGCGTGGCCATGGCATGTCCATCGATCAGCGTGACTGCCGACGAGGACTCGCCCGGCAGCTTCACCAGGATGGCGGTGGTCGACCCGCCGTACTGGGCGCCGTAGTAGATGCTGGCGAGCATGATGAGCGCCGACGTGGGCGGCAGCGCATAGGTGATGGGCAGCAGCATCGCGATGGTCGGCACCGGCCCCAGCCCGGGCAGGACGCCGATCAGGGTGCCCAGCAGGCAGCCGGCGAAGGCATAGGCAAGGTTCTGCCACGACAGCGCGGTGGCGAAGCCCAGCGCCAGATGGTCCAGCAATTCCATGCGAGGCTCCTCAGTCCAGGAAGGCCGGCCACAGGTTGAACGGCAGCCCCAACCCGTGGACGAATGCGCCGACGATCAGCGCCACCATGACGGCCGCGTTGGCCAGCGCGCCGCGCCACGTGAATTCGTGGCTGGCGCGGCTGGCCACGACGACCAGCGTGGCGATCGCGAGCACCAGCCCGAGGGGTTTGAGCATGACGCCGAACAGCACCACCGATCCGGTCATCCAGGACAGCGACCGGAAGTCCCAGCGCGCCAGTTTTTCCCGCGGCGCTCCCGCCACATACGCCCGCACGGTGATGGACAGGCCCAGCGCCGCGAGCAGCAGGCCCAGCCAGAACGGGAAATAGCCGGGCCCGATGCGCGCGGGCGTGCCCATGGGATAGCCCAAGGCGAGCAGCGACGTGCCGGCCCCGAGCAATAGATACAGCAGGCCCGTGGCCAGCCTTTTTTCACTACGCGGATACATGGTCCCCTCTTCTTGGTCTTGTCGGCCGGAGCCGCGGGCGCGATGGCCCGCACCCGGTTACTGCAAGGTAATGCGCGCGGCCTTGATGACCTTGGAATAGCGCTCCAGGTCCTGCCTGAGCGACTGGTCGAACTCGGCCGGCGTGCCGCCCGCGACGCCATACCCCATGCTCTCGACCTGCGCCTTGATGTCTGGCTGGCGCAGGATCTCCATCACGTCGCGATTGATCTTCTCGATCACGGCCGCGGGCGTCTTGGCCGGCGCCAGGATGCCCTGCCAGGACTCGACGTCGAATCCCGGCACCCCGGACTCCGCCACGGTCGGCACGTCGGGCAGCGCCGGCGAGCGGTAGGAAGTCGTGACGGCCAGCGGCACGAGGCGCCCGGCCTTGATGAATTCGGTGACCGCGGCCATGGTGATCATGGTGGCGTCGATGTGCCCGCCCATGACATCGACCGCGGCCGGCCCGCCCCCGGGGTACGGGATGTAGTTGACGTCGATGCCGGTCTGCGCCTGGATCATTTCGTGAGCGATGTGGGCGATTCCACCGCTGGTGGGCAGGCCGACCGTCACCTGGCCCGGCGACTTCTTCGCCAGCGCCAGGTATTGCTGGAAGGTCTTGACTCCCAGCGTGGGCCGGACCACCAGGATCTGCGGATTGGCGATGGCCCGCACCACCCCCGAGAAATCCTTGAGCGCATAGGGCGGCTTCTTGAGCAGCGCGGTGTTCAGCACCACGGCGTCGCTGTGCAGCAGCAGGGTGTAGCCATCGGGCGCCGCCTTGGCCACCTGCGCCGCCCCGATCGAGCCGCCCGCCCCGGTGACGTTCTCCACCACCACCGCCTGGCCCCACCTGGCATTCAGTTTTTCCGCCAGCAGGCGGGCGATCTTGTCGGTGCTGCCGCCGGCCGATACCGGCACCACCATCCGGACCGTCTTGGCCGGGAAGGCGCCCGGATCGGCCGCCCGCCCCGGTCCCGCCCACGCCACGGCCAGCGCCGCGACCAGGAGCAGGCCGGACGCCGGCGCCCTGCCGCCTCGCTTCGTGTTCTTGGTCTTCATGCTTTCCTCCTCAGGTGTCATGGCGAGATGCGATATGCGCCCCGCTCTTGTGCGTCGAGCTGTCCGATCAGGCCCGTTTCCCAGGCGAGATAGCGCCGGGCGGCCTCCTTGTTGCCGTCGTGCCTGTCGTGGACGAAGAAAAGAAAATCGATGCAGTCTGCATCGCGCGGCGTATCGGGCGTGGCCTCGACCGCCAGCCCCGCCTCCCGCCACTGCGCAACCGGCGCGACCAGCGCGCGCGCCCCGGCGCGGAGCGCTTCGGGCAGCTCGCCCGCGGCCAGCGCGGCCAGCTCGGCGCTGGCCGCCACCAGCACCAGCGCGCCCGCCCCCGTGCCTGCCAGGCCCGCCATGCGCGGACGGATGGCCCAGCGCGCCCCCGCGATATGCGCCTGGCGGTAGGCCATGCTGGCGCGGACGTCCAGGATCTGCACCTGGCCCGCGGCCACCAGGGCGGCCAGTTCCGCCGGGCCCACCAGCGGCAGGCCCTGCACGGCGACCGCCGGCGCCGGCGGCGGCAGCGCCGCGCCCGCGCGGGTCCATTCTTCGGGGGGCAGCACATGGATTTCACGCCCCATCTGGGCCAGCCAGCTCGCCACCACCCGCGCGCGGATGCCGTCGTCGTCCGTCACCACCAGCCGGGCGCCCTTGACTCCCACGTACAGATCGGTGCCCTGCAGGAGCTGGCCGCCCGGCGCGTGCTGGGCGCCAGGCAGCGAACCGGCGGCGAACTCCTCGCCGGTGCGCACGTCCAGCAGGAACGTGGTGCGATCCTCCTGGCGCATCCAGCCGGCCAGCGTCGCCGCGTCGACCTCGGCGACGCCGTGCCGGCCGGCCAACTCCCGGGCCCTGTCCCGCCGCGCCTTCAAGTCCGGCGCCGCCGCGTCCACCTGCGGATAGCGCCTGTCGTTGCCGTGCTCCAGCGCCAGGTCGTTCAGATACCAGCCCTGCGTACCGTTCTCCAGGGCATAGACGGGATTGGGAATGCCGATGTTGATCAGGGTCTGCGCGCCGATGATGCTGCGCGTACGGCCGGCGCAATTGATCACCACGGGCGTGCGGTCATCCGGCACCAGCGCGTGGATGCGCAGCGCCAGTTCGCCGTTGGGGCAGCAGACCGCGCCCGGGATGTTCATCTTGCGGAATTCGTCCACGGGACGGCCGTCCAGGACCACCACCGCTTCCCCCCGCGCCTGCATGGCGGCCAGTTCCGGGGCCTGGAGCCGGGGCGTGTGATAGGCATGCTCCACCAGTTCGCCGAAGGTCTTGGACGGCAGGTGCACGCCCTGGAACATCCCGTAGCCGGCGGCCTTCCAGGCGGCCGCGCCGCCGCGCAGCACGTGCATGTGGCCATAGCCCACCGCCTCCAGCCGCGCGGCGGCGCGTTCGGCCACGCCATCGCCGTCGTCCAGCAGCACGACGGGAACGGTCTTGCGCGGCACCAGGCGCTCGACGTCCAGCTCCAGCCTGCTGTAGGGAACCGACACGACGAAGAAAGGATGCTCTTCGCCGTACTGCCCGTGCTCGCGCACGTCCAGGAAGGCGATCTCTCCGCCTTCGTCCAGCCATTGTTTCGCTTGCCCTGCGGTGATGGTTTTGCTCATGAGAGATATCTGTGGATGAAGCCGGTCGATCCCGCATCCGGCCTGGGTGACCTCGATAAAACTATCTTGGAAACTTATAATTTCTTTTGACCGACCCACAGTCTATGCAGCGAGCACACCCAGCACAATTTAGAAATCGACCCTAAAATATAAGCATTTCTTATATGAAGAATTTCGACCTGACGCAGTTGCGCACCCTGGTGGCGATCGCGGAACACGAGACCTACCTCGCGGCCGCCGAGAAGACACACCGCACGCAGGCGGCGCTGACCCAGCAGATGCAGCGCCTGGAAGCGCAGGCGGGCGTGCCGCTGTTCGAGAAGGCCGGACGCTACAAGCGCCTGACGGCGCACGGGCGCAGGCTGCTGGACTACGCCAAGCACATGATCGCCATCAACGACGAAGCGTGGCGAGCCCTGAAAGACCGTGAGCTGACCGGCTCGCTGCGCGTGGGCTCGCCGCAGGATGTGGCCGACAGCATCCTGCCGCCGCTGCTGGCGAACATCGCGCGGCTCTCCCCCAGGCTGCAGATGGAGATCCACGTGGGCCGCAGCCCTTTCCTGATGGAGTCGCTGCGCATGGGCGAACTGGACCTGACGGTCTCGACGCGCGAGGATCCGGCGCTGGAAGGCATGGTGCTGCGCACCTCGCCCACGGTCTGGCTATGCTCGGCGGACTACGTCTTCGAACCCGGCAAGCCGGTGCCGCTGATCATCGCGGACGAACACAGCCTGTACCGCCGCATCGCGCTGACTGCGCTCGATGCGGCCAGGATGTCATGGCGCACGGCCTACCTCGCGCCGCACATGATAGGCATCAAGGCTGCGATACGGGCCGGCCTGGGCGTGACCGCCCGCTCGGTGGAACTGCTGGGGCCCGATATGCGGGTGCTGGGCGAGAAGGACGGCCTGCCCCGGCTGCCCGACGTGAGCTACTACCTCTGGATGCGCCCGGACTCGCTGAACCCGGTGCTGCGCCAGGTCTACGACGGGCTGAAGTCCACCTTGCGGCCGCTGGACCTGCGCGGCGGAAGCGCTGCCTAGGACCTGTTCACGCCAAAAGGAGGCTCGCACAGGCCCTAGAGGGTATCCATGCCCGCGAGTTCGTCGCGCGCGATTTCCACGAAGGCTTCGGCGGCCGGCGACAGGCTCCGGCCCCGTTTATGCACCAGCGAAAAATCCATCGGTACCCGCGGGCCCACCAGCCGGCAGCGCGTCAGATTCTCGTAGCGCATGCCTCCCGCCAGCGCCGATGCCCAGATCGACACGCCCAGCCCGCTGGCCGCCATCCAGAATGCCGAGGACAGGAAATTGACCTCGTGCACGACGTTGAGCGCGATGCCGGCACTGGCCGCGGCCGCCTCCATCCGGCCGCGCATGCCATAGGCCAACCCCTGCCGCACGGCTATGACCGGCTCCCGGGCGAGGTCACGCCAGCGCACCTGGCGGCGGCCCGCCAACGGATGGTCCGTCGCGCATACCAGGCACAGGTGATCGCGCAGCAGCACCCGGGATATCAGCAGGGCGTCCTCGCGCTCCGGCGTGCCGATGCCGAAATCCACGGGCTCGGACAGCACCCTGGCCAGGAACTGGTCCGGCGCGCAATCGTCCAGCACCAGTTGCACGCCGGGATAGGCGTCGCGAAAACGCCGCACCACGCCCGGCATCAGGACGCTGCCCACGGTGGCGGTGACCGCCACGTGGACGCGGCCGATACGGCGGTCGCCCAGGTCTTCCATCCGCGTGCCCAGCCAGGCCACGTCGCCCAGTATGCGTTCGGCGGTGGCGATGATCTCCTGGGCGGCCTGGGTCGGCACCAGCGACCGCGAGGTGCGGTCGAACAACCGCAGGTTCAACGTGGACTCCATCTGTCTGAGCATGGTGCTGACCGCCGATTCGGTCACGGAAAGGCGGCTCGCGGCGGTCGCGAGCTTGCCGAACCTGTAGACGGCGACGAAAGCCCGCAGTTGCCGCAGGCTCAACTGGGTCTCGATGCTCATTCAGATTTTTCTCAAGATTCGAACAAAATGTTTTGATTGGCTTTGGCGCGACCAGGCGATTCAATACTCTATCCCAAGCGCGGCCGGAGCGCCTCGCCATATTGAACACGCTCAGGAATTCATGCGGACCGATACCCCCTCCTCCTCCCGCCCCGTGCCCCACGCCGAAGAATGGCAGATGCGCGTGGACCTGGCCGCCTGCTACCGGCTCCATGCCCACTACGGGTGGACCGATCTCATCTATACGCACATCTCGGCGCGCGTGCCGGGTGCCGAGGAACACTTCCTGCTCAACCCCTTCGGGCTGATGTTCGACGAGGTCTGCGCCTCGAACCTCGTCAAGATCGACATCGACGGCAACGTCGTCGAACCCACGCAGCATCCCGTCCATCGTGCCGGATTCGTCATCCACAGTGCCGTCCATGCCGCGCGTCCGGATGCGCGCTGCGTCATCCACGCCCATACCCGGGCCGGCATGGCCGTGTCGGCGATGAAGTGCGGACTGCTGCCGTTGACCCAGCACGCCATGCTGTTCCACGGCAAGGTTGCCTACCATGACAGCGAAGGACTGGCCAACCAGATCGCCGAACGCGAACGCCTGACCGCCGACCTGGGCGACAAGCCGGTCATGATCCTGCGCAACCACGGCACGCTGGTGGCCGGAGCAAGCATCGGCCAGGCCTTCGCGATGATGTGGCACCTGGAAATGGCGATGCAGGCCCAGGTCGATGCACTGGCCAGCGGCCAGGAATTGACCCTTCCCGACTCCGCCCTGGCCGACAAGATCTCCGCGGCCGGCTTCCGTCCGCCCGGCACGGTCCGCTCGGACGGAACCGTCAGTCCCCTGGGCAACCTCGAATGGCCCGCGCTCTTGCGCATGCTGGACCGCAAGGATCCGTCCTATCGCACTTGATTCACCCCATCGCATCCGGCCCGCCACCGGCGCGCGCCGGCCTCACGACAAAAACGCAGCGCGGCAAGAGCCGCGCGCAAGGAGACAGGCATGTTCCATCGTTGCCGCTATCTGTTCGCCGGCCTGGCCGCCGCGCTGGCCCTGGCGGCCATGCCCGCCCACGCCTATCCCGACAGGCCGATACGCATCATCATTCCGTACGCGCCGGGAGGCGGTGCGGACGGCTTGTCCCGCCTGCTTGCCCAGCGCCTGGAAAAAACCCTGGGCCAGCCCGTGCTGGTCGAATCGCGCTCCGGTGGCAATACCGTGATCGCCGCGCAAGCGGTCGCGCGGGCCGCCCCCGATGGCTACACGCTGCTGATGACGGGCGGTTCGACCATGTCCCTGATCCCGCTCACCAGCAAGCAGGTACCCTACGATGTCCGGGCCGACTTCGCCCCCATCAGCATGCTGTCCAAGGGCCCATACCTTCTTTGCGTGTCGGCCGAACTCGGCGCCAATACGCTGGACGAGATGCTCGCCATGGCGCGGGCCAAGCCCGGCGCGCTGTCGTATGCGTCCAATGCCATTGGCGGCTCCGCCCACCTTGGCATGGAACTGCTTGCCCAGCGGGCCGACGTGCGGCTCAACCACGTACCCTACAAGGGCTTTGCCCCCGCGATCGCCGACGTGGTGTCGGGACGCACGCCGCTGGCCATGCTGGACCAGGCCGCGTTGGGAGGATTCGGCAAGTCGGGCCGCATCAAGGTTCTGGCTGCCACGTCGCTGCAACGCTCCAGCATGTATCCGGACGTGCCGACCCTGGCCGAACTGGGCTTCCCCGGCTATGAGCTGGAAACGTGGTTCGCGCTCTACGCCCCGGCGCGCACGCCGAGCGCGATCATCGACAAGCTTGGCGATGAAATCCGGGCGTGGCTGGCGACACCGGAAGCCCGGCAGGCACTGAACGCGCTCGGCCAGGAAGCCGCGCCGTCCACCGCCAGCGCGGTACGGGCCCGCATCGAAAGCGAACAGCAGTCCTACGGGCCGCTGATCTCGGCGGCGAAGATCAGCACGGACTGATGCCATGCGGACGTCCCCTGCATCCACGGACGATTTCCGGCTGCTCATCGTCAACGCCGATGGCCAATACTATGCGCGGGAACTGACCCGGCGCCTGCCGGATCTCGCGTTCGACTGGATTGGCCCGAACCAGCCGATACCCGATTCGGCTCGGCAGGCCACGGCACTGGCGTGTTTCGCCAGCGCGTTGAACCATGGCTTGCTGCGTGCCTTGCCCCGGTTGCAGTGGCTGCAGGCCTTGTCCTCCGGCGTGGATGGTATCGCGGACCATCCGGACCTGCCGCCGGACGTGGCGTTGACGTCGGCACACGGCATCCACGGCCCGGCCGTCTCGGAAATGGCCTTGACGCTGATGCTCGCCCTGGCGCGCGATCTCCCGTCCATCCTGGCGGACCAACGCGCACGCCGCTGGCAGCGCCGACGCCAGCCGCTGCTGCACGGCAAGACGCTCGCGGTAGTGGGAACGGGCTTGATAGCCAGCGAACTGGCAATCAAGTGCCAGGCGCTGGGCATGCATACGCTGGCGGTGTCGGCGAGCCCTCGCCAGGTGGCGGGCTTCGACCGGGTGCACGCCCATGGCACGCTGCGCGACGTGGCTGCGCAAGCGGACTTCCTGGTGCTCCTGGCCCCCCTGACCCAGGCAACCCGGGGATTGGTGGACGCCGCCGTGCTGGCGGCGATGAAACCCGGCGCCTTCCTCATCAACCTGGCGCGCGCGGCGCTATGCGATACCGCCGCGCTCGTGGACGCACTTCGCGGCGACAGGCTGGCAGGCGCCGCGCTGGACGTATTCGAACGCGAGCCCCTGCCTGAAGACGATCCCTTGTGGTCGGTACCCAGGCTGTTGATCACGCCGCACATCGGCGGCGAGTCGGACCGTTATGCCGACCAGGTGCTGCCGCTCATCGCGCACAACGCGCGTGCCTGGGCCAGCGGCGACCGGGCCGGCCTGCGCAACCGGGTGCGCTGAACGTCCGGTCGTCCGGTCCGATATCAGCTGAAGAACTCCTTCACCCTGTCCGTCCACGACTTGCTCTGCGGAGAATGCTTGTCGCCGCCTTCGCTTAGCGAAGCCTCGAAGTCGCGCAGCATCTGCTTCTGCCTGTCGTTCAGGCGCACCGGGGTCTCGAGCACGACGTGGCAATAGAGGTCGCCCGGATAGCTGGAGCGCACGCCGCGTATGCCCTTGCCGCGCAGGCGGAAGACCTTGCCCGACTGCGTGCCTTCCGGGATGCTGATCTCGCCGCGGCCGCCCAGCGTGGGCACTTCCAGGTCCCCGCCCAGTGCCGCGGTGGTGAACGGAATGGTCAGCTCGCAGTGCAGGTCGTCGCCGTCGCGCTGGAAGATGCCGTGCGGCTTGATGTGGATCTCGACGTAGAGGTCGCCCGAAGGACCGCCGTTGACGCCGGGCTCGCCGTTGCCGGAGGAGCGGATGCGCATGCCGTCGTCGATGCCGGCCGGGATCTTGACCTGCAGGGTCTTGTTGCGGCGGACCTTGCCGACGCCGTCGCAGGCCGTGCACGGATCGGGGATGACCTTGCCCGTGCCGTGGCAGGTCGGGCAGGTCTGCTGGACGCTGAAGAAGCCCTGCTGCATGCGCACCGCGCCGGTACCGCCGCAGGTGTGGCAGGTCTTGGGCTGGGTGCCGGGCTTGGCGCCGGAGCCGTGGCAGGTGTCGCAGTTGTCCCAGCTGGGGACGCGGATCTCGGTGTCGAAGCCGGTGGCGGCCTGCTCCAGCGTGATTTCCATGCTGTATTTCAGGTCGGCGCCGCGGTACATCTGGGCGCCGCCGCGCTGGCGGCCGCCGCCGAATATCTCGCCGAAGATGTCGCCGAACGCGTCGGCGAAGCCCCCCGCCCCGCCGCCCATGCCGCCCGCGGCCGCCGCATCGACGCCGGCATGGCCGTAGCGGTCGTAGGCATCGCGCTTCTCGGCTTCGCAGAGGATCTCGTAGGCGTACTTGACCTCTTTGAACTTCTCTTCCGCTTCCTTGGAGCCGGGGTTGCGGTCGGGGTGGTACTTCATGGCCAGCTTGCGGTAGGCCTTCTTGATTTCTTCCTCGGTGGCGGTGCGGGCAACGCCGAGGACTTCATACAGATCGCGTTTGGTGGACATGGTTCTTTCTTCGGTGGCCCGTTTTCACGAGGCCGGCAATATCTCTGGTGAATAGCGGTTGCGTGCTATTGACGGATTTGGGTAGGCCCCCTGACGTCGCGGGGCAGCCAGGGGGCCTACCCAAATCCTGCACCGGTGCCTGCACCAGCGCAGTCAAAACGAAAAGCGGAACGGCCCACATTGTAGGCCGCTCCGCGGGTACCGCTTACTTGTCGTCTCTTTTGACTTCCTTGAAGTCGGCGTCGACCACGTTGTCGTCGGCCTTCGCTCCGCCGGCGTCACCGCCAGGAGCCGCACCCGCGCCGGCGGCCTGGGCCTGGGCTTGCATGTCGGCGTACATCTTTTCGCCGAGCTTCTGCGAAGCCTTGGACAGCGCCTCGACCTTGGCGTCGATGGTGGCCTTGTCGCCTTCCTTCAGGACGTCCTCGAGATCCTTGATGGCGGCCTCGATGGATTCCTTCTCGGACGCCTCGAGCTTGTCGCCGTATTCCTCCAGCGACTTGCGGGTGGCGTGGACCAGGGCGTCGGCCTGGTTGCGCGACTGCGCCAGCTCGGCCACGCGCTTGTCCTCGTCGGCGTTCGCCTCGGCGTCGCGCACCATGCGTTCGACTTCATCCTCGGTCAGGCCGGAGTTGGCCTTGATCGTGATCTTGTTTTCCTTGCCGGTGCCCTTGTCCTTGGCCGACACGTGCAGGATGCCGTTGGCGTCGATGTCGAAGGTGACCTCGATCTGCGGCGTGCCGCGCGGCGAGGGCGGGATGCCTTCGAGGTTGAATTCGCCCAGCGCCTTGTTGCCGGCGGCGATTTCGCGCTCGCCCTGGAACACCTTGATGGTCACGGCCGGCTGGTTGTCGTCGGCGGTAGAGAACACCTGCGAGAACTTGGTCGGAATCGTGGTGTTCTTCTTGATCATCTTGGTCATGACGCCACCCAGGGTCTCGATACCCAGGGACAGGGGCGTCACGTCCAGCAGCAGCACGTCCTTGCGGTCGCCCGACAGCACGGAGCCCTGGATCGCGGCGCCGGCGGCGACGGCCTCGTCGGGGTTCACGTCCTTGCGCGGATCCTTGCCGAAGAACTCCTTGACCTTCTCCTGCACCTTGGGCATGCGCGTCATGCCGCCGACCAGGATCACGTCGTCGATGTCCGAGACCTTGACGCCGGCATCCTTGATGGCGATGCGGCAGGGCTCGATCGTGCGGTTGATCAGGTCCTCGACCAGCGCTTCCAGCTTGGCGCGGGTGACCTTCAGGTTCAGGTGCTTGGGACCGGAGGCGTCGGCCGTGATGTACGGCAGGTTGATCTCGGTCTGCGTGGCCGACGACAGTTCGATCTTGGCCTTTTCAGCGGCTTCCTTCAGGCGCTGCAGGGCCAGGACGTCCTTGGACAGGTCCACGCCCTGTTCCTTCTTGAACTCGGCGATGATGTAGTTGATCAGCACCTGGTCGAAGTCTTCGCCGCCCAGGAAGGTGTCGCCGTTGGTGGACAGCACCTCGAACTGCTTTTCGCCGTCGACGTCGGCGATCTCGATGATGGACACGTCGAACGTGCCGCCGCCCAGGTCATAGACGGCGATCTTGCGGTCGCCCTTTTCCGACTTGTCCAGGCCGAACGCCAGCGCGGCCGCGGTGGGCTCGTTGATGATGCGCTTGACGTCCAGGCCGGCGATGCGGCCGGCGTCCTTGGTCGCCTGGCGCTGGCTGTCGTTGAAGTAGGCCGGCACCGTGATCACGGCCTCGGTCACTTCCTCGCCCAGGTAGTCCTCGGCGGTCTTCTTCATCTTGCGCAGCACTTCGGCCGACACCTGCGGCGGGGCCAGCTTCTTGTCGCGCACCTGCACCCAGGCGTCGCCGTTGTCGGCCTTGACGATGGCGTAGGGCATCAGGTCGATGTCCTTCTGCACCGCCTGTTCGTCGAACTTGCGGCCGATCAGGCGCTTGACGGCGTACAGGGTGTTCTTGGGGTTGGTAACCGCCTGGCGCTTGGCCGGCGCGCCGACCAGGATCTCGCCGTCTTCCATGTAGGCGACGATCGAGGGGGTGGTGCGGGCGCCTTCGGCGTTTTCGATGATCTTGACCTGCTGGCCTTCCATCACTGCGACGCAGCTATTGGTGGTGCCCAGGTCGATGCCTATGATTTTGCCCATAATCCTTGTTCCTGAAAGAAATCAGAAAATTTCGCTTGATCAATAAATAGGTGGGAATTTCGTTATTTCAATGCCTGCGATAGCTTCTTTCGATCGCGGCGGGCCTTATTTGGCGGCCGCGACCGTCACCAGTGCCGGACGCAGTACTCGATCGACGATCATGTAGCCCTTCTGCAGGGTCTGCAGGACCGTGTTGGCCGGCTCGTCCGACGGAACCGACGCGATGGCCTGATGGTGGTGCGGATTGAATTTGTCCCCGGGCACCGGGGCGATCTCGACCAGTTTGTTGCGCTCGAAGGCGCCGATCAGCTGCTTGAGGGTCACATCCACGCCCTCGCGCAGGGTGTCGATGGACTGGTTTTCCTGGGCCAGGGCAGCCTCCAGGCTGTCCTTGACCGGCAACAGGTTTTCCGCGAATGCCTCGATGCCGAACTTCTGGGCCTTGGAGACTTCCTCCTGGGCGCGACGACGGATATTGTCCGCCTCGGCACGGGCGCGCAGCATGGCATCGTAGTTGTCCTTGGCCTCGGCCTGGGCCGCGGCCAGCTGGGCCTGCAGCGCGACGATGGGATCCTCGCCGCCCTCGGTTTCGGGCGTTTCCGCCGCCGGAGCGGGGTTCACGTTTTCGGGATCCAAATTGGGTTGGTCGCCAGGCTTGTGCTCAGCCGACATTGGTGCCTCCATGAAAAACCAGAAAAATCAGTGACTTGCTTGAACTCTATGCGCGAGATGGGGGTGAAATCTGCGCTTTCAAGTATATCCCCCCCCTACGCGCTAACGCGCGCCCCCCAGGGGGCGAAACCGGCGGACCGGCAAAGCCGGATCCGCGGTTTCCTGGGTCTAGGGAAACGATCTTGGACTGAAGCACGGTTGCTACCGCTGGCAGCCAGCGATAGCAACCGGGCCACGACCCACGATGGTCCCACTAGACCCAGGATGCGGTGGATCCGGCTTTGCCGGTCCACCCGCATCGCCCCCTGGGGGGCGCGCGTCAGCGCGTAGGGGGGGTCCTCAATTGGGGGTTCTAAACCTCTCGATCTTGCGGCGGTCTTGCTTGGTGGGGCGGCCTTTCAGGGTCGCGGCGGGGTCGGCGTTCTGGCGGCGCAGTTCGATGGCTTCCAGGCGGCGTTTCATGCCTTGCTGGGTCTCGTCGTACAGGGTGCGCGCGAAGACCGCCGGGCCGCGCTGGGTGGAGAGGGCTCGGACCAGGACCTCCCAATCCTGGTCTCCGGCGCGGATTTGCAGGATGTCGCCGGGACGCACGGCGCGCGAGGGCTTGACCCGTTCGCCGGACACCTTCACCTGCCCTGCCTCGACCGCTTCCTGGGCCAGCGTACGGGTCTTGTAGAACCGTGCCGCCCACAGCCATTTGTCGATACGTAGTTCTTCCATCACATTACCGGTCCGTCGCCGGCGTCTTGTCGTTCTTGCGCTGCAGCAAGACGGCTGCATGCGCCGCGTCGGTGGGCTGGCGGGCCTCGGAGCGGGTGGTCCAGCCTTGCATGTGGCGCCCGGCCAGGTCTGCCAAGGCCCCTATCCACGCCGGCGAGTCGTTCAACGCGTCGATGTAGCGTAGTTGCCGGCCCCCCGCCAGCAGGAAGGCTTCCTTGCCCTGCATCGCGATCTCTTCCAGGGTTTCGATGCAATCGGCGACGAAGCCCGGGCAGAACACGTCCACGTCCGACACGCCGCTTTTCGCCAGTTCCTTCAGCCGGGGTTCAGTATATGGCTGGAGCCACTCGGCGGCGCCGAAACGGCTCTGGAACGTAATCTCGACCTGTTCGGCATACAGGCCCAGCCGCTCGGCCAGCAGCCGGCCGGTCTCCAGGCATTGCTCGTGATAGGGGTCTCCCAGCGCGATGGAACGCTTGGGCAGGCCGTGGAAACTCAGCACCAGTTTCTGGCCTCGCCCGTTGCTGCGCCAGAAATCCAGGATGCGGATGGCCATCGCCTCGATATAGCCCGGATCGGCGTGGAAATCGCGCACGAACCGGACCTCGGGCACGTTGCGCAGCCGGGCCAGGCACGCGCCCACGGCGTCGGACACCGCGGCCGTGGTGCTGGCCGCGTACTGCGGATACAGCGGCAGGACCAGGATGCGCTCGCAGCCGGTCTCGCGCAGCGAGGCGATGGCCGCCTCGAGCGACGGATTGCCGTAGCGCATGGCCAGCGCCACCTCCACGACCAGCCCCCGGTCGGACAGCGCGCGCGACAGCGCCTCGGCCTGGCGGCGGCTCCAGGCCAGGAGCGGGGAACCCTCGGGCGTCCACACCGAGGCGTAGCGCGCCGCCGCGTCGCGCGGCCGCAGGGTCAGGACCAGGCCGTACAGGATGGGCAGCCAGACCAGGCGCGGAATCTCGACTACCCGGGGATCGGACAGGAACTCGGCCAGGTAGCGGCGGACCGCGGAGGCAGTAGGTGCGTCGGGCGTGCCCAGGTTGACCAGCAGCAGGCCGGTGCGGGTGGGATGGAGGGAAGACGGCGGCGGCTCGGGAAGGAAACGCATGCGTGGCGTGTGCGGGTCTCAGGAATGGCGGGAGGAACGGCGCGGGACGGAGATGCCCCCGGCCGTTGCCGGCGGACGCCGGCTCAATGATGGCTCAACGCGTTGGACAACAGCCGCGCGGTGATGTCGACGATGGGAATCACCCGCTCGTACGACATCCGGGTGGGGCCGATCACGCCCAGGGTCCCCACGACCTTGCCGTCCACCCCGTAGGGCGCCGTGATGACGCTGACCTCTTCCATCGGCACGAGCTGCGAGTCGCCGCCGATGTAGATCTGGACGCCCTGCGCCCGGCTCGAGACGTCCAGCAGCTGCATCAGGTCGGTCTTTTTCTCGAACAGCTCGAACATCCTCCGCAGCTTGTCCATGTCGGCGGTGATGTCGGACACGCCCAACAGGTTCAATTCACCCGAGATGACGACGCTGTCGTCCTCGGTGGCCGCCTCGGCGCTGGCATCCACCGCCAGCTCCATCAGCCGGGAGATGTCCTCGCGCAACTGGCTCAGTTCCCGCTGGAGGATCTGGCGCACGTCCTCGAACGACTTGCCGCTGAAATGCTGGTTGAAGAAATTGGCCGCCTCGGTCAGCTCGGTCGAGGAATAATCCCGCTGGACCATCAGCATGCGGTTCTGCACGTCGCCCTCGGGCGTCACGATGATCAGGAGCACCCTGGTGTCGGACAGCCGGATGAACTCGATCTGGCGGAACATCTGGCTGCGCTTGGGCGACATCACCACGCCGGCGAACTGGGTCAGCTTGGACAGCAGCGAAGCCGCGGCCGCGATGACGCGCTGCGGTTCGGCCGAAGGCAGCAGGGTCTGGATGTGGGTGGCCTCGGAGACTTCGTAGGGCTGCACCGTCAACAGCGAGTCGACGAACATCCGGTAGCCCCGGGGAGTGGGGACGCGCCCGGCGGAAGTATGGGGGCTGTGGATCAGGCCATGGTCCTCGAGGTCGGCCATGACGTTGCGGATCGTGGCCGGCGACAGGTCGAAGACCTTGGAGAGCGTGCGCGAACCGACAGGCTGTCCGTCGGTGATGTAACGCTCGATGAGAGCTTTCAACAATGTACGTGCGCGATCGTCCATAAAGGGATTGTACCCCCCCTACGCGCTTACGCGCGCCCCCCCCCCGGGGGGGGCGGCACTGGCGGACCGGCGGAGCCGGATCCGCAGTGCCCTGGCAACTGCCAGGCTGATGGGGGCCGGGGTTCTTTAGAGGAACGGCGTTCAAGGTGGGTGAACGGATTGAGTATTGGGAATGGCAAAAAGGACCACATGGGGCCCCGTTGGGGGGTCTCCCCTCATATAATGCCTGCATGCATTTTCCCATCGTCGCCCTCGTCGGCAAATACCACGATACCGGCATCGCCGCGCCGTTGCGCGCGGTCGCGCAGATGCTGCGCGATGCCGGACGCGAGGTCGTGTTCGAGAAGGACACCGCCACCAATATCGGCGTCCTGGACTACCCCTCCGCCACCGTCGAGGAGATCGGGCAGCGCGCGTCGCTGGCCATCGTCATGGGGGGCGACGGCACGATGCTGGGGGTGGCGCGGCAGCTGGCGCCCTGGGACGTGCCGGTGGTGGGAATCAACCACGGCCGGCTGGGATTCATCACCGACGTCCCCATCGAGGATGCCGGCACCGCCATCGCCGGCATCCTCGACGGCCAGTTCGAGTCGGAAACCCGCACCCTGCTGGCCTGCAGCGTCATCCGGGGCGAAACCACGCTGGTCTCGGCGCTGGCCTTGAACGACGTGGTGCTGAGCCGGGCCGGCCTGGGCGGCATGCTGGAAGTCACGGTGCAGGTGGATGGCCTGTACATGTCCAAGCAACGCGCCGACGGCCTGATCATCGCCACGCCCACGGGATCGACGGCCTACGCGCTGTCGGCCAACGGCCCCATCCTGCATCCGTCGCTGCGCGGGCTGGTGCTGGTGCCGGTGGCGCCGCAGGCGCTGTCGAACCGGCCGATCGCGATCCCGGACGACTGCACGATAGACATCACCCTCACCCGCTCTCCGGGGGGCCGCGACGAAAGCGCCAGCGTGCACTTCGACATGCAAAGCTGGTCGTCGCTGCAGGAAGGCGACCGCGTCCTGGTGAAACGCGCCGAACATACCATCCGCTTCCTGCACCCGGCCGGATACAGTTATTTTTCCACCCTGCGGCGCAAGCTGCACTGGAACCAGATTTCCGGCACCGCGATCGACTAGTCTTTCCCGCCCCTTCCACCGGCCCCATTCGCATGCTGCGCGCCCTGCACATCAACGATTTCGTGATCGTCGACCAGACCGAGGTCGAATTCGGCCCCGGCTTCACCGTTTTCTCCGGCGAAACGGGCGCCGGCAAGTCGATCCTGATCGATGCGCTGGCGCTGGCCCTGGGCGAACGCGCCGATGCGTCGGTGCTGCGGGAAGGCGCCAGTCGGGCCGAGGTCAGCGCGGTGTTCGACGTTCCGCCGGCCCTGCTGGACTGGCTGGCCGAACGCGAGCTGGACACCGACAGCCTGGTGCTGCGGCGAGTCATCGATGCCCAGGGCCGCAGCCGCGGCTACATCAACGGCGTACCCGCCACCCTGACCCAGCTGCGCGAATTGGGCGAGCACCTGGTCGACATCCATGGCCAGCACGCGCACCAGAGCCTGCTCAAGACCGATTCCCAGCGCGACATGCTGGACGACCACGGGGACCACGGCGCCTTGCGGCGCGAGGTGGCCCAGGCCTGGAAGGCCTGGCGCGAGCTGGCGCGCAGGCTCGAAGCCGTGGAACGCGACGCGGCCTCGCTGCAGCAGGAGCGCGAGCGCCTGCAATGGCAGGCCGACGAGCTCGACAGGCTGGCGCTGAAGGACGGCGAATGGGAGCACCTGCAGGCCGAGCACGGCAGGCTGGCCCATGCCCAGTCGCTGATCGACGGCGCCAGCCAGACCATCGCCGCCCTGGAAGAAGACGATGACGCCGCCCATGCCCGCCTGGCCGCCGCGGCCCAGCGCATCGGCCAGCTGGCGGTGCACGACGCCGCGCTGGCACCGGTGTCCGAGGCGCTGGAATCGGCCCGTATCGCGTTGCAGGAAGCCGTCTCCGACCTGAACAGCTATCTGGGGCGCCTGGAGCTCGACCCCCAGCGCCTGGGCGAAGTCGAGGCGCGCCTGCAGGCGGTGTTCGACACCGCCAGGAAGTTCCGCCTGCAACCGGAGGAATTGCCCGAACGGCATGCCACGCTGCTGGCCCAGCTCGAGACCCTGAAGGAAGCCGAGGACGTCCAGGCGCTGCGCGCCAGGGCCGAAGCCGCCAAGGCCGCCTACGACGCCGCCGCCGCCAAGCTCGGCCGGGCCCGCAAGAAGGCGGCCGGCTCGTTGTCCAAGGCGGTGACCCAGGCCATGCAGACGCTGGCCATGACCGGCGGCCGCTTCGAGGTCGCGGTCGAGCCGGCCGACCCCGGTATCCACGGATCGGAGGCCATCGAATTCCGCGTCGCCGGACATGCGGGCACCACGCCCCGTCCGCTGGCCAAGGTGGCGTCCGGGGGCGAACTGGCGCGGATCTCGCTGGCCCTGTCCGTCATCGCCAGCCGCGCAGCGCGGGTTCCGACCCTGATCTTCGACGAAGTCGACACGGGCATAGGCGGCGCGGTGGCCGAGGTGGTGGGCAGGCTGCTGCGCGAACTAGGCAGTTTGCATCAAGTATTGTGCGTCACCCACCTGCCCCAGGTCGCCGCTTGCGGCAATACGCACCTGCGGGTCGACAAGCGCCAGGAGAAAGGCGCGGCGATCTCCACGGTCAATCGGCTGGACAGGGGGGGACGGGTGGACGAGATCGCCCGGATGCTGGGCGGCATAGAGATCACCGCCACGACGCGCAAGCATGCGCGGGAAATGATAGGCAACAACTGAGGCGGGCCAGCGCCCGCCCCTTGCCTGCCTTCAGCGGCTCTTGGCGCAGTTCTGGCAGATGCCGTAGAGCGACAGCGCGTGCCCGGTCAGCACGAAGTTGTGATCCTTGGCGATCTTCTGCTGGCGTTTTTCGATTTCCGCGTCGAAGAACTCCTCGACCTTGCCGCAATTGGTGCAGACCAGATGGTCATGGTGGTCGCCCTCGTTCAGCTCGAACACGGCCTTGCCGCTGTCGAACTGGCTGCGGACCAGCAGCCCGGCCTGCTCGAACTGCGTCAGCACGCGATAGACCGTGGCCAGCCCGATCTCGACGCTTTCGCCGATCAGGGCCCGATAGACGTCTTCGGCGCTCATGTGGCGCACTTCGGCCTTGCGGAAGACATCCAGGATCTTGAGCCGGGGAAAGGTCGCTTTCAGGCCTATACTTTTGAGTTCGCTTTGATCTGTCATGATGATCCCTTCTGAAAGCGGTTTCGTGTGTCGGTCCCCGCTGGACGGCGGGAACCGGCGTGGGTGCTGGGTCTTCGAGCCCAGTCAGCCATCTGGCGCGCGACACGCGCATGGCGCGGCGCTCCGGCATGGAAGGCGGCGGGACGGCCCGGCTCGGCGCACGAAGCGCCCTGTTACCCGTCCCGCGGCAGCCGTCCTGAAGTGCCGGGAAAGCCCCGGAAAAGCCCAGGCAATCCCCGAGGGCTTTATGATAACGGTTTCCCCAATCAAGACGAGTGCGGATCTGTGCCAAACGCTCTGATTTCCTTCATCCACGGCCAAGCCGGCACCTTGCGGCGGCTGGCCCCGGCCGCGCTGCTGGGCCTGGCGGCATGCAGCTCGGTCAACAACTACGTCCCGAACTTCGTCAAACCCTACCGGGCCGACGTCCAGCAGGGCAACTGGCTGACCCAGCAACAAGTGGAGCTGCTGCGCCCCGGCATGACCCGCGAACAGGTGCGTTTCGCCCTGGGCAGCCCTACCCTGACCAGCATTTTCCATTCCGACCGTTGGGACTATCCGTACCTGTTCACGCCGGGCCACGGGCAGACCGAGGAACGGCGCTTCACCGTCTATTTCGTCAACGACCGGCTCGAGCGCTGGACCGGCGATGAACAGCCCGCCCGCCAGCCGTTCCAGCAGAAGGACACGCGCAAGGCCCTGGGCGCCATCACGCAGCCGGCCCAGCAGGCCCCGAACGCGGCGCCCCTGACAGTCGAGGGCAACGCCGCCTCTCCCAGCCTGGACCCCGGTTCCGCGCCCGCCGTCGCCACGCCGGTCGCTCCGATCGCGCCTCCCGCCGCACCGCCCTCCGGCGACGCGGCCCCCGCTCAACCCGCCACGAATACCAAGGAATGACCTCGATGCGTATCGCCATTGCCGGGGCTACCGGCCGCATGGGCCACATGCTGATCGAAGCCGTGCTCGCCGCCCCCGACCTGGAACTGGCCGTCGCGCTGGACCGCGCAGGCAGCCCCGCCATCGGCCACGATGCCGCCGAGTTCCTGGGCAAACAAAGCAAGGTCACCATCACCGACGACCTGGACGCTCTTGCCCAGGCCGACTGCCTGATCGACTTCACCCGACCCGAGGCCACGCTGGCCCACCTGGAAGCCTGCCGCCGCCACGGCGTCAAGCTGGTCATCGGCACCACGGGCTTCGACGAAGCCGGCAAGGCCGCGATCGCGGCGGCCGCCGACAAGGTCGGCGTGGTCTTCGCGCCCAACATGAGCGTGGGCGTGAACGTCACCCTCAAGCTGCTGGACATCGCCGCCCGCATCCTGAAGGACGATTACGACGTGGAAGTGTTCGAGGTCCACCACAAGCACAAGGTGGATGCTCCATCCGGCACGGCGTTGAAAATGGGTGAAACCGTGGCGCAGGCCTGGGGCAAGCCGCTGTCCGAGGTGGCCGAGTGGGCCCGCCATGGCGACACCGGAGCCCGCAAGCACGGCACCATCGGCTTTTCCTCCGCCCGCGGCGGCGACGTGGTGGGAGACCACACGGTCTTCTTCTGTGGCCCGGGCGAACGCATCGAGATCACCCACCGCTCGAGCAGCCGCGTCAACTACGCCGAAGGCAGCCTGCGCGCCGCCCGCTATCTGGCGGACAAGTCGGCCGGCCTGTATGACATGCAGGACGTCCTGGGTCTGAGGTCCCCCCCTACGCGCTAACGCGCGCCCCGCAGGGGGCGATGCGGGTGGACCGGCAAAGCCGGATCCACCGCATCCTGGGTCTGGGTGCGGACGTCTCGGGGCGGAGCGCCGCATCCCCTCAACGGTGCTGGCGGACCGGCAAAGCCGGATCCGCTGTGCCCTGGCAACGGCTAGAACGGCCTCTTATGGGGCCGTTTTGCTTTTCAGGGTCCATTGATGGCCTTGTTCTTGGCTTCTACGGCGATGACCAGGCGCTGGGCCATCTGGGGCAGCGGGACGATCTCGTGGACGGCGCCCAGGGCGATGGCTTCGCGGGGCATGCCGAAGACCACGCTCGACGCTTCGTCCTGGGCAAGGTTGTAGGCGCCGGCCTCGCGCAGCGTCAGCATGGCCCGCGCGCCGTCCTTGCCCATGCCGGTCAGCATGACGGCCACGGTGCACGCCCCCGCCGCGCGGGCGGCCGACAGGAACAGGACTTCGACCGAGGGACGGTGGCGATTGACCGGCTCGCCCTCGGACAACTGCGCGTGATAGCCCAGCAGCGGCAGCGGCCGCACCGCCAGGTGCGCGTGGCCGGGAGCCACATAGACGTGCCCTGGATGCAGCCGTTCGTTGTGCTCGGCTTCCTTGACGCGCAGCGGCGTGTGCTTGTCCAGGCGCTCGGCGAAGCTGCGCGTGAACCCGGGCGGCATGTGCTGGGTGATGACGATGGGCGGCAGGTCGGCGGGCAGCGCTTCCAGCAGGTCGCGCAGCGCTTCGGTGCCGCCCGTCGAGGCGCCGATGGCGACCAGCAGCCTGCGGTCGTATCGGGACGGCGCAGGCGCGCGGCCGTCGGCGGGCCGGTGGTGCTCGTCGGTCATGGATGCGCTCAGCCCGGCTGCCTGGCGTAGACGGTACGCCCCTGGAGCACGAAGCGCTGCTGCCCCTGGGAAAAGCTTTCGGAATGCCCGACGAACAGCAGGGCTCCGGCCGGCATCAACCCGGCCATGCGCTCGACCACCCGCAATTGCGTGGGGCGGTCGAAATAGATGAGGACGTTGCGGCAGAACACCGCATCGAGCGGCCCGCGCACCGGCCAGGCGGGATCCAGCAGGTTCAACTGGCGGAAATTCACCAGCGCGCGCAGTTCGGGCCGCACGGCGTACAAGCCCTCGGCTTCCTCGATGAAGTAGCGCCGCGCCTGCTGGTCGGGCACCTTGGCCAGTTGATCCCGCCGGTACACGGCCTGGCGCGCGGTGGCCAGCACATGGGTGTCCAGGTCGGTCGCCAGGATGCGCACCGGCGGCGCCAGGGTCCCGAACACCTCGGCGGCCGTGATGGCCAGGGTCCAGGCCTCTTCGCCCGTGGAAGCGGCCGCGCACCAGAGTTGCAGGGTCTGGCCCGGGCGCTCGGCGGCCAGCCGCTTCAGGTAGGCGGCCAGGATCTGGAAATGGTGGTTCTCGCGGTAGAAATACGTGAGATTCGTGGTCAGCGCGTTGACGAAGTATTCCCATTCAGGCGCGCCGGCGCGCAGGCCCTCCAGGTAGGCGCTGAAGGACGGACGGCCGGTCGCGCGCAGCCGCCGGGCCAGCCGGCTGTAGACCATGCTGCGCTTGGCGTCCGACAGCGAAATGCCGGTGTGCTGCCGCAACAGGGTCCGTATCCGGTCGAAATCCTGGCCGCTGAAGGCGAATTCGGTGCCGACGAGAGAGTCGGCCGTGCCCGGCATGGCGTCGGTCATGGCCAGGAGGCTGGTTCTGGAAGTCACGCTTGGCCCTAAAGGAAAAGCCCCCACGCTATCATTGACGGGATTATCGGCAACACTTACTGATTCATTAAGCAATGTTCAATCGCGGCCCCGTCTCCGTGCAGAACGCCAGCCCCCCGCAGGCCGGCCTGCCTCGCTTCATGACGGCCGCGCCCGGCCAGGCCCCGGCCGCGCTGGGCCCCGACGCCCGCGAAGCCTCGCAACTCGCCATCCTCTTCATCGAGGACTCGCTCGCCGACTTCACGCTGATGCGCGCCGTGCTGGTCGACGCGGGGCTGAACGTCACGGCCCAGTGCGTGGACACCGAAACGACCATGCGGCAGGCCTTGGCCGAACGAGCCTGGGACGCCATCATCAGCGATCATTCCCTGCCGACCTTCAGCGGCCTGCGCGCGCTGAAGGTGGCCAAGGAAGTCGGGTTCCGCGGCCCCTTCCTCATCGTGTCCGGCGCCATCGGCGAGGAAACCGCGGTCGAGGCTATGCGGGCCGGCGCCGACGACTATGTCATGAAGAACAACCTGCGCAGGCTCCCTCCCGCGCTGGAACGCGGCCTGCGCGAAGTGCAGACCCGCGACCAGCGGCAACGGGCGGAAACCGCGCTGGCCTCGGCCCACGATCAGCTGAACGCGGTCTTCTCGGCCACGCCGGTCGCCCTGTTCGCCATCTCGCGCGAGCGTACCGTCACCATGTGGAGCCCGGCCTGCGAAGACCTGACCGGACTGGGCTCGGCCGACACGCTGTCCCGCTCGTTCGCCCTGCCCTCGCAGCCCGACACCTGGAAGCTGCTGACCCTGATCGCCCCGGCGCTGGACGGTTCCGAGGTACGCGGCCTGCCGTTCAGCATAGAAACCCGGGGCGAAAAGCGCGAGTTGCTGGTATCGGCCAGTCCGCTCAGCGGTTCTCCGCCTTCGGGATGCGTGGTCGCGCTGTCCGACGTCACTCACCTGGCCCATGCGCAGGCGGAACTCAGCCGTTCCGAAAGCCAGCTGCGCGAACTCTCCCGCCACACCGAGCGCGTGCGGGAGAACGAACGGGCCGAACTCGCGCGCGAGATCCACGACGATCTGGGCGCCCTGGTCACCCGGATACGCGCCGACCTCGCGCTGGCCCGCCGCCGCTCCCGCGAAAAGGAAACGGCGCAGTTGCTGGACGAAGCCGAACAGATGGTCGCTTCGCTGGGCGAGGCCATCTCCCGTATCGCCCGGGCCATGCGGCCGCCCGTGCTCGACTTCGGCATCGTTGCCGCGATCGAGTGGCAAGCGCGCGATTTCGCGCAGCACACGGGCATCACCGTCAACGTCCACACCAACCAGGACGACCTGGCGCTCGAACTGGAGCAATCCATCGCCGTCTTCCGCATCTTCCAGGAAGCCCTGACCAACGTGTTCAAGCATGCGCAGGCCACGCGCGTGGACGTCGACCTCTTCGCCGACGACAGCACCCTCAGCCTGGAAGTCCGCGACAACGGCATCGGCCTGTCGTCCGACGCGCTGCGCAAGGGAACGTCGTTCGGCCTGCGCGGCATGATGGAACGCGTCCACGGCCTGGGCGGCTGGATGGACATAGGCGGCGCGCCCCAGACGGGCACGCCGCCTTTCCGAGGAACCACACTCATGATTTCGATCCCGTTGAATCCCCCTACGCTCTCCCTGCCTGGCGGAAAATCCCCCCACCACGAGCCGGAGGACCAGGAATGATCCGTCTGGTGCTCGCCGACGACCACGCCATCGTGCGCTCCGGCCTGCGGCAGATCGCGCAGGCCGAGGAAGGCATATCGGTGGTCGGAGAAGCGGCCGATTGCGGCGACCTGCTCGACGTGCTGCGCAAGACCGAGGCCGACGTCGTGCTGATGGACATATCCATGCCCGGCAAGAACGGGCTCGAAGGGCTCAAGCAGGTGCGCGAACGCTGGCCGCGCATCGCCGTGCTCATGCTCAGCATGTATCCCGAGGACCAGTACGCGGTACGCAGCGTCAAGGCCGGCGCGGCCGGCTACCTGCACAAGAACTCCCCGCCCGAAACCGTGATCGAGGCCATCCGGACCGTCGCGCGCGGCAAGAAATACATCACGCCCGAACTGGCCGAACAACTGGCCACCCACCTCAGCCAGGGCGACGAGCGCCCGCCGCACGAATTGTTGTCCGACCGCGAATACCAGACCATGGTGATGATCGCCTCGGGCCGCACCCTGACCCAGATCGCCGAGGAAATCTCCCTCTCGCCCAAGACCGTCTCGGTCTACCGCGCACGCCTGCTCGAGAAGATGAAGCTCAAGAACAACGCCGAGCTGACCCACTACGCGCTGAAACACAAACTGGTGGAGTAGAGGCCCCCCCAGGGGGCGAAACCGGCGGACTGGCAAAGCCAGATCCGCGGTTTCCTGGGTCTAGGGAAACCATCTGGGACTGAAGCACAGTTGCTATCGCTGGCAGCCAGCGATAGCACCGGTGCAACAACCCAAGACAACCCCACTAGACCCAGGATGCGGTGGATCCGGCTCCGCCGGTCCACCCGCATCGCCCCCTTGAGGGGGCCCGCGTAGCGGGTAGGGGGTGGGCTTCCCTAGGGGGTTTCTATACTTCCGATGGCCTCCCGGCCGTCGTCGGTGTAGGCCAGGTCCTTGAAAGTCAGGGCGCGGGCCATGGCGATGCCTCGGCCGTGCATGTCGAAGGCGCGGTCGGGAGAGATTTCCAGGTAGGTTCGCCAGTCGAAGCCGGGGCCCTGGTCCCTGACGCGGAAGCGGATGCGGTCGGGTTCGCGTTCGAAGCTGACGCTGGCGATGCGGTCCCGGTACGGGACCAGGGACAGCCGCCGCTGGATCTCCGCCGCCCAGCGGCCTTCCATGCTCAGGCGCCCCTTGTCGGCGAAGCCGATTTCCAGGTTGCCGTGTTCGACCGCATTGACCATCAGTTCGGCCAGGCCTATTACCGCCACTTCGGGCGCGGGACACAGCTTGGCCAGGAAGAAGGCCAGTTGCCGGGCCTCGGCCAGGGACACGAAGCCGAAGCTGGCCTGCCGCATGTGGGCGAACACATCGTGCACGTCGGACAGGCGCCGGCGCAGGCCCTTCTGCCGCGCGCGGAACTCGATGGCCGCGCTGACGACCGCGATCAGCATGTCGTGCTCGTACGGCTTGGTCAGGTAGTAGTAGGCGCCCCGGTGTATACCCTCGAGCACGTCGGCGGGGCGCGCGGCCGCGGTCTGCATGATGACCGGGACATCGGCCAGGCGGCGGTCCGCGCGTATGCGGGTCAGGAGCTCGATGCCGTCCAGTCCCGGCATCATCCGGTCGAGCACGATCAGGTCATGGTCGATGCCCGGATCCTGCAGCACGTCCCAGGCCTGGATGCCGTCCTGCACGCACCGGAGCCGATAGCGAGGATCGGACAGGTGCTCGGAAATGATTTCCAGGTTGAGCGGCTCGTCGTCGACGACGAGGATGTTGAACGGTTCCTGCGACATGAAGCATCCGGTGTGGCCAGGTGAACGCGCCGGCAGCGCCATCGCGTCCATCCGCCGCCGGATCCTGCCTGCTTACAGGAAATTGAAAATGGACATCCGGGCGATCTGCGTATAGGTCTGCTGCGCGGCCTGCACAGTGTACGTGCGTTTGGCCAGTTCGCCGGTCAGTTCCGTCATGGTCTCCAGGTCGGACCCCACCACGCGGGAGATCTCGCCGGTGATCTGGTCGCCGCGGGTTTCGCCCGCGGTGGTGGCCGCCTCGATCTCGGTCAGGCGGCTGCCGATGGACGAGCGAGCCTCGAGCAGCCGGTTCATGGCCGAGTTCAGGTTCAGGTTGACCTCGTACAGCGCGTTGGCCCGCGAGACGGATTCGGTCGCGGAAGCCGGCTGGCTCAGGGCGGCGATGGCCTGGTCCAGCGTATCGAATACGCTTTGCGAACGCGACGGGCCGAAGCTCAGCGTGTCGCCTTCGGCCGGCCGGCCGCTGATGCCGATCTGCACACCGGCGATATCTATCGCCTGGCCGTCCTCGCCCAGGGTGCCGGTGCCCACCTCGGCCCCGTCCTTGTCCGAAACGGTATAGGCGCCGTCGGCGCCGAACTCGATGGTGTACGGACCGTAGGCCGCCGCGGCCGACCAGGCCTGGCGGTCGGTGACCGTGCTGGCGGTCAGCGTCGCGCTGCCGGTATTGCCGCTGCCGGCGCCGACATCCAATCCGTTGCGGCCGGTGGGGATGTCGCCGAACAGGTAATTGCCGCTGAAGCTGACGTCGATCACGCGGTTGGGGCCGATCTGGCTCTGGCGCACGCCGGCATCGCCTTGGTAGACCACGCCCGAGGCGTTGCGCACGAAAGGCTGGCTGTCGCGCTTGTAGCCGGCGAAGATGTAGTTGCCGTTCTCGTCCTGGGTATTGGCCACGCTCATCAGCTGGTCGCGCAATTCTTTGAGATCGGCCAGGATGGATTGCCGGTTTTCCTCGTTCAGCCCGCCGCCGCCCGCCTGCACGACGCGGGTCAGCGCCAGTTGCAGGGTGCCGCCCGCCTCCACCAGATAGTTCTCGGTGCCCTCGAGCAGGCCCTTGGCGTCCGCCTGGTTCTTCAGCATCTGTTCGTTGGCCTTGAGCGTGGCGTCCAGCGCCACTTCGCGGCCGGCCGCGACCGGATCGTCGGACGGACTGAGCAGCTTGCGCTGGGCGGAGAGCTGCTGCGAGACCTGCAGCAGTGCGCTCTGCTGGCTGGTGATGGCCCGGATGCTGTTGTCGTAGAACTGGTTGGTGCTGACTCTCATGGCGGTCCGTAGGCGTATCGTTAATGGATGGCGGCGAGCAACTGGTCGAAGAGCTCGGAAGACATGCCGAGCACCTTGCCGGCGGCGGCATAGGCCTGCTGGTAGCGCAGCAGGTTGGCTCCTTCTTCGTCCAGGTTCACGCCCGACAGCGACTGTTCGCTGGCCACCGCCTGGTCGAAGGCGGTCTGCTGCGCGGCCTTGCTGATGTTCAGCGAAGCCGCGCGCGTGCCGACGCTGGAGATGAGCCCGGCATAGGAATCGGTCAGCGTACTGCCGCCGGCGATCTTGGTGGTCCCCAGCCCGGCCATGGCCAGCGCGTTGCGGTTGTCGCCCGCGGGGGCCCCCGGGTCGGCCTTGACGGTGATCCGGTCCCCGGCGGCCGGGATGCCGGACACGTCGAAGGCCCAGCCGTTGTACGAAATGGTCTGCTGCGGCGGCTGCAAGGAACCCGTCGACAGGACGCTGCCGTCCTCGCCCAGCAGCTCGTAGCCCGTGGCGGACGTGAAGCGGACGGTGACCGAAGTGCCGTAGTCGGGGCTGCCCGACTCGACCGAGCGCAGGCGCGACGCCTGCGCCGTGCCGGTATTGGTGTCCGCCGTCACCAGGCCCATGGGGGCGGCGGCGGCCAGCTTGCCGGGATCGGCCAGGGTCACTTCGACGCCCGCCGCGGCCTGGCTGGCGACCTTGATGGTGAAGGTGTCCCCGTCGGCCAGGTCGCCGTCGGCCAAGCCGATGCTCAGGCCGTCCACGTTCTGCGGCAGCGACGAGAACGGGCCCAGTTCGGTACCGTCGTCGAGCCGGGTCACGACGTACTCGCTACCCACCCGGGTCAGCTGATAGTCGCTGCCGGTCAGCGAGCGCGTGTCGGCGATGCCCACCGCCAGCCGCGCATCGCCGGTGTTGCCGCGCTGTCCCACGGCAACGGGGTTGCCGATGCGGAACAGGGCCTGGCCCGGCTGGCCGTTGCTGTCCATGCCGAATTGCTGTTGCTGGTTGTAGGCCGCCGCCATGGCAATGGCCAGGCGCCCCAGTTCGGACTGGGCCTGGGCCAGCTCGTTGTCGCGGAATTGCAGCAGTGCGCCCAATTGGCCGCCGTCGATGTCGTCCTGCTTGAGCTGCATGGTGTGGCTGCCGACGGTCAGCGACAGGCTGGTACCCGTGGGCGACGCCGGGTCGCGGGTGTCGATCCGCAACTGCGCGGCCACCTGCTCCATGACCAGCGGCTGGCCGTTGGTCAGATAGACGTTGATGCTCGTGCCCTGGGTGCTGGTGGTGATGCCCGTCAGCCTGCCCAGCTCGCGCACCAGCACGTCGCGCTGGTCCAGGAGGCCGTTGGGCGCCTGGCCCTGGCCGGTGCCATAGGCGTCGCCGATCTTGGCGTTGTAGGCGGCAATGCTCTGCACCAGCTGGTTGATCTGTCCCACCGTGGCGCTGGCCTGGTTGTCGATGCCCTGGCTCAGGGTGGAGAGATCCTCGCTGATGGCGCGAAAACGCGCCGCCGTCGACTGCGCCGCCGCCAGCGCGGCCTGCCGCGACGCGGTCTCGGCGGGATTCTGGCTGAAGCGGCCCAAGGCCGAATACAGCGCGTTCAGGCTCTGGTTGATCCCGGTGTCCACCGACCCGAGCCGGTTGATCAGGCCGCTCATCTGGTCCGAATAGGTGGAGAGATAGCTGAGCGTCGATGCCGACTGGCTGGCCTGGCTGGACAGGAAATCGCTGTAGGCGCGCTGGACCGTGACGACGTCCACTCCCTGCCCGAAATAGCCGGCGCCGCTGAAGTTCGACATGGCCGACTGCAGCATCACCTGCTGGCGCGAGTACCCGGGCGTCCCCTGGTTGGAGATGTTGTTGGCGGTCACGGCCAGCCCGGCCTGGGCGGCGCGCAATCCGGTCAATGCGATGTTGGCGATGTTCGTGGTCATGGTTTCATGCGGGCTGCCTGGCGTGCGCGGCGGCGCCATGCACGGCTGATGTCTCTCTTAACGGACGCCGGCGTCCAAGCTTGAGCATGCCGGCGGCCTTCTGCCCGGTCGGGAACGGATCCGCCGCTAGACGACGATCTGCATGGCCCGCCGGATGGTGCTGCCCAGCTTTTCGGCATACCTGGGGTCGGTCGCGTAGCCGGCCCGCTGCAGGCCCTGCGCGAACTGCTCCGCGCTGCCGGCCGATTGCAGCACCTTGGCGTAGCGGGGATTCGACGCCAGCAGGCGCGCGTAGTCCTCGAACGCCTGCTCGTAGGAGTCGTAGGCGCGGAACTCCGCCGTCACGCGCTCCGGCGTGCCGTTGCGGTATTCGGTCGTGCGCGTGCGCACGGTGCGGCCGTCCCAGCCCGTGGCCTTGATGCCGAACAGGTTATGGCTGGCCTCTCCCTGGGCGCCACGGATCTCCCGCCGTCCCCAGCCGGATTCCAGGGCGGCCTGGCCCAGGATGTAGGCGGCGGGGATCCCCGTCGCCGCTTCCGCGCGTCTGGCCGCGGGCAGGAACTTCCCCAGGAACTCGGCGCGCACCTCTTCCGCCGACCCGGGCGCGGCACGCGTTTCGGCCGCTGGCTTGGCGGCCGCCGCCGGGGGCGGCGCATAGACGGCCTGGGTGCCGAACCGGCCGTCTATGCGCCGCGGGGAGGCCGATCCCCCCGCCAGCGCCGCGGCTTCCATCCCGCCTATCATGCCGCTGGTCGCCGTGGCAGGGGTGCCCGTGGCGCGGCCCCGCGCCAGCTCCAGGGTGGACATCGACAGCGGCAGTCCGGTGCGGCGCAGGGACTCCGGCGACACGACAGGACGCGTCAGTTGTTTCTCCAGCATGTCGGCCAGCCCCAGGCCGCTGCGCGCCGGCGCGGGACCGCTGCCCGCCTCGGCCACGCCGGCCAGCTTCTGCGCCAGCTGCTGGTCCAGCATTCCCCGCCAGGTCTGCGAGGCGGGACTGTTCAGCGCCTGGGCCAGCGGACCATCGCCCGCCATCGACGACTGGCGCATCTGCGACAGCAGCATCTGGGCGAACTGGGCCTCGAACTGGCGGGCGGCCTGCCTGACGGTACCCGCCTGGTCGCGCCGCGCCTGCAGCTTCAGGTTTTCCAGCGAGCGGGCGTCGATCGCCATGCCGCCCCGCTGCATCGCGCTGTCCATCTTGGTCATCAGATGATCTCCAGTTCAGCGGTCAGCGCACCCGCGGTCTTGAGCGCCTGGAGGATGGAGATCAGGTCCTGCGGCGTGGCGCCCAGCAGGTTCAACGCCTTGACCACCTCCGCCAGCTGGGCGCCGCCATCCAGGTGCACGATGGCGCCGCCGCTCTGCTTGATCTCGATGTCGGCACGCTCGGTCACCACCGTCTGTCCGCCCGAGAAAGGCGCTGGCTGGCTGACCACCGGCGCCGCGCTGACCGTGACGCTCAGGTTGCCGTGCGCGACGGCCACCGGCGCCAGGCGCACGCTCTGGTTCATCACCACCGAACCGGTACGCGCATTGATGACGACGCGCGCCGGCGCGCGGCTGCCCGCCACTTCCAGGTCCTCGACCTGCGCCATGAAGGCGACCCGGGCGTCGGGAGACGAAGGCGCGCGCAACTCGATGACCCGGCCGTCGAGCGCGGTCGCGGTGCCCGGACCGATGCGGCGGTTGATGGTCTCCACCATCGCGCGTGCCGTCGAGAAATCGGCCGTGGTCAATTCCAGCCGCAGGGCGCCGTCGTCGGAGAACGGCGTCGGCACGTCGCGCTCCACCGTGGCGCCGGCCGGAATGCGGCCCGCGCTCAAATGATTGATCTGGGCGCGGCTGCCCGCCGCCGACGCGCCCGCTCCGCCCACCGACACGCTGCCCTGGGCCATGGCATAGACCTGTCCGTCCAGTCCCTTGAGCGGCGTCAGCAGCAGCGTGCCGCCGCGCAGGGACTTGGCGTTGCCCATGGAGCTGACCGTCACGTCGACCTGCTGGCCGGGCTGGGAAAACGGCGGCAGCATGGCGGTCACCATCACCGCCGCCACGTTCTTGAGCTGGAGCCGCGTGCCGGGAGGAACGTTGATGCCCAGGTTGGACAACATGGACATCAGGGACTGGGTGGTGAACGGCGTCTGCGTGGTCTGGTCGCCCGTGCCATCCAGGCCCACGACCAGGCCGTATCCCACCAGCTGGTTGTTGCGTACTCCCTGGACATTGGCCAGGTCCTTGACCCGCGCCGCCTGGGCCGCCGGCACGAGGAACGCGCACAGCAGCGCCACGGCCAGACGCAGGCAGGCGGCGGTGAACGGATGACGATTCATGATGCGCGCGCTCAGAACGGCAGGAACGAGTAGAAGAAACGCGACAGCCAGCCCACCGTCTGGGCCTCGTCGATCGCGCCCTGCCCTCGGTATTCGATGCGTGCGTCGGCGACCTGGGTCGAACTGACCGAATTGCCGCCCACGATGTGGGCCGGATTCACCACGCCGGAGAAGCGCACGCGTTCGGTCTCGCGATTGGTGCCGATCTGCTTTTCGCCCGAGACGCGCATGTTGCCGTTGGACAGCACCTCGACCACGGTCACGGTGATCGTGCCCGACAGGATGTTGGACGCGCCGGTCTCGCCCCGGGCGTTGAAGCGGTTCTCGCTCTCGCCTTCCACGCCCAGGCCGCGCAGGATGCCGGACCCTGGCAGTTTGTTGATGGAAGGGATTCCGGCCGATGCCGAAGCCGAGCGCTGCGCCGAGGTATTGTTGCGCTGGGACGAATTGATGTGCTCTTCCAGCCGCACGACCAGCGTATCGCCGATGTTGCGCGCCCGCACATCCTCGAACAGCGGGCGATAGCCGGGTGCGGAACCGAATATGCCGCCGGTGGGCCGGCGATTCGCGTTGTAGGCCACCGGGTCCAGCGGCCGGGCGGTGGTCGGCCCGTCGATGTCTACCTTGGGCGTGGCGCACGCGGCCAGCCCCGCCAGGATCGTCATCCCGGCAAGGGCCCTGGCGCCACGGACACGACGGGGCCTGAACGCTTGCTTCATCCCGCCTTCCTCAGAGCTGCGAGATGCGCTGGAGCATCTGGTCGGCGGTGGTGATGGCCCGCGAGTTGATCTCGTACGCGCGCTGGGTCTGGATCATGCCGACCAGTTCCTCGACCACGTTGACGTTGGACGCCTCGACATATCCCTGGTTGATCAGGCCCGCCCCGTTCAACCCCGGCACGTTGACCACCGGCACGCCCGAGGCCGCGGTCTCGCCGAAAAGATTCTGGCCCAGCGGCTGCAGGCCCGGCGGATTGATGAAGGTGGCCAGTTGCAGCTGGCCCAGCTGGACCGGCTGGGTCTGGCCCGCCACCGTCGCGGTCACCACCCCGTCCTGGCCGATGGCGACTTCCTTGACGCCCTCCGGCACCACGATGCCCGGATCGATGACCAGGCCGTTGTTGGTCACGAGCTGGCCCTGGCTGTCGATCTGGAAGCTGCCGTCGCGCGTGTAGGCCAGCGTGCCGTCGGGCAGTTGCACCTGGAAGAAGCCGGCGCCGTTGACCGACAGGTCGAAGCTGCTGCTGGTCTGCTGCAGGGCACCCTGCGCATAGTTGCGCACCGTGGCCACGGGCCGCGATCCGGTTCCCAGCGTCAGCCCCGCGGGCACCTGGTTCTGCTGCGTGGTCTGCGTGCCGGCCGGCCGCATGGTCTGGTAGAGCAGGTCCTCGAACACGGCGCGCGAACGCTTGTAGCCATTGGTGCTGACGTTGGCGAGGTTGTTCGAGATGACGTCCAGCTGGGTCTGCTGCGCATCCAGGCCGGTCTTGGCGATCCAGAGGGAACGCATCATGATGTTCGATCCTTATCGCGGCATGCGCCGCACTACGCAAAATTCCTTCACCGCCCGGGGAGGCCCCGCGGTCAGGTCATGCTCAATATCTGTGTGGCCGAGCGCTGGTTCTGGTCGGTGTTCTGCATGAGCTGTATCTGCACGTCGTAGTGACGCGCCGCCGCGATCATGCCCACCATGGTCTCCACCGCGTTGACGTTGCTGCCCTCGAGCATGCCGCCCGCCACGCGCACCCCGTCGGCCGCCGGCGCGATGCCGCCCTGGCGCAGGCGGAAAAGGCCGTCCGCGCCGCGCGCCAGCGTATTCCCCGGCGGGTTCACCAGCTTGAGGTTGGCGATCTGGGCGGCCTGCACCCGGTCGACCTCGGGGACGGAGGAGATCGAGCCGTCGGTATTGACCTGCACCTTGGTATCGGGCGGAATCAGGATGGGCTCGCCGTTCGGATCCAGCACCGGGCGCCCGGCCGCGTCGACCAGCATGCCGTCCGCGGTGGTCTGGAAGCCGCCCGCGCGGGTATAGGCCTCGCCGCCATCCGCCGTGCGCACGGCGAACCAGCCGTCGCCCTGGATCGCGACGTCCAGTTCGCGCCCGGTCGCCATCATCGCGCCGGCCGACAGGTCTGCGCCGGGTGTCGATTCCACCGCATAGGCCCGCGTCCGCAGGCCCGGGCCGCCGACCACCGGCGCCGTCCGCTGGGCCGCGATCTCGGCGCGGAACCCCGGCGTCAGCGCGTTCGACAGGTTGTTGGTCTGCACGTCCTGGCGCCGCATCAGTTCGCGGGCGCCGGTCGCGGCAATGTAGAGGGCCCTGTCCATCAGCGCATGTTGACCAGGGTCTGCATCAGCGAATCCTGGGTCTTGATCGTTTGCGCGTTGGCCTGGTAGACCCGCTGGGCGGTGATCATGTTCACCAGCTCGCCGGTCAGGTCGACGTTGGCATCCTCCAGCGCGCCGGAAGTCACGGTGCCGAAGTTGCTCGAACCCGGGACGCCGATGCGCGGGCCGCCGGACAAGATCGTTTCCAGGAAATTATTGCTGCCGGCCGAGACCAGGCCCTGGGGATTGACGAAGGACACCAGCGTGATCTGGCCCTGCGCCCGCGATTGCTGGTTGGAGTAGTTGGCCTTCAGGATGCCGTTCTCGTCGATCGTGAAGCTGGTCAGGCGGCCCGAGGTGTAGCCGTCCTGGCGCTGCAGCTCGTTGCTGAAGGCCTGGCCGGTCTGCGAAGTGGACGCCATGTTGTAGTTGATGCTCAGCCCGGTCGCGCCGGTGCCCAGCGTGGCGGCGTCGACGTTGACCTGGAACACGCCGTTGTTCGAGGCAGCCAGGTCGATCTTGCCCGATGCGTCGAATACCAGCGGCGCGCCGTTCGGCAATCCGTCGCCGTCCGTGTCGGTGTTGGTCACCTTGCCGTTCAACGCGGTATAGACCTCCCACTGGCCCGGTCCACGCTTCACGTAGAACGTGGACAGCGTGTGCGTATTGCCCAGCGAGTCATAGACCGCGATGGACGTGGCATGGGTGTAGGTGGTCGAGTCCTCGGGATTGAACGGCTTGACGATGCGGTCGATCGCGTCGGCGCGGGAATCGAGCACCGAGCCTTGCGTGACCTCGGAGGTGCCGCGTGCCTCGATGGAGCTGACCGTCAGCCGCAACGGCTGGGGCTGGGCGGCATTGATGTTGCCGTTGGCGTCGGCGACATAGCCCGTCAGGCGCAGGCCGTTGGCGTTGACCACATAGCCGTTGGCATCCAGGTGGAACTGGCCGTTGCGCGAATACACGATGGACCCGGCGTTGTCCATGCGGAAGAAGCCTTCTCCCGAGATGGCGACGTCGAACGGATTGGACGTGACCGAGATCGCCCCCTGGGTGAACATCTGGGTGACGGAGTTGAGCTTCGTACCGATACCGATGTTGTTCGAGTAGGTGCCGAGCACCGTCGACGCGTAGACGTCGGCGAACTCGGCGCGCGCGGCCTTGAAGCCCACGGTGTTGGCGTTGGCGACGTTGTTGCCGATCACGTCGAGGTTCTTGCCGGCGGCGTTCAGGCCGCTCAATGCCTGTTGGAAGCTCATCGCTGGATTCCTTGCACTATCTGATTTGTATCCGGAAGCGGGGCGGGACGCGCCGTACTACCAGACCTGGTAGACGTCGGACAGGTTGACGAGATTGCCCTTGGCATCGACCACCGTGGTCGAGCCCGAGGACGGACGCACCGAGGTGATCTGGGTCACGCTCAGCGGCGGCGCCGCCCCCACCTTGGTGCCTTCTCCGACCTGCACTTCGAACTCGTAGTCGCCGTCGGGCAGCGTGTCGCCCTTCGCATTCTTGCCGTCCCAGGTGAAGGCATGCACGCCGGCATCGACGTCGGCCAGCTTCTTGCGCGCGACCTCGATGCCGTCGGCGTTCTTCACGACCAGCTCGGCGCTCTCGACCGGGATGCTGAGCACATAGCCGCCTTCGGCCTTGCCGTCGGCCAGGGTCAGGCCGTCGCCGGCCAGCATGACCTTGCGGCCGATCAACGATGCCGCCTGGGTGGCCTGCAGGCTTCCCATGCTGTAGCCCAGCCACTGCATGGTCGTGTTGAGCTGGCTGATGCCGGTGACCGTGCTGATCTGGGCCAGCTGCGACGTCAGCTCGGCGTTGTCGAGCGGGTTGAGCGGGTCCTGGTTGCGCATCTGCGCGGTCAGCATGGTCAGGAAGCGGTTGGACAGCTCCTCCGCGGACGACGCGGCCAGGGAGTTGCCCGAGGCTCCGGCCCCGGTGTTGCTGTTGACGTTGGAAACGGCCATGCGGATTCCTTGCTAAAGGGCGCCCGTTCCGCGGGCGGCCCGGCGTCTGGGGCTAGGTGCCCAGCGTCAGTGTTTTCTGCATCAAGGTCTTGGCGGTGTTCATGACCTCGACGTTGGTCTGGTAGGCGCGCGAGGCGGCGATCATGTCGACCATTTCATCGACGACCTCGACGTTGGGCATGCTGATATAGCCCTCGGCGTCGGCCATGGGATGCTTCGGATCGTAGATGCGCTTGGGCGGCGAGGGATCGGTCAGCACTTCTCTTACGCGCACGCCGTTGCCGCCGGCCACGGCGCCCGGGACGAGATAGGACTCGAACACCACCTTGCGGCCACGGTAGACCTGGCCGTCCGGCCCGCTCACGCTTTCGGCGTTGGCGAGATTGCTGGCCACCGCGTTCAGGCGCTGGCTGTTGGCGGTCAGTGCCGAACCGGCGATCTCGAATGCCTTGCTCATGGACATGGGGATAGTGCCTCGTTCAGTTGTTCTGGATCGCACGCTGGAGCGTCTGGACCTGCCCGTTCAACATGCGCAGCGCGGCGTCGTAGCGCAGCGCGTTGTCGGCGAAGCGCGTGCGCTCCAGGTCCGGATCGACGGTATTGCCGTCGATCGAGGCCTGCGTGGGCGTGCGGTACTTCAATGCCACCGGCAGGCCGTCCCCGGCGTCGCCCCGCAGGTGCCGGGCATCGGTGGCGGCCATCCGCAGCGGCGCCTGCGCGGCATCGGGCTCCGGCGTGCCCGTGGCGGCCCGCAGCGCGGCGCCGAAATCGAAGTCCCGCGACTTGTAGTTGGGCGTCTCGGCATTGGCCAGGTTGGCCGCCAGGACCTCCTGGCGGCGGGCACGCAGCTCCAGGGCTTGCGCGTTGAACATCAGTTCGTCGCCTATGCGGCTGATCACATGACCTCCTTGTCCTTGCGTGCGGTACCGGGCCCTTTCGCAGGTATCGCCATTATTCGGATTCCCTGCCATGAACAAAGGCGGAGTAAGGCATCTTTTTCATCCTTGTTTTCACCTTCCGGCCGCCCGGGGCGCGATAGAGTGTCGCGTCCCTCGAAAATCCCGGAGAGCCGCTCCATGAAACGGTCCGGCCGCGCGACCGTCGCGGCGCTCCTGCTGGCCTGCCTGGCGCAGCTTCCCGCCTGGGCGGATACGCCCGGCACCTCGCCGTCCGCCGCCGACCTGCTCGAGCGCGGCCGCCAGTTGCTCGAAGCGCGCGCCGCCGCCGCGGCCGCCACGCTGGGCGGCCGCCTGGACATCCACATCCAGGAGCAGGCCGCTGAACGCATCGCCCAGGCCCCCTGCGCGCCCCAGGTGTTCCTGCCCGCCGGCGGCAGGCCCACCGGCAAGACCTCGATCGGCCTGCGCTGCGCGCACCAGCCCTGGCAGATCCGCATCCCGGCCGAGGTCGCGCTGCTCGTGCCCGTGCCCGTTCCCAGCCGCCCCCTGCCCGCCGGGACCGTGCTGCGCGAAAGCGACTGGTCGCTGGCCGAGGTGAACGTGGCGGCCTGGCCCCGCGGCGTAGCCACCGATCCACGCCAGCTCGAGGGCTCGACCGTCACGCGTCCGCTGAAGGCGGGCGAACCCATTCCGCCATCGGCCGTGCAGTCGCGTGCCCACCTCGGACCGGGAGACCCCGTGCAGGTGGTGCTGACTGGAGCGGGCTTCGTCATCAAGGCCACCGGCCGGATGCTGCACCCGGCCAGCCCGGGCCAGACGGCGCGCGTCCAGCTCGATTCGGGCCGCACCGTGGCGGGCATCCTGCGCGAGGACCGGGAAATCGAAGTCAATCTCTAGGGCATGTTCCCCGGGCGGCGCCGGCTCTTGAAGCCGCCCACGCAGTGCTTACATCCTGTAGCGCAATACGCCCGCGCCCGGCGCGCCGATGCTAAAGTTCGGGACGCAGGCGCCGATAATTGCCTCATCTGCCGGGGTTGGCGCGACCACTCCACAGCGGCAGCAAGATGGAGTCAACGTGAAGATCACCCCAAAGGGTCCCGATTCAATCAAGGTTTCCCGGTCCGCCCCAGGCACGGAAGCCCGTCCCGCGACGCCCGCCCCGGCGCCCGCCGGCGGATCGGGGCTCGACCAGGTCCAGCTGTCGGCGCTGGCCACCAACCAGGTGCCGGCGGGCGAAGCTCCCTTCAACGCCGAGAACGTCGAGCGCATCAAGCAGGCCATTCGCAACGGCGAATTCACCGTGAACGCCGAGGTCGTCGCCGACCGCCTGCTGGAAATCGAAAGCGGCCTGGCGCGCTAATCATGACCCCCGACGAATTCTCCCAGATCGTCGAACGCTGCTGCGCCGCCGGCAAGTCGCTGGCCCAGGCCGTCGCCGGCGCGGACACCCAGCGCATCGACGCCGCCACCCAGGACCTCAGCCTGCGCGTGCTGGAAGTGCAGCGCGCCATCCCGCGTGCCCTGCCCGGCCTGCAGGCGGCCGAGCCGCAAGTGCGGCAGGCCTGGCGCGAACGCCTGGCCGAAGCAGCGCTCCCGTTGAAAATAGGCGCCGAACTGTCCACGCTCAATACCGTGTCGGCCTCGGCCCGCTACGCTGCACTGGCGCGCATCAGCGGGGCCGAGCTGTCCTACTCCGCCTCCGGCCAGTTGTCGCGCTGAACACGGGCCTCAGCGCCCCCACTCCTTCAGGCGCGTGCGCAAACGCGAAACCGCCTGCGAATGCAACTGGCAGATCCGCGACTCGGTCACGCCCAGCACCGCGGCGATCTCCTTGAAGTTCATTTCCTGCTCGTAGTACATACCCATCACCAGCTTTTCGCGCTCGGGCAGGCGCTCAATGCCGTTCACCACCGCCTCGCGGAAACGGCGGTCCGACAGCCTCGATTGAGGATCGCCCGAACCGTCGGCGGACATATGCCGATCCAGGTAGTCGTCGGCATCCTCGCCGCTCTCCAGATCCTCGTAGTGGAACAACTGCACGCCGCGGGCATCGACCAGCATCTGCTGGTACTCGGCCAGCCCCACCTCCAGCTCGGCCGCCATCTCGGTGTCGGTGGGCGAGCGGCCGAGCTTCTGCTCGCTGCGATGCATGGCCGCCTCGATCTTGCGCTGGACCTGCCGGACGCTGCGCGGCAGCCAGTCGCCCCGGCGCAGCTCATCGAGCATGGCTCCGCGTATGCGCTGGGTCGCGTAGGTTTCGAACTGCGCGCCCAGCCCTTCCTCGAAGCGGCCCAGCGCATCCAGCAGGCCCAGCATGCCGGCCTGTATCAGGTCCTCGATCTGCACGCTGGCGGGCAACCGTGCCACCATGTGATGGGCCATCCGGCGCACCATGGGCACGTACTGTTCGACGTTGGTCTCGCGCGCCAGGGTTCCTTCACGCGTATACATTCATCTCTCGCGGGGAAAATTCGGGACGGGGGTGTCCCATGGTCAGGCCTGCGCCGGCTGCGACGATGCGGACTCCACCGGCGGCATCGCGGCCGCGCACGCCCAGTCGAGCTCCTCGGCCTCCAGCGCGAACACCGGCGCGTTGCGCACGCGCAGCGCCCGGTGCACCAGCAGCCGCGCGTTGGCGACATGGATGTCCTCGGGCACGCGCTGGCCGTTGGTCATGTAGTGCAACGGCACGCGATGGCGGATGGCCGCGTCCAGCACGCCGCCCAGGCGCACGGCTTCGTCCAGCTTGGACACCACCATGCCCGCCAGCCCGCCGGCCGAATAGCCGTTCACGATGTCCTCCGCCTGCTCGGCATGCGAGCCACCGGGCATCACCAGCAGCCGCTTGACTCCTTCGCCGGAGATGGCCTGCAGGTGGCGCGCGATCTGCGTATCGCGCTGGCTCATGCCTGCCGTGTCGATCAGGACCAGCTTGCGGTCCGCCATGCTGGCCAGGAGGACGTCGAGATCGCTGGCGCCCTTGGCCGCATAGACCTCGACGCCGAGAATACGGCCGAAGGTGTGAAGCTGGTCCACCGCGCCGATCCGGTTCTGGTCGGTCGAGATCAATCCCAGCGCGCCAGCGCCGTACCTGACCACGCAGTGGGCCGCGATCTTGGCGGTGGTGGTGGTCTTGCCCACCCCCGTGGGGCCGACGATGGCGTAGCGCCCGCCCTGGGCGACGATGCTGGCTTCGGCGTCGACGCAGGCAAGATTGCGGACCAGCACTTCGGCCAGCCAGCGCTCGACGTCGTCCACGCCCTGGGAGGCCGGCAGGCGCGACGCGACGCTGCGTGCCAGCTCCGGCGTGAAACCGCAGTCGACCATGCGCCGCCACAGCTCGCGGCGCAGCGGGTGGCGCTGGGTGCTGTCGCGCCAGGCCATCGCGTCCATCTGGTGCGCCAGCCAGCCGCGCATCGAGCGCATCTCGCTGACGATGGGATCGGCTACCCGGCTCGCCAGTTCGGCGCGATCCTGTTCATCCAGCCTGGCGGTCACCGTCGCGGGAGCCGCCGGCTTGGCGGGCGCAGCCTGCCCCGTGGGCCGCGCCGGACGATCGGCAGTCCCGTTGGCGCGGGGCGCCGCGCGCCGGTCCGCGGCCGGACGGCTCACGCCCAGGCGCAGCACGGGCTTGTCCGCGCCGCCGTCGGCGGCGGCCACCGCCATGGCGTGCGCCGGATCGGCATAGTCGCCGCCCGCGCGTACCAGGTGCGGAATCTGGCCTTCCTGCAGGCGCGGCCATTCGACGCGCGGCGGCTCGGCCGCGGCGGCGTCCGGCTGCGCCTGGGTGGCCGGTGCCGCGCGCCCGGGCGTCTCGTCATGCTGCGCCAGCACCCGGGCCGCCGGCGACAGGCGCACCGATTCGTCCTCCATGTCGTCCCACAGGGCCGGCCGGGCAGCCTGTTCCTCCCGGGAAGGATCGACTGCCGGCGCCGAGGCGACGGCCACGTGGGCCACCTCGCCCGCGACCTCGTCTGCCGTGGGCATGTCCTGCGCGCGGATGCCGACCACCTCGACCCCTGCCGTGGTACGCCGGGTCGACACGATCATGGCATCGGCGCCCAGGGCTTCGCGCATCATGCGCAGGCAATCCCGCGTGGAGGCAGCAATGAATTTGCGGAACTTCATGGAGCGGATACCTGGAAGCTAGAGAGGATGGACATGCTCAGCGCCCTCCCAGCGTCAATGCGACGCGGATCAGGCGGGATTCGGGAATCTCGGAATGCGCCAGCACCTTCAGGCGCGGCACGGAACGGCGGAAGAAACGAGCCAGGGCCAGGCGCAGGCGGTCGGGCACGAGCAGCGCGGCGGGTTTGCCCACGGCATCCATCTTCTCGACCGCGGCGGCGGCTTCGCTCAACAGGCGTTCGGCCAGGCCGGGCTCGATGGCGCCGATCTCGCCGGCCTTGGAACTGATGGTCTGGAGTATGCGCTCCAGCTCGGGGTCCAGCGCCAGCACGTCGACTTCGCCGTTGGCGCCGAAAATCCCCTGGGTGATGGCCCGCCCCAGCGCGACTCGCACCGCCCCGACCAGTTCGACCGGATCCTGGGTATGGACCGCGTGCTCGGACAGCGTCTCGACGATGGTGCCGAAGTCGCGGATGTGGACCCCCTCGTCCAGCAGCGATTGCAGGACCCGTTGCAGCGTAGCCATCGAGATCAGCTTGGGCACCAGGTCTTCCAGCAGCTTGGGCGTGCCGCGCGTGAAGTGGTCGCACAACGCCTGCAGCTCGGCGCGGCCCAGCAGGTCGGCGGCGTGGTTGTGCAGCAGATGGGACAGGTGGGTCGCGATGACGGTGCCGATGTCGACCACGGTATAGCCGGCGGCCTGCGCCGCCTCCCGCGCGGTGGCCTCGATCCACAGCGCCGGCAGCCCGAACGCCGGATCCCGCGTGGGAGAACCCGGGATCTCGCGGGTCACACGGCCCGGGTTGATGGCCAGGAAGCCGCCGGTCTGCACCTCGCCCTCGCCGATCGCCACGCCCTTGAGCGTGATGCGATAGCCGCCAGGGCGCAATTCGAGATTGTCGCGGATGTGCACGGCCGCTGGCAGGAAGCCGACGTCCTGGGCGAATTTCTTGCGCAGGGCCTTGATGCGTTTCAACAGGTCGCCGTCGCCGGTCTTGTCCACCAGCGGGATCAACCGGTAGCCGACCTCCAGCCCCACCGTATCGACCTGGGTGACGTCGTCCCAGCTGGCCTCCTGCGCCTCCGCCGGCTCGTCGACCACGGGCGGCGCGGCCGCCGTCTCGGCCTGGCGCCTGCGCAGCCGCGCCATGCGCCAGGACAGCCCGCCCAGGCCCGCCGCCAGCGTCAGGAATGCCAGGTTGGGCATGCCCGGCACCAGGCCCAGCATGCCGATGATCGCGGCCGACAGGGCGATCGCCTGCGGCGTGCCCAGCAACTGCTTGCCCACCTCGGTGCCGATGTCCTCGCCCTCGCCCACGCGGGACACGATCAGGCCGGCGGCAATGGACACCAGCAGCGCCGGCACCTGCGCGACCAGGCCGTCGCCGATGGACAGCAGCACGTAGGCACGTCCGGCCTCCGCGAAGCTCAGGCCGTGCTGGCCCACGCCGATCAGGAGGCCGCCGATGATGTTCACGAACAGGATCAGGATGCCGGCGATGGCGTCCCCGCGCACGAACTTGGACGCGCCGTCCATCGCGCCGTAGAAGTCGGCTTCCTGGGCCACGTCGCTACGGCGCTTGCGGGCGGTGGCTTCGTCGATCAGCCCGGCATTCAGGTCGGCGTCGATCGCCATCTGCTTGCCCGGCATGGCGTCCAGCGTGAACCGCGCCGACACCTCGGCGATCCGGCCCGCGCCCTTGGTGATCACGACGAAGTTGATGATGACCAGCACCAGGAACACGACCACGCCCACGGCGAAGTTGCCGCCTACCAGGAACTGTCCGAAGGCCTCGATCACCTTGCCCGCGGCATCGGGGCCGCTGTGGCCGTGCAGCAGCACCACGCGCGTGGACGCCACGTTCAGCGACAGGCGCAGCAGCGTGGTGACCAGGATCACGCTGGGGAATACCGCGAAATCCAGCGGCCGCTTCGTATAGGTGGCCACCATCAGCACCAGCAGCGAGATCGCGATGTTGAAGGTGAACAGCAGGTCCAGCATCAGCGGCGGCAGGGGCAGCAGCATCATCCCCAGCACCAGCAGGATGAAGGCCGGCATGCCCAGTTCGCGCAGCTGCGCCGAATTGAACTCCAACCCGCCCAGCTTGAGGCTGCGGCCGCTCATGCCCGCCCTCCGCGACGCAGCGGCGCGTCATCCAGCGGATCCCAACCCGCGGGGATCTCGACCGGCTGCAGCTCGGGCGGCGGTCCGGACACGTAGTCCCGCAATTGGTAGACGTGCGCCAGCACCTGCGCGACCGCGCGGTACAGCGCCACCGGGACTTCCTGGTCGATGTCGGCGTGGCGATACAGGGCACGGGCCAGCCTGGGGCTCTCCAGCACCGCCACCTTGTGCTGCCCGGCCAGCTCGCGGATGCGCGCGGCGACGCCGTCCGTCCCCTTGGCCACCACGCGCGGCGCCCCCATTCGCTTGTCGTCGTACTTGAGCGCGACCGCATAGTGGGTCGGATTGGTCACCACCACGTCGGCCGTGAGCACCGCTTGCATCATGCGCGAGCGCGCCCGATCGCGCTGCAACTGGCGGATGCGCCCCTTCACGTGAGGGTCGCCCTCGGTTTCCTTGTTCTCCTGCCTGGCTTCCTCGAAGGTCATGCGCAGGTTCTTGTGGTGGTTCCACCATTGCAGCGGCACGTCGGCCGCCGCGATGACGAACAGCGCGCCAGCCAGCACCAGCGCATGATTCGACAGCATCCCGCCCAGCTCGGCCAGGGCCCGCGGAGGCGACGGCAGGACCAGTGCCAGCCAGCCCTGGGAGCCATGCCAGACCAGCAGCCCGGCCACGCCGCCCAGCACCAGGACCTTCAGGATGGACTTGCCCAGTTCGCCCAGCCCGGCCAGGGAAAAGATACGGCCGAAGCCCTTGAGCGGCGACAGCCGGCTGAAATCGGGGCCCAGCGCCTTGCCGGACAGCACCAGCCCGCCCAACCCGATCGAACCCAGGATACCCGCCGCCATGCCGGCCGCCAGGATGGGGGCGATCGCCAGCAGTGCATCGGCCAGCACTTCGTTCAACGACTTCAGCAGCATCGCATCGTCGCGCGTGACGGCGGCCGTTCCCGCCGCCGTGGCGAAAGCAGTCTTCATCCAGGTCATGGCGCGATCGGCGATGCCCGCCCCCGCCAAGGCCAGCGCCGCCACGCAGGCGAAGGTCGCGACCGCGCCCGACAGGTCGCGCGAACGCGCGACGCGCCCTTCCTCGCGGGCCTGGTCCAGCCGCCGCTGGGACGGTGCCAGGGTTTTTTCCTGGCCGCTTTCCTGGTTATCTGCCACGGTATTCCGGATATCGACGAACGCCGGCGCGCTATCCGCGCCCCCGGCGGCCTCACGCCAGCCAGGCGAACGCGCGCCGCCCCAGCCATGTAGGCGTATGGATTATTCGCGATGGCCTGCGCGGACAAAGCCCGAAACAGACCCCGGAAAGCGCCGCTACTCGCGCCCGCGGCAGGCCTGCCGGCGCCCGGGGGTCAAAACACCCCTTCCAGCAGTTGCTTCATCTCCAGGACCAGCACCAGCGTGCCGTCGCCCGACAGGGTCGCGCCGGCCACGCCCTTGGGGTGGATGCCTTCCAGCGGCTTTATCATGACCTCGTCCTGGCCGATGAAGCCGTCCACGCCCAGGACCAGCTGGCGTTCGCCGTAGGCCAGCACGACCGCCAGCGACGGCGGCTCTTCGCGCTGGCGCCCGAGCAGGACGGCCAGGTCGATGACCGGCAGGATCTCGCCGCGTATGGTCAAGGCCTGGTTGCTGCCCACCGTGTGCATTTCCTCCTGGCGCAGCGGAATGATCTCGCGCACGACGGACAGCGGAATGGCGTAGGGCTGGTCCACCAGCTTGAGCATCAGCACGGGCAGGATGGCCAGCGTCAGCGGCAGCGAGATCACGATGTGCGACCCCATGCCCGGCGCGGACTGGATGTCGATCTGCCCCTTGAGCTTCTCGATGTTGGTCTTGACCACGTCCATGCCGACGCCGCGCCCCGACAGGTCGCTGACCTCGCTGCGGGTGGAGAACCCCGGCAGGAAGATCAGTTGCAGGCAATGGGCGTTGTCCAGCACGGCGGCGTCTTCCGCGCTGATGACGCCTTTCTCGATGGCCTTGCGGCGGATGACGTCGGGATCCATGCCGCGGCCGTCGTCCGATACCTCGATCACGATGGAATCGCCCGTCTGGCGGGCCGACAGGTGGACCGTGCCGCGCGCGGGCTTGCCGACCGAGCGGCGCTCGACCATGGTCTCGATACCATGATCGACGGCGTTGCGGATCAGGTGCACCAGCGGGTCGTTCAGCTCGTCCAGGATGGTCTTGTCGACCTCGGTCTCGCCGCCGGTGATGTTCAGCTCCACGTCCTTGCCCAGCTGGCGGGCCAGGTCGCGCGCCAGGCGCGAATACTTCTGGAACACCCGGCCGACCGGCTGCATGCGCGCCATCATGACGGCCGACTGCAGGTCGGAAACCAGCGTATCCAGCTGGCTGAAGACCGCATCCAGCGTCTCGGCCGCCGCGTCGTCCCGGCGGCTGGTGCCCAGGAGCGCGTCGCGCAGGCACGACAGCCGGTTCTTGGTCAGGCCGATCTCGCCCGACAGGTTCAGGATCTGGTCGAAGCGCGCCGTATCCACGCGTATCGTCGCGTCCTTGGCCACGGCCTGCGCGCCGCCCGCGGGGGCCAGCATCTCGGGGCGATAGGGCCGCGACGATGCCGGCGCGCCTGCCTCGGCCGCCGCCGGGGCCTCGACCTGCATCCCCGGGGGGTCGCCGAATGCGGCGCGGTAGTAGCCCAGCCAGTCCGGCTCGCTGTCCGCCCGCGGGGCCGGCGCGGCGGCGTGGGCCAGCACGCGCGAGGCCTCGGCCGCGGCCGCGGCCGGCAGGGAATCCGTCCGCAGCGTGCTGGTGTCGACCGTCTCGCCCATGGCGGCGGCCTCGAGCGCGAGCAGCAACCCGGCGGGCGCCGGCTCGGGCATCGCCCCGCGCTCCATTTCCGAGAACATGCGCCGCACTTCTCCCGTCGCGGCCAGGATCACGTCCATGATTTCCGGCGTGATGCGCAGCGAGCCGCCGCGCAGCAGGTCCAGCAGGTTCTCGCCCCGGTGGCACAACTCCACCAGCGGCGTCGCCTCGAGGAACCCGGCCCCGCCCTTGACCGTGTGGAAACCCCGGAACACCTGGTTGAGCAGGCCGGCGTCGTCGGGACGCTGCTCCAGCTCGACCAGGCCGATGTCGACGTCGTCGAGCAGGTCCGAAGCCTCGGTCAGAAAATCGGCAAGCAGGTCCTGCATGTCGGAGAAGGCTGACACTCGTTTACTCGCTCAAAATCCCAGGCTTTCCAGCAGGTCGTCGACCTGCGCCTGGTTGGTCACCACGTCGTCGCGGCTGGAGGCGTCGATGACGGGGCCGTTCATCCATTCGCTGTGCGCGGCATTGCGCTTCTCCGGAGGCGTGCTCTCGATCAGCAGCTTGACCAGCTCGTCCTCGAAGTCCTGGGCGAGCTTGAGCACCTTCTGGATGACCTGGCCCGTCAGGTCATGGAAATCCTGCGCCATCATGATGTCGGTCAGCAGCGCCTGGGTGGCTCGGGCATCCTCCTGGGTACGGTCCAAGAAGGCACTGGTGTCGGCCGCCACCTGCTTGAAGTCGTCGACGCCCAGCCGGCGCTCGTACAGCTCGCGCCACCGCCCGCTCAGGCGAGCGCCTTCCCGCTCCACGCCCTCCTGGATCTCCTGGCCTTTCTCGACGTTGGACAGGGCGCGTTCGGCGGCCTGTCCCGTCAGCCGCGCGATGTAGTCCAGGCGCTGGCGCGTGTCGGGCAGCGAGTGGACGGCCTGCTCCACCTTCTGGTGGTAGCCCAGCTCGCGCAACGCGTCGTGCAACTGCCGGGTCAGCATGCCGACCCGCTGGTAGAACTCCGGCGACTGCTCGGCCGCCGCCTCGCCCGCGCTCGCGGCGGGATCCGCGGCCGGGGCCGCGTCGGCCGCCGGTTCGGCGTCGAGCCGAGCCAGGGTCTCGGACGAAATCTGGTCGAACAACGCTTCGAGGTCTTCGGTATCGCCGGTATGGGCCATTACGTGCTCCCGCTCATTTTCTGCACGATCTTGGTCAGCTTCTCTTCCAGCGTCGCCTTGGTGAAGGGCTTGACGATGTAGCCGTTCGCCCCGATCTGGGCGGCCAGCACGATGTCTTCCTTCTTGGCCTCGGCGGTCACCAGCAGCACGGGCAGCTTCTTGAGCTGGTCGTCGGCGCGGATCTCGCGCAGCAGCTCGAAGCCGTTCATGTTCGGCATGTTGATGTCGCTGACCACGAAATTGAACAGGCCGCTGCGCAGCTTGCTCAATGCGATCTGGCCGTCCTCGGCCTCGTCGGCGTTGTTGTAGCCGAGTTCCTTCAAGAGATTGCGGACGATGCGCCGCATCGTCGAAAAATCGTCGACGATAAGGAACTTCAAATCGTCAGGCTTCATTTGCTCCCTTTCTGGCCTTGATGTGTGTGAGTTGAGCGGCGATCATACTAGCCAGTTCCGAGGGGTGGAATTTCGCGACATAGGCATCGACGCCCACCTGCTGCCCGAGCTTCTTGTTGGCGACCGACGACAGCGACGAATGCATCACGACGGGAATCTTCGCGAAGCGGGGATCGGACTTGATGTGGCGGGTCAGCACGTAGCCGTCCATCTCGGGCATCTCGGCATCGACCAGGATCAGCCCCAGCATCAGGTCGAGCGGCAGCTTCTCGGCCTCGGCCCGGGCCGCGATGCCCTTGAGCTTGTCCCAGGCGTCCGCGCCGTTGGTGGCATGCTGGTGCGGCAGCCCCATCCGGTCCAGCACCTCCGTGATCTTCTTGCGCGCCAGCGAGGAATCGTCGGCAAAGAACACGTTCGCCTTGATGTCGGCATCGACCTGCTGGATCTCGGACGGGATCTTGTCCTCGCCGATGACCGAGGCCAGGATCTGCTCGACGTCCAGGATGGAAACCAGCTTGCCATCGGCCAGCTCGGTCAGCGCCGTCATGAACGACGTGTTGTTCGATGGCATGGACTGCGGCGACTTGACCTTGTCCCAGTCGATGCGCACGATGCGGTCCACGTCCGCCACGAGAAAGGCCTGCGTATGGCTGGAGAACTCGGTGATCAGCAGCTTGGTGCGCGGCGCGTCGACCTTCATGTTGATCGTGGTGGCCAGATCGATGACCGGCAGGATCGCGCCGCGCAGCGAAATGATGCCCTCCACCCCGCGCGGCACGTTCGGCGTGCGGGTGATCGGAATCGTCTCGCACACTTCGCGCACCTTGAACACGTTGATGCCGAAGACCTCGCTGCCCCCCAGCGAGAACAGCAGCAGCTCCATCTTGTTGGAACCGGCCAGCCGGGCCTTCTCGTCCACCATTTCCATCAACCGATTGTCACCGGCACCCATAGCATCCTCCATACCGGCCGGCCCAAGCCGGCCCAGTGATCATTGCGATTCCAGAGCGGACACCCGCAACGGCGTCCCGTCGTTCAACCTGCCGGGAATGGCGGGTACATCGACATAAACGCCGCCTTTCTTGAGAAATTCCTCGCTGCGCTTGTTCAGCACCACGATGCTGATGCGCCGGTTCTCGGCCGCCTTCATGTCGGCACGGTTGAAGGGCACGGAGTCGGACAGCCCGACCACGCGCAACGCCTTGTCCTCCTGCATCCCGGCGGTCAGCATTTCGCGCCGTGCCGCATTGGCGCGGTCGGCCGAGAGTTCCCAATTGCTGTAGCCGCCATTGCCGCCGGCATAGGGCGTCGAGTCGGTATGGCCCGAAATCGAGATCTTGTTCTCGACGCCGTTCAGCACGCGGGCCAGCTCGTCCAGGATGACGCGGCTGTAGTCCTTCAGCACGGTCTTGCCGGTATCGAACATGGGCCGGTTCTTCTCGTCCACGATCTGGATCCGCAGCCCCTCGTCGGTGAAATCCAGCAGGATCTGGTCCTTGAACTGGGTCAGCGTGGGCTGCGTGAAGATCAGGCTCTCGAGTTCGGATTTCAGGCCCTCCAGCTTGCGGCGCTCGCGGGCCTCCTGCTCTTCGTCGCTGGCCCGGCGCTGGGGCGTGATGCGGGGACTCACATGCTGGCCGCCCGTCAGCACGCTGACCGGATCGCCCGCCACGCTCCCGGACGTGACCGCCACGCGCAGGGGCGTACGGAAATATTCGGAGATGCCCTCCAGGTCGGCCTGGGCCGACGTCGTCAGCAGCCACATCAGCAGGAAGAAGGCCATCATGGCGGTGACGAAGTCCGCATAGGCGATCTTCCACATGCCCGCGCCATGGGCCTTGCCGGCCCGCTTGCGGGACCGCCTGATGATGATCGGCGCTGCGCCGTCCTTGCCTGCCATGATCGCGACTCCCTACCGTGCCGTCATGCCGCGGACTTGCCCCGCACCGTGTCCTCCAGCTCGCCGAACGTGGGACGCTCGGTCGAGAACAGCACCTTGCGGCCGAACTCCACGGCCAGCGCGGGCGCATAGCCGTTCAGGCTCGCCAGCAGGGCCACCTTGATGCATTCGAGCTGCTTGCTGCTTTCGCTTACCTTCTGCTCCAGCACCGAGGCCAGCGGACCGACGATGCCGTAGGCCAGCAGGATGCCGACGAAGGTGCCGACCAGCGCCGCCCCGATCTTGGCGCCCAGCACGGCCGGCGGCTCGCCCACCGATCCCATCACGTTGACCACGCCCATGACCGCGGCGACGATGCCGAAGGCCGGCAGCCCGTCGGCGATACGCTGGATGGCATGCGCCGGCACGCTGGCCTCCTGGTGGTGGGTGTCGATTTCCTGGTCCATCAGGGCTTCCAGCTCCAGCGGATTCAGGTTGCCGCTTACCATCAGCCGCAGGTAGTCGGTCACGAACTCGACCAGGTGCTCGTCGGCCACCAGCGCGGGGTATTTCTGGAACAACGGACTGTTGTGGGGCTCCTCGACGTCGGCCTCGATGGACATCAGGCCTTCGCGCCGCACCCGGTTCAGGATCTCGTACAGCAGCGCCAGCAGGTCGAGGTAGCGCTGCTTGGTGAAGCGCGAGCCGTGCAGCGTGGTCGGCAGCGCCTTCAGCGTCGCCCGCACTACCTTGCTGGAGTTGCCGCACACGAACGCGCCCAGGGCCGCGCCGGCGATGATGACGAGTTCGAACGGCTGGAACAGCGCGCCCAGCGAGCCGCCATGCATGGCATATCCGCCCAGCACAGACGCCCCAACGATGATGTAGCCGATGATGACGAGCATGTGGATGTCCCGCCCTACGCGCTTCGCGCGCCCCCCAGGGGGCGATGCGGGTGGACCGGCGGAGCCGGATCCACCGCATCCTGGGTCTGGGCAAAGGGCCTCGATGCGGAGCATCGGGGCCTTGCCGGGCCAGGAGTCTGGGGAACGACGTGCGTGGGGCAATCAGGCTTCGGTGGCACATTGCGCGAAGCCATGAACGGGTTTTCGGCCGGCAAAAACAAAACTTGAGAGCGGAAGCTCCCGTGGCCGGCATCAGCGGGGGGCCGCCTTGGCGGCCTGCGCGGCGTTGGCCGTGCGCCGGGTCTTGCCGGCGCGGGACGGCATGTGGCAAAGCCCGCAGACGTACTGGTGGGCCAGCTCGAAGGTATGGGTGACGAATTCGCCGCCGCAGCAGGTGCAGGCCGTCATGCCCAGCATGCCGGCGTCGAAGAACCGGGTCAGGCGCCAGGCCCGCGTGATCGACAGGACCTCGGGCAGGCCCAGTTGCCCGATCTGCTCCCGGTACAGGCGATAGGCACGGATCAGCGCCTCGACCGCCGTCGCGTCGTCCAGGCCCACCTGGTGGCGGTGGATGTTCATGAACAGCGAAGCGTGGATGTTGGGCTGCCAGGTCATGAACCAGTCCGTGGAAAACGGCAGCATGCCCTTGGGGGGAGATTTTCCGCGGATCTCGCGGTACAGGCGCAGCAGGCGCTCGCGCGACAGCTGCACCTCCGCCTCGAGCACCTGCAACCGGGCATCGAGGCGGATGAGTTCGGACGCGATCTCGATCTGGCGCGCCTCGGACAGCACGCTCTTAGCGCGAGCCATGCTGCCTCCGGATACTGCTGCAAGACATGGCGTGGCTCAGGATGCGGCCATCGCGGCGGTACGTCCGGCCATCAGAATGGCGGCATGGATACGGGGGGAAACATCGTCGCGCTTGGGCGAGGACAGCAGGTTCCAGACCAGCGAGTCGTCGAAGCGGAATCGGGCGAGCAGCATGCTGGAGCCGGCGATCTTGAGCAACTGGGCCGTGGTCAGCGAAGAAAGGATATCGGCCACCTCGCTCGTGATGCCCAGGCGATAGAGCGCCTCGCTGCGATCGACCCGCAGCATCTGCTGCGCCAGCATGAGATAGGTCAGATTGGCATCGCGGATCTCTTCGCTCAGCCGGGACATGGGGGAAGTCGCGGCCTGGGGAGCCGATACGTCCACATCGACCACGTCGCAAACTTGAGTCATCGCGATTCCTTTCAGGGTAATCCCGCAAACGGGAAAGAAAAAACAAGTATCCTGGCCGGCTATTTCCGCCGGCGCAGGGACCAATTCAATATGTAAATTATTGGACACTTGTTACCAAATTGGCATTGGAACCCCGCTGGAATTCGCGTCTGCTTAGGTAAACTCCGCATGTAAGAATTTTTCTTACAGATTTTGTATCACTTGTTTCATTTGAACACGTAAATGCGAAATGCGGTTCCACCCATCCAGCAGGTAGCGAGCTTGGCCGGGAACGACCATGCCCTGCTGGAAGCCGCGCTGGAATCGCTCCCGGTCGCCACCTGGGTCGTGGACCGGGAAGGCCGCTACCGGTACGTCTCCCAGGCCTACGCCGACATGCTCGGCATCGCCCGGGCGGCAGACTGCCTGGGCAAGGCCATGGAAGAGCTCATGCCTGCCTCGATCGCCCGCGTCCACGCGCTACGCCATCGGCAACTGCTGGAATCCCGCACGCGCAAGCGCTTCGAGCAGATCTGGACGGTAAAGGGCGAGCCGCGCTGGTTCGAGATCCAGATGAGCTGCCTGTGCAACGACGAGGGCGAGTCGATCGCCGTGTCCGGCTACGCGCAGGACATCACGCAGCACATGGAACAGCAGGAAGCCGCCCGCCGCATCCAGAACGAACTCGAAAAGCGGGTGGCCCAGCGCACCCACCTGCTGAGCGTGATCAACGAGGAACTGGAAGCCTTCTCGTACTCCGTCTCCCATGACCTGCGCGCGCCGCTGCGCCAGATCGCCGGCTTCGCCGGGCTGCTCGAGCGCGGGCTGGCCGGCCAGGCCAACGAAACCGACGCCAAGCACCTGCGGCACATCGTGGACAACGCACAGCGCATGGAGGACCTGATCGGCGACCTGCTTCAGCTCGCCCGCATCAACCAGAGCAGCCTGCTCAAGGCCCGGGTCGACCTGGCGGCCATCGCTCGCGAGGTCCTGGCCAGCCTGCGCCGCAGCCAGCCCGACCGCCAGGTCGAGTACGAACTGCCCGCCTCGGCGCTGGCCGAGTGCGATGCCGGGCTCATGCGCATCGTGCTGGACAACCTGCTGGGCAATGCCTGGAAATTCACCGGCAAGCGGGCCGAGGCCCACATCCAGTTCGGCAGCCTCCTGCGTGGCAACAGCACCATCTATTTCGTACGCGACAACGGCGCCGGCTTCGATGCGCAGAACGCCGAACGCATGTTCGGCGCCTTCCAGCGCTTCCACCGCACCTGCGACTTTCCCGGCACCGGCATCGGCCTGGCCACCGTCCGCCGCATCATCAACCGCCACGGCGGGCAGATCTGGGCCGAAAGTGCGCCCGGACAAGGCGCGACCTTCTACTTCACGCTGGAAACACCGGCCTGAAGCCCGCTCCGGCACCGCCCGCAATCGGACCGCGGCGGCGAAACTTTAGCGGTATTTTTTTCCATCCCGCCCCCTTCCCCGCCTAAAGTTTTCAAATCGCCGCCCCGTTAATTGCCTCAACGCGGCCACGCCGGCATTGCATGCAGCCAGCGATGGCCCTGGCGCAATTGCGGAAGGACCTCCAGCCGCGGATGCATCGTCGGGCCCCCAGGGCCCCTCCCTGAAACACCATATGACTCACCCTCACGGAGATAGGTCATGGCACAAGTCATCAACACCAACATCGCTTCGCTGAACGCGCAGCGCAACCTGAACAGCTCGCAGAGCGCCGTCAACACCGCCCTGCAGCGCCTGTCGACCGGCCTGCGCATCAACAGTGCCAAGGACGACGCCGCCGGCCTGGCCATTTCCGAGCGCATGAGCACGCAGATCAACGGCCTGAACCAGGCCGTGCGCAACGCCAACGACGGCATCTCGCTGGCACAGACCGCCGAAGGCGCGCTGAGCCAGATCGGCACCAACCTGCAACGCATCCGCACGCTGGCCGTGCAATCGGCCAACTCGACCAACTCGGCCGATGACCGCGCCTCGCTGCAGAAGGAAGTGGCCGAGCTGACCGCCGAAATCGATCGCGTCGCCCGCGACACCGACTTCAACGGCACCAAGCTGCTGGACGGCTCGTTCGCCGCCCAGAAATTCCAGGTCGGCGCCAACGCCGGCCAGACCATCACCATCTCCAACATCGCCGATGCCAGGGCCTCGACGCTGGGCCAGTACAACGGCTTCAACGCGACCAACCTGTCGATCGGTACCGCCAGCGATACCGCCGCGGCGCAGACCGTCACCTTCGGTTCGGCCGGCACGTTCGACCTGGGCAGCATCGCCAACGACGCCAAGGCCATCGCCAATGCCCTGAACACGCAAGGCATCGCCGGCCTGAGCGTCACCGCCAACGCCACCGAAGCCACCGGCACGTCGGCGGTCACGACCACGACCGCCGGCACCGCCAGCTTCACGCTGAACGGCCTGACGATCAACCTGACCGCCACCACCAACGCCGCGACCAACCGTGAAAACGCCCTGACCGCGATCAACGCGCAATCGGCCACCACCGGCGTGCGTGCCATCGACACCGGTTCGGGCCTGAAGCTCGAAGCCGCCGACGGCCGCAACATCACGATCGGCGCCCTGACGCTGGGCACCGCCGTCGGCTCCACGCTGGCCGACTTCGGCCTGGATGCCGCCGGCACCACGGGCGCTTCGCTGAACGTCTCGTACAAGGCTCCCACCGGCGTGACCGGCTCGATCAGCAGCACCGGCGCCTTCGCGCTGACCGGCACCATCACCCAGACCGGCACCGCCCTGAACGCCATCGACATCTCGACCGTCGCCGGCGCCTCCAATGCCCTGTCCGCGCTGGACGCTGCCCTGTCCACGGTCAGCGACGCGCGCGCCTCGCTGGGTGCGATCCAGAACCGCTTCACCTCGGTGGTCTCCAGCCTGGAAACCACCTCGGAGAACCTGTCCTCGTCGCGCAGCCGCATCCAGGACGCCGACTTCGCGTCGGAAACCGCTGCGCTCACCCGCGGCCAGATCCTGCAGCAGGCCGGCACCGCGATGCTGGCACAGGCCAACTCGCTGCCCAACAACGTGCTGACGCTGCTCCGCGGCTAAGCATTGCGGCACCTCCGCCGGTTTCCTTCCGGCGGCCGTCCCCGCCCCGCCTTGCGCCGGGCGGGGATTTTTTTGCCGCCGGGCCGCCCCAAGGCAAAAAAGCGCCCCCTCGGGGGGCAGCGCCGCCGCGTAGCGGCAAGCGTGGGGGCTTTTTTTTGCTTGCGGCCATCCTCCCGGGCAAGCTCCCTTCCCTCAAGTTTTCCTTCTCCTTCCCGTTAATCAACGTATCGCGTCGCCCCCGGCGGCATCGCCCCTCAACGCCACGGAACCCACATGAGCATCAACGCCATCGATACCGCCGCCGACCTGCGCAGCCTGGCAACGGCCGCCGCGTCGGCCGCCAGGCCCATCGCGCCCGCGGGCTCGACCAACCTGCTCGACCCGTCGCTGCCGGCCACGGCTCAAGTGCCGGACGTGGGGGAACTGCGGGCCGCGGTCGACGCCTTCAACCGCTTCGTTCCGCTGGCGGCGCACAACCTGACTTTCAGCATCGACGACGACAGCGGCAAGGTCGTGGTCAAGGTGATCGACAGCGACACCCAGGACGTGATCCGGCAGATCCCGTCCGAGGAAGCGCTGGCGCTCAGCCGTTCGCTGGACCAGATCAAGGGCGCCCTGTTCAGCCGCAAGGCCTGAACCGCCCGCCAACCCGATACCAGGAATACTCCATGGCTAGCGTAGGATCCGCCCTTGGCGTGGGCTCCGGCCTCGAACTGTCCACCCTCCTGACCAACCTGATGGCGGCCGAAAAGGTGCCGCTGACCAAGCTGCAGGCCCAGGCCACCTCGGCCCAGACCAAGATCTCTGCGCTGGGCCAGCTCAAGAGCTCGCTGTCTTCGTTGCTGACGGCGGCCTCCGGCCTGACGCCGGAAAAATTCACGGGCCTGGTCGGCAGCTCGTCGGACTCGTCGGTCGCCTTCATCACGGCCGACAACAAGGCCGGCAAGATCAGCCACAAGCTCGACGTCACGTCGCTGGCCCAGGCCGAGAAGGCCGTCAGCGGCGCGCTGGCCAACGATGCGCAATTGAACGCGGGCACCCTTACCTTCAAACTCGGCAAGGTCGAGAACGGCAGCTTCGTCGCCGGCGAGGCCGAGGCCAAGTCCATCGTCATCGATGCCACCAACAACACCCTGTCCGGCCTGCGCGATGCCATCAACAAGGCGGAAATGGGCGTCACGGCCTCGCTGGTCACCGACGGCTCCGGATCGCGGCTGGTATTGACGTCCACCACCACCGGCGCGGCCAATGCCTTCCAGGTGACCAGTTCGGACTCGGGTGCGGGCGGTACCCGTTCGCTGGACTTCTTCGATTACGACCCGGCCACCGCCCCGTCCTATTCCAGCGGCGGCTCGCCAGCCGGCATGAGCCGGCTTCAAGCCGGCGCCGACGCCCAATTCAAGCTGGACGGCATGGAAGTGACAAGCGCCACCAACACCGTCACATCGGTGCTCGACGGCGTCACCATCACCCTGCAGAAGTCCGGCACCACCACGATCGCCACCAATCCGTCACCCAGCGGCGGCGCGGCGGCGCTGCAATCGCTGGTCACCGCCTACAACTCCTTCCTGAACGTGGCGGCGGCGCTATCGGCCAACGCGCCCAGCGAGACCCGGGGCAAGGCCGGCACCACCGGGCCGCTGGCCGGCGACGGACTGGTGCGCGACCTGACCGCCCGCATGCGCAATGAAGTCTTCTCGCCGATGCAGGGCGCCACCGGCCCCTACACGACGCTGGCCTCGCTGGGCGTGGGTTTCGACCAGGACGGGGCGCTGACGCTGGACACCGACAAGTTCAACAAGGCCATGGCGGCGGATCCCAGCGCCGTGTCCAGGCTGTTCACCCCCAAGCCTTTTGGCGAAGGCTCGCAAAGCCTGGTCGAGCGCTTCACCGCCCAGCTGTCGCCTTACACCGACAGCAAGGGCGTGATCGACAGCCGCACCGACGGCCTGAAAAGCACGATCAAGACCCTGGAGACCCAGCAGAACCAGATGAGCAATCGCCTGGAACAGATCGAGGCGCGCTACCGCCAGCAGTTCACGGCGCTCGATTCGCTGCTGACCCAGCTCAACAACACCGGCAGCTTCCTGACCCAGCAGATCGAGGCGTTGAAGAACCTCAACAAGTAACGTGGCGGGCGCGCCAATGGGAACTCGGCGGTTTTGCCACGCCAATTCCCGCTTTAAGCCCGGCGCGCCAGGCCGTTAAATCCGTCAGGGCTGCCGCGCACGCGGCATGCCCCTATGCGTTCAGCAGGAGTCGCACGTGTCGGGATTCGGAAATTTCGGGGCAAGAGCCTATGCCAGCGTCGGGGTGGAGACCGGGGTATCCAGCTCCAGTCCCCATGCGCTGATCCTGATGCTCTACGATGGCGCGCTGGAATCGCTGCGCAAGGCCATCGGCTGCATCGAGGCCAACGACCCGCTCGGCAAGACCCGGGCGCTCAGCCGCGCCACGCGCATCCTGGACGAAGGCCTGCGCGCGAGCCTGGACCACAAGGCCGGCGGCGACCTGGCCGGGCAGTTGAACGCCCTCTACGACTACATGCTTCGGCGCACGATGCAGGCCGGCATCGACAACGACCCCGCCCCCATCCTGGAAAGCGTGCGCCTGCTGGACGGCCTGCGCGAGGCCTGGGCCTCGATCCAGCCCGACAGCCAGGCGGCCGCCTGATGACGATGCACAAGGACAACGGCATGGCGCCCGATCCCGCCCAGCTGGCGGTGCTCTACGGTCAGCTGGCCGAGATCAGCCGCACGATGCTGGCCGCGGCGCAACGGGGCGACTGGGATGCCGTCACGGCCAGCGAATCGGCCTGTGCCGGACTCGTGGGACAATTGCGCCGATGCCCCATCGAGACCTGCCCGCCCGCCGAACGCGAAACCTGCATGCACTTGATACGCGAGATCCTTGCCAACGACGCCGCCACCCGGAACATCGCCGAGCCGTGGATGCGGGAACTGGAGCAGATACTCCGGCCCCGGCGTCATGCCTTCGGCGCGCATATGTACCGCTGAACGGGCCGACGCCCGGCCTGGCAGGCCGCAGCCCGCCAGGCCGGGCGTCCATGGGACGGAACGACATGCATAGCCCCGACATATCTGGAGACGGCGCTTGGTAGCGGACACTCGCCAGACGCAGCCAATCAGCGGCGTCTCCCCCGCGCAGAGCTGGGAGCGTTATCGCGAAGACGCCCGCGAGGCGGTGCTCGCGCGGCTGCTGAACGTGTCCGGCGGCAGCGCGGCAGGCGGCACGCGCCCTCCCGGCTCGCCGGGACTGCCGCACGGGCTGGTCCGGGCCACGGTGCTGCAGGCCAACAGCGATACCGAAGCGCTGGTCAACATCGCGGGCAAGCCCTACCTGATCAATACACGCCAGGCACTGAGTCCGGGCATGACCGTGGTGCTGCGGCTGCTGGACGACCGCACCTTCCTGCACGGCGAGGACGGCGGCCGTATCGGCGGCCCGCGATCGCCGGGCGATGGCGGCGGCCGGGGACAAAGCCCCCTGCCTGCCGCCACGGCCGACTCCGAGGCGGCTTCACCGGAGATGGCCGCGCGCGCGGTGCGCGGGGTCTCGCCGGTGCCCATGCCGTCGCTGGCAGAACTCAAGCTCGAGACCGGCGACACCAAGGTGATGCTGAGCGGCTCGGCCCGCCTGCTGCTCGCGCTGGTCGACGAGACCGGCGGGACGCAGCGCAGCGTGCCCCTGGACGCCCTGCGCATCCCGGCGGGCACGCTGCCGGACGAAGCCGCGCGCCAGATCCGGCAGGCCGTGCAGCAGTCCGGACTGTTCTACGAAGCCCACCTGCAGGAGTGGCGCGAAGGGCGCCTGCCCATCGAAGCGCTGCGCGCCGAACCGCAGGCGGCGCTCTCGCCCGCGCCGCAGGCCCGCGACCCGGCTCCCCAGGCCGGCACTCCCACGCCCGCGGCCGAGCCCGCCACGCCCGAGCAAAGCGCGGCCAAGGGTCTGCAAGCGGCCCTGGCCGCCATCCCGCCCGACGTGCGCCAGGTCGTGCACGACCAGATCGCGGCGCTGGCCAGCGGCCGCCTGTTCCTGCAAGGCGCCTGGGCGGAACAACCCTTCACGCTGGAAATCGAGCCCGACGAAGGCAGGGGCGCCGACCCCGAGCTGCCGCTGGCCTGGCGCGTCCGCATCTCGGTCCAGACACGCAATCTGGGCACGATGCAGGTAGACATCGCGCTCGACGGCACCGATACCCGCATCGCCATCCAGCCCGACACCCGTACACTGCGCGGCCAGCGCCTGCGCGACCTGCAGGCCCGCCTTGCCGCCAGCGGCCTGGACCTGCAGCAGGCGCTGGATGGCCGGGGCCTGCGCATGTCCGACCTCAAGATCGCCACGGCGTCCCGCTCGCCGGCCCGCACATGACCCACCCCGCCGCCGAATCGCCCGCCGACGACCCGCTCGACCCCAAGCGCATCCAGGCGGTGGCGCTGCGCTATGAAAAGGAGCGCAAGACGCCCATCGTGGTGGCCAAGGGCAGCGGCGCGATCGCCGAGGAAATCCTGCGCCGCGCCAAGGAAGCGGGCGTGTTCGTGCACAGCTCGCGCGAGCTGATCGATCTGCTGATGAAGGTGGACCTGGATGCCCGCATCCCGCCCTCGCTGTACGTGGCGGTGGCGGAGGTGCTGGCCTGGGTGTACAGGCAGGACGAGGAAGCCGGCGCCGCCGCGGGCGCCGGCCCGGACGGACGCCAGGTCCCGTAGAGGCCGGGCGCCCGGGCCGGGCTCAGACCTGCATGTTCATGACTTCGTTGTAGGCCGCGATCACGCGGTTGCGCGCCTGTGCCAGCATCTGGAACGACAGGCTGGCCTTGTTCATCGCGATCATCGTGGTTTCCAGGCCGACCTCGGGATCGCCTTGCTGGTAGGCCTTCTGGACGGCGCTGGCCTCGGACTGGGCGCGCTGCACGCCCTGGATCGCGTCGACCAGGACGTTGGCGAAGGATGCCGGCGCCGCGCCGGCGGCCGCGCCACCGCCCATCAGGGCATCGGGCCGCGCCAGCATCTGCGCCGCGCGCGCCATGCCGGTGGAGCCGGCTTGCCCGGTGGAGGATGCGAGCACGTCCTGGATGCGGTCCATATGCGGTTTCCCATGGGGCAATTCTTTGGAGACTGCGATGGTAGCCGCGGCGGGAAGGATCCAGACCGGGAAGTACCGGGGCAAAACCCGTCTATTCCTTCCTTGGCTGTGACATTCTGCATCAAATAATACAAGTCCTGGGAAATGGGACGCTCCGGCGCCCCTTCTTTCTTATCTGGCATTCAACGCCCCGCTTCATTACATGGCCGACGACACGCAGAACCAACCCGCCGCCGGGGCATCACGGGGTAACAAGCTCCTGGAGTCGTTCGGCAGGCTGCCCACGCGCCACCGGCTCGCCTTGCTGATCGGCATCCCCCTGCTCGTGGCCATCGTGGTGGCCGCGTTGCTGTGGAGCCGCGACCCGGAGTACCGCGTCCTGTTCAGCGGCCTGTCCGACCAGGACGGCGGGACCATCGTCGCCGCGCTGCAACAGCAGAAAGTGCCCTACCGGGTCGCCGACGGTGGCAGCGTCATCCTGGTGGCGCCCGACCAGGTCCACGAAGTCCGGCTGCGCCTGGCCTCGCAGGGCCTGCCGCGCGCCGGCAACGTCGGCTTCGAGCTGATGGACAACAGCCGCCTGGGCCTCACCCAGTTCCAGGAGCAGGTCAACTACCAGCGCGCGCTGGAGGGCGAACTGGCCCGTTCGATCCAGAGCCTGGGCACCGTCAAGAGCGCCCGGGTCCACCTGGCCATTCCCAAGCCCAGCATCTTCATGCGAGAGCAAAACCGGCCCACGGCGTCGGTGCTGGTGCAGATGCTACCCGGCCGCGTGCTGGAACGCGGCCAGGTCGCCGGGATCGTCCACCTGGTCTCGTCCTCCGTTCCCGAACTCGCGCCCGGCGCGGTCAGCGTGGTGGACCAGACCGGCACCCTGCTGTCGGCCAACGATAGCGATCCGAACGGCCTGGACGCCACGCAGCTGGAATACCTGCGCACGCTGGAGCGCCAGTACACCCGCCGCATCTCCGAACTGATCTCGCCCATCGTCGGCGCCCAGAACCTGCGCGCGCAGGTCGCGATCGACCTGGACTTCAGCCGGCACGAGCAGACCGACGAGATCTACCGTCCCAATGGCGCCTCGCCCGACCAGGCCGCGATCCGCAGCCGGCAGAGCTCGGAGTCGCGCGAACCGGCGCAGGGCATGGACGGAGGCGTACCGGGCACGTTGAGCAACACGCCGCCGGGCGTCGCCGTCGCCCCGACGACCGGGGGCGCGGCCACCAATCCGCCCGCTCCCGGCGCGCAGGCCCAGCTACCCGCGCAGAACGTGAAGCGGGCCGACACCACCAACTACGAGCTGGACAAGACCGTGCGCTACGTGCGCGAGCCCGTGGGCCGCATCAAGCGCCTGTCGGCCGCCGTGGTGGTCAACCACCGCACCAGCGTGGTCAAGGGCGAGACGGTCAGCACGCCGCTGAGCGATGCCGAACTGGCCCAGATCAAGGCCCTGGTCAACGAGGCCGTCGGCTTCGACGCGCAGCGCCGCGATTCGGTATCGGTCATCAGCATCCCGTTCAACGAAGCCACCGCCGAAGCCGCTTCCGAGCCGGCATTCTGGCAGCAGCCGGAGTTCGTCAACCTGGCACGCGACATAGGCGTGGCGATGGTCCTTGCGCTGGCGGTGCTGTACCTGATCATCGGGGTGATCCGTCCGGCCATCAAGCAGATGACCGCTCCTCCGCCGCCGCCCGAGCCCGTCTTCGCGGCCGACGGTCCCACGATGATGGCCGAAGCCCAGGCCGCCGATGCCGCCGGGGAACAACCGGAAGATCCGCTGGAGAAGGTCCGCCGCTTCGCACGCGAGAACCCGCAGGTCGTGGCCACGGTGATCCGGCAGTGGGTGAACGATGTTTAGCCCCCCCCTACGCGCTTCGCGCGCCCCCCAGGGGGCGATGCGGGTGGACCGGCGGAGCCGGATCCACCGCATCCTGGGTCTAGTACCCGTTTCTTGGATTGTTGCGTCGGTGCTGTCGCTGGCTGCCGGCGGGTGCAACGAAGTGATATGCCGATGATGAACGTGGTCAATACCGAACCCGACCAGGGGGTGGCCGATGGGGCGATCCTGTTGTTGTCGCTGGGAGAGGAAGAAGCGGCCGAGGTGCTGAAGTATCTGTCGCCGCGCGAGGTGCAGAAGCTGGGCACGGCAATGGCCGGGATGCAAGGCATCCCGCGCGAGGCGATGGACCAGGTGATCCAGCGCTTCGAGACAGACATCGGCGCGCACACCGGCCTGGGCGCCGATGCCGACGCCTATCTGCGCAGCGTGCTGACCAAGGCGCTGGGCGCGGACAAGGCGGGGTTCCTGCTGGACCGCATCCTGCACACTGGCGACACCTCGGGCATCGAGAGCCTGAAGTGGATGGATCCGGCCAGCGTGGCCGAACTGATCCGCCACGAGCATCCGCAGATCATCGCCTCCATCCTGGTACACCTGGAGGCCGACCAGTCGGCCGGGGTGATCAATCACCTGGCGGAACGCGTTCGCGGCGACGTCCTGCTGCGCATCGCGACGCTGGACGGCATCCAGCCGGCCGCGCTGCGCGAGCTGAACGACGTGCTGCTGAAGATGCTGTCGGGCAACGAGCAGATCAAGCGCCGCAAGCTGGGCGGCGTCAAGACCGCCGCCGACATCCTCAATTACGTGGGTTCGTCGTCCGAGCACCAGATCCTGTCCATCGTCAAGCAGGTCGACACGGAGCTGGCGCAACGCATCATCGACGAGATGTTCACCTTCGAGAATCTCATCGACGCCGACGACCGCGGCATGCAGCTCCTGCTGCGCGAGGTCACGCCCGACTCGCTCATCCTCGCGCTCAAGGGCGCCAGCGCCGAGATGCGCGCCAAGGTGTTCCGCTGCATGCCGGCCCGCGCCGCGCAGCAACTGCGCGAGGACCTGGACGTGCGCGGCCCGGTCAAGATATCCGAGGTCGAGGCGCAGCAGAAGGAAATCCTGAAGATCGCGCGCCGTTTGACCGAGTCCGGCGACCTGGCCATCAACGGCATGGGCGAGGAACAGTATGTCTGAGCCGCTGCTGGGCGCCCGCCGCATCCTGCGCGCCGACGAGGGCCGCAACCTGCCCGTCTGGCGCCTGGATACCTTCGGCGATGCGTCCATGCAGGGCGAGACCCGGCGCCGGCCGCAGACCCCCGACGAAAAACGCGCCATCGAGGCGGCGCTGGCCGCCGCCCGGCAAGAAGCCGACCGCCGCGCGCGCGAACAGGCCGCGCGGCAGGAAACCACGGCGCCGGAACCTGCCGTGGCCGAGGCGGCCCAGCCGCCCGTAGCCCCGGCGCCGGCACCGGCACCGGCCGTCGATCCGGCCGAGGTCGAACGCATCAAGACGGCGGCCTTCGACGAAGGCTATGCCGCGGGCTACGACCATGGCAGCGCCGCGGCCCGGCGCGAGGCCGAGCAACTGCAGGCGATGGCGCACGCCGCCTCGGGTGTGTTCGACCGCTTCGAGACCGACCTGGCTCCCCGGCTGCTGGAACTTGCCGCCGAGATCGCGCGCCAGGTCATCCAGCGCGAACTGGCGCTGGACAACAATGTGATCCTGGCGGTCGTGCGCGACGCCTTCAACCAGCTCATGGGCGGCGAAACCGGCAAGCAGTTGCTGCTGCACCCGTCCGACGTGCAACTGGTGCGCGCCCACCTGGGCGAGGAACTGGAACTGGGCCAATGGAAGATCGTCGAGGACGCCGGCGTCGAGGCCGGCGGCTGCCGGATCTCCACCCAGCAGTCCGACATCGATGCCACCCTGGGCACGCGCTGGAAACGGACCCTGGCCACGCTGGGACAGGACAGCGCCTGGAGCGACGAACGTGCATGACGCCCCCGCCAGCCTGGCCCGTTTCCTCGAAGGCTGCACCGCCCGCGTGCGGACCGCGTCGCCCGTGGCCGCATCGGGCCGCCTGACGCGCGTGGCCGGACTGGTCATGGAAGCCGTGGGGCTGAAGCTGCCGGTGGGCAGCACCTGCCGGATCGTGCAGGCCCACGATCGCGCCGCCGAGGCCGAAGTAGTGGGCTTCAACGGCGAGCGCCTGTTCCTGATGCCATCCAGCGAAGTCCATGGACTGACGGCGGGGTCGCTGGTGATGCCGCTGGAGCCGCAGCGGTCGCCCCCTTCCTACCCGCCGGCCGACCAGGCAGCCGACGCGGAACTCCCGGCCGAGGAAATCACCAAGCACCTGCCCGTGGGCGATGCATTGCTGGGGCGCGTGGTGGATGGCGCCGGGCGCCCCCTGGACCGGCTGGGCCCCATCACTTCCGCCCAGCGCGCGCCGCTGGCCGCGCGGCCCATCAATCCCATCGAACGCCAGCCCATCGAGCGCCCGCTGGACGTCGGCGTGCGCGCCATCAACGCCATGCTGACGGTGGGACGCGGACAGCGCATGGGCCTGTTCGCCGGCTCCGGCGTCGGCAAGAGCGTGCTGCTGGGCATGATGGCGCGCTACACCGAGGCCGACGTGACCGTGGTGGGCCTGATCGGCGAACGCGGCCGCGAAGTCAAGGAATTCATCGACCACATCCTGGGCCCGGAAGGACTGGCGCGGTCAGTCGTGGTCGCGGCGCCCGCCGATGCCGCGCCGCTGATGCGCCTGCAAGGCGCGGCCTACGCCACCGTGCTGGCCGAGCATTTCCGCGACCAGGGCAAGAACGTGCTGCTGATCATGGATTCGCTTACCCGCTACGCGATGGCCCAGCGGGAGATCGCGCTGGCCATCGGCGAACCGCCCGCCACCAAGGGCTATCCGCCATCGGTATTCGCCAAGCTTCCCGCGCTGGTGGAACGCGCCGGCAACGGCACCCACGGCGCCGGCTCGATCACCGCCTTCTATACGGTGCTGACCGAAGGCGACGACCAGCAGGACCCCATCGCCGACTCGGCCCGGGCCATCCTGGACGGCCATATCGTGCTCAACCGGGCACTGGCCGACACCGGCCACTATCCCGCGATCGACATCGAACAATCGATCTCGCGGGCCATGCACAACATCGTGGGCGCCGAGCAGCAGCGCCATGCGCGCACCCTGAAAAAGCTGTTCTCGCGCTACCAGCGCTCGCGCGACCTGATCCAGGTGGGCGCCTACGTGCCGGGAACCGATCCCGAACTCGACCAGGCCATCGCCGCGCACGCCACCATCGGCAATTTCCTGCAGCAGGACATGCAGGCGCGCGCGCCCTATGCCGACAGCCTGACCCTGATGACCGCCATCGCCGAACACTTCGGCGCCGGCACTTGACCCGCCTCCAGAGGCCCGCCATGACGTCCACCACCACGCTCGCCACGCTGATCGAACTTGCGGAAGCACGCAAGAACAAGGCCGCCCAGGAATTCGCCCAGGCCGCCGCGGCACATTCGCGCGCCCGGGAACGCCTGGTGCTGATCGAGAACTACCGCTCGGACTACGAATCGCGCATGCGCAACCAGACAGGCATAGGCCTGGACGGCACGCTGGTCGGCAATTACGCCCGCTTCATCCAGCAACTGACCGACGCCGTCGAACAACAGGCGCAGGAAGTCGAGCGCTGCGCCGGCCACATGAACGCCACCCGGGCGGCGTTCTTCGACGAAGAGCGCAAGCTCAAGTCCCTGGAGATCCTGGCCCAGCGGGAAACCCAGCGCCAGGAGTCGACCGAGGCCCGGCGCGTACAGAAGCAGATCGACGAATTCGCCCATCGCCGGCATTTCGGCGCCGCGACGGGATACGCGCTGTGAGCGCGCTGCCCGTCTCCTTCGTCCAGCCCGCCGCGGCGCCCGCCCCCGCCTCGGCGGGGTCCGGCGACGGCACGCCCGCCGGCCTTCCCTTCGAGGACGTGCTGGCGACGGCGTCCGAGGCCCCGGCCCCCGCCCGGACGGAACCCCCGGCCCAGCCCGAGGCGGCGGACGCCGATGCCGCCAGCGGCCAGGACGATGCCGATCCGGCGATCGCGCCGGACCTGCCCTGGCTGTCGCAGTGGGCGAGCTACCTCGCTCCCGCGGCCGCGCCGCCCGTGGACCCGGCCATGACGCCGGCCGCCGCCACCGACGCCGGCGATGCCCTGGCCACGATGCCGCCCGCCGCGACGCAGGCGGATCCCGCCGCTCCGCGTCCCGCCGCGGCCGAACAGGAAACCGTCTCCCTGGCGGCGGCCCCGGCTTCCGGCGTGACCGCGCGCCCCGCGGCCGCGACGGCCGCCTCCGGCGCCGCTCCGGACCCCGCCGGCCGGCGCGTGGACAGGACGGCGTCCGCACCCCGCACCCCGCCGCCGGCGGCCTCGCGGCCAGCCGCGGACACCGCGCCCCCCGAGACCTCCACCGGCCCGGCCGGAGTGCTGCAGGCATCCGCCACGGTCCCGGTCAACACCCCGGCGCCCCACCACGCGCCCGCGTCCGCGGCCCGCAACGAGGTCCCGTCCGTGCCCGGCGCCCCGGTACCGTTGCACGCCGGCGCCTTGCAGGATCGCATCGACACGGCCTTGCGCTGGATGGCCGGCGGCCACCTGCAAACCGCGCAGCTGCGCGTCGACCCCGAGGCCCTGGGTCCCATCACCATCCATCTGCGCCTGGACGGCGATGCCGCCAGCGTGGTGTTCGGCAGCAATCACGAATCGACGCGCCAGGCGCTGGAAAGCTCGCTGGCCGGCCTCAAGGACGTGCTGGCGGCCAACGGCCTGAGCCTGGGCCAGGCCTCGGTCGGCAGCGAACAGCAGAGCGGCTTCCTTGCCGCGCGACAGTTCGCGGAACGCGAGGCGCAGCCCGGCCGCGCGCCGGCCGCCGGCGCCGCTGCCTCGGGCCCCGCCGACGGTCCGGCCGCCCCCGTCGCGCGCGGCCGGGCGGCGGGCAACGGCATGGTCGATCTGTACGCGTGAGGCGCGGCCGGGCGGCCCGCCGGCCAACTGCAGGATTTCCCCTGCTGTTCCACGGATCGTCCCCCATCCGCTTCTGGATAATGCAACCTGGGGGCAGTTCGCTGCCCTTTCCCATCGACTCCGGAGATGTTGTTCATGGCCGAGGCCATTGTTCCCGTGAAACGCGCCCGCACCTGGATCTTCGTGCTGGGCGGACTCGTGCTGCTGGTCGTGATCGCGGCCATGGCCGCCCTGCTGCTCATCCACAACAAGCAACTGGCCAGCTTCGAGACTTACAGCTACGCCGGATCGCAGCAGTCGGACGACGCTGCCCAGCCGGGATCCTCGGGCACGCCGGCCGCGCCGGCGAATTCCGGCAAGCACGTCTTCACGGCCCTGGACCTGTTCACCGCCAACCTGGCCGAGCGCGACAATGACCGCTTCGCGCAGGTGGGTGTCGTGATCGAAGTGGCCGACGCCAAGGCGGGGGCCGCCCTGACCGCGGTCGTGCCGCCCATCCGCAGCGAGATCCTGCTGCTGCTGAGTTCCAAGACCGCCGACGAGCTGCTCAGCCTGAAAGGCAAGCAGACGCTGGCCGCGCAGGTCGTCGACATCGCCCGGAAGTACATCGCGCCGGAGTTCCGCACCAGCGTCTATGCCGCGCACTTCTCCAGTTTCGTGATCCAGTAGGTCCCGTTGCGCCGTGACGCCGATGACGCATCCCCACGACGCCGCCCGGAGCGCCCACGATGGCCGGTGAATTCCTGTCGCAAGACGAAGTCGATGCCCTGCTGCGGGGCGTCACGGGCGAGCACGACGACCAGCCCAAGGACGAAGTGCCCGTCGGCGGCATACGCCCCTACAACCTGGCCAAGCAGGAACGCATCGTGCGCGGCCGCATGCCGTCGCTCGAGATCATCCACGACCGCTTCGGCCGCCTGCTGCGCGTGGGACTGTTCAACTTCCTGCGGCGCAACCCCGAGGTCTCGGTCGGCCCGGTGCGGCTGGTCAAGTACAGCGAGTTCCTGCGCAACATCGTCGTCCCGACCAACCTGAACATCGTCTCGCTCAAACCCTTGCGCGGCAATGCCCTGTTCATCTTCGAACCGCGGCTGGTGTTCTCGGTCATCGACAACCTGTTCGGCGGCGACGGCCGCTACCACACCCGCGTCGAGGGGCGCGACTTCACCGCCACCGAGCAGCGCATCATCCAGCGCATGCTGGCGGTCGTACTGGACGAGTACGCCAAGGCGTGGGCCGCGGTCCACCCCATGCACTTCGAATACCAGCGTGCCGAAATGCATACGCAGTTCGCCAACATCGCCACGCCGTCCGAGATCGTCGTCTGCTCGACGTTCTCCATAGAATTCGGCTCGTCCGGCGGCGACTTGCACATCTGCTTTCCGTACGCATCGGTCGAGCCCATCCGCGATGCGCTGTACAGCCCCGTCCAGGGCGACCAGATGGAACCCGACAAGCGCTGGCTGCGCATGCTGTCCAAGCAGATCCAGCTGGCCGACGTCGAGATGGTGGTCAACCTGGCCCAGAGCGAACTGGTGTTGCGCGACTTGCTGAACATGCAGAAGGGCGACGTCATCCCGATCGACATCGCCCCCACGCTGCCCGCCTACGTGGACGGCGTGCCCATATTCGACTGCAAGATCGGCGTCAGCAACGGGCAGTACGCGATCCGTATCGGCAAGGTGCTGGCCACCCTGCAATCGGAAAACCAGTTAGGAGATGAGAATGGAAGCGGATCCTGAACACCTGCCCGAGCCGCCCGGCGCCACGGCCGACGACGACTGGGCCGCGGCGCTGGCCGAGCAGTCTCAAGCCAGCGCCGCGGCGCGACCCGCCGACGAGCTGTTCGAGCAGTTCACCCCCGGCGGCGAGACGTCCAGGACGGTCAACGACATCGAGATCATCATGGACATCCCGGTCACGCTGACCGTGGAGCTGGGCCGCACCCGCATCCCCATCAAGCAGATCCTGCAACTGGCGCAGGGGTCGGTGGTGGAGCTCGACGGCCTGGCCGGCGAGCCCATGGACGTGATGGTCAACGGCTGCCTGATCGCCCAGGGCGAGGTGGTCGTGGTCAACGACAAATTCGGCATCCGGCTGACGGACATCGTCACGCCGTCCGAGCGGCTGCGCCGCCTCAACCGCTAGGTTCCCATGATTTCCCCCGGCTCGACCCTGCAGACCGTGCTGGCGCTGATCGCCGTCCTGGCGTTGATCATGGCTTGCGCATGGCTGCTGCGGCGCGTCCAGAGGCCCCAGGGCGGCGGCGACCATCCGCTGCGGCTGCGCGGCCAGCTGACGGTCGGTCCGCGCGAACGCGTGATCCTGGTCGAGGTCGCGGACCAGTGGATCGTTGCCGGCGTCTCGGCAGGCAACGTCCGGCCGCTGGCCGTGCTGCCGCGCCCCGGCGACGCGCCTCCTGCCGACTCCGCCCCGGCCGCCCCGCTGCCCGACTTCCGTGCGCTCCTGGCCCGCTTCGGCAAGCAATGATGCGTACGCTCGTGTTTCCCCTAGCCCTGCTCCTGCTGCTGGCCGCCGGCGGCGTCCACGCGCAGGAAGCCGGTATCCCGGCCCTGACCAGCAGCCCGGCCCCGGGTGGCGGCACCACCTGGTCGCTGTCCCTGCAGACGCTGCTGGTGCTGTCGGCGCTGAGCTTCCTGCCCGCCGTGCTGCTGATGATGACCAGCTTCACGCGCATCATCATCGTGCTCTCGCTGCTGCGCAGCGCGCTGGGCCTGCAGGGGTCGCCGCCCAACATGGTGCTGGTCGGGCTGGCGCTGTTCATGACGCTGTTCATCATGACGCCCACGTTCGACAAGGTCTATACCGAGGCCTACCAGCCCTTCGACAGCAAGCAGATCGACTTCCGGGAGGCCGTGGACAAGGCCCAGGTGCCGATGAAGGACTTCATGCTCAGGCAGACCCGCGAATCCGACCTGGCGCTGTTCATGCGCCTGGCCGGCTCGCCGCCGGTGTCCGAGGCGGCCCAGTTGCCGCTGCGCGTGGTGGTTCCGGCCTTCGTGACCAGCGAACTGAAGACGGCGTTCCAGATCGGTTTCATGGTCTTCCTGCCCTTCCTGGTCATCGACCTGGTCGTCTCCAGCGTGCTGATGTCCATGGGCATGATGATGCTGTCGCCGGTGCTGATATCCCTGCCTTTCAAGCTCATGCTGTTCGTCCTGGCCGACGGCTGGAACCTGCTGATCGGCAGCCTGGTCGCCAGCTTCCGATGAACCTCCCCTCGCCGCATCCCGCGCGCCTCTTCAAGGGACTCCCATGAACAGTACCGCCGGCATCCTGACCCTGGCGCAAGAGGCGGTGCAGATCGCCATCTATCTTGCCGCTCCGCTGCTGTTGTCGGCGCTGGTCGTGGGCCTGATCATCAGCGTGCTGCAAGCCGCGACCCAGATCAACGAAATGACCCTGTCATTCGTGCCCAAGCTGGTCGCCATCTTCGCCGCCGCGCTGATCGCGGGTCCCTGGATGCTGTCGATGATGACCGATTACATCCGGCGGCTGTTCGAGAACATTCCGTTTATGCTGGGCTAGGCGCGTGCTGAGCTTCACCGACGCGGACATCCATGCCGCGATCGCGGCGCTGCTGTGGCCCTTCGTGCGCACCCTGGCGCTGGTGCAGACCGCACCGGTGTTCGGCCACCGGGCCGTGCCCCAGCGGGTCAAGATCGGCCTGGCGCTCCTGATCTCCTTCCTGGTCGCCCCCGCCATACCGGCCGCGCCCGTGGACGCCTTCTCCGGCACCGGCCTGCTGCTGCTCCTGCAGCAGATCATCGTCGGCGCGGCCATGGGTTTCGGCCTGCGCGCGGTCTTCGCCGCCTTCGAACTGGCGGGCGACCTGGTCGGATTGCAGATGGGCCTGGGCTTCGCGTCCTTCCTGGACCCGCAGCGCGGCGCGCCTTCGCCGCTGCTGGCCAACTTCCTGATGCTGTCGGCCCTGCTGGCCTTCCTGGCGACAGACGGCCACCTGACGCTGCTGCTGACCCTGGGCGACAGCTTCCGCATCATTCCCGTTTCGCCGCATCCGCTGGACAACCTGGACTGGCTGCGGCTGGCCAACCTGGGTTCCATCGTCTTCGCAGGCGGCCTGCAGATCGCGCTGCCGGTGCTGGCGGCGGTCCTGTCCATCAACATCGCGCTGGGTTTCGTCTCGCGCAGCGCGCCGCAACTCAACATCTTCAACCTCGGCTTCGCGGTCACGCTGCTGGCGGGCCTGCTGCTGCTGTGGCTGACCTTCGGCGTGCTGGCCGGCCCCATGGAACGCATCGTGGGCATCGCCGTGCCCTATTTCAAGACCGCCGTCATACGCTGAGGCGCTCGACCCGCCGCAGCCTACCAGTCCGGCTGCCGCGGCTCGATCCGTACCCGGCTCAGATGGGCGCCGATGCGCGGCCCGGGAAACACCAGGCTAATGCGGGTACCGGCGAACTCGGGACGGCTGCGCAAGTCCCAGTGCGCACCATGCGCCTCGGCGATTTCCTTGACGATGGCCAGTCCCAGCCCGGATCCTCCGGCCTGCGAGTTCTTCGCCCGGTAGAAGGCATCGAAGACCCGCGCCCTGTCCTCGGGCGCGATGCCCGGCCCGTCGTCCTCCACCACCAGGCTGGGCGGCGAGTCGTTCACGCGCAGCACGATCTGCCCCGGCCCCCCGTGGTAGCGGATGGCATTGTCCACCAGGTTGCCCAGCAACTGGTCCAGCAGCACCTCGTCGCCGTCGACCCAGACCGGTTCGTCCGGCGCGACCAGCACGATCTCGACATGGGCCTGGCGCGCCGCCGGCACCCAGCGTGCCCCGCATTCGCGCGTCAGCTCCGTCAGGTCGATGCGCGTGAACGTGTCGCGCGGACGCACGTTGGCATCGATGCGTGCCAGCACCAGCAATTGCTCGCCGACCCGGATCATGCGGTCGGCGGCGGCCTTGATCCGCTCGGCCCGCTGGCGCACGTCGTCCGGCACCGGACGCGCCAGCATCAGCTCGGATTCCAGCTTGAGCCCGCTGAGCGGCGTGCGCAATTGATGCGCCGCGTGGCCGATGAAGCGGCGCTGCGCGGCCACCGCCTCGTCCAGCCGGCCCAGCAGGGAATTGGTCTTGGCGATCAACAGCGTCAGTTCGCTCGGCACGTCGTCGCCGCCTATGGGCTGCAGATCGTCGATGCTGCGGCTCTCGATCTCGTCCGACAGCTTGCTGACCGACTCCAGCCCCGAGCGCACGGCGGTGACGATGACGAAGCCCAGCAGCGCGATCAACAGCAACTGGCCCGCTACGAGTACCGACAGGATCTCTTCGATGAAGCGGCTGCGGGTGTTGAGGGTCTCGGCCATCGCCACTTCGACCAGATAGTCGTCGAAGCTGAAATCCAGCGCCACCGCGCGCACCGGCAAGCCTTCCACCAGCGAGTCGTAGATCGTCGGCACGGCCTTGTTGATGCGGTCGAGCAGCGTGGGCGGCTCGGCGCCGTCCTCGTCGGCACCGTCCGGGTCGTCCACCACCGGCGGCGAAGGCAGGACGGCCGTGCCGGCGATGATCTCGCCGTCGACGCTGATGCGGAAATAGGTCCGCTCGTCGGGGTCCGTGGTCAGGAAACGCGTGGTGTTCCAGGCCGGATCGAGCTGCGGCCCCTGGGGAGTCATGACGACCTGGCGCGCCAGCGCGCGGGTGGTGTCGACCAGCGCTCGGTCGTGGGACTGGGTATTGAGCTTGCGCGTCAGGACATAGGTGATGACGCTGTCCATCGTGGCCAGCAGCAGCACGGCGGGCAGCAGCCGCACCAGCAGATGCCAGGCCAGCGAGCGCCGGTGCAGGACCCGGTTCTCGGGAGCGGGCCGGACGTCACTGCGCGACGGCATCGGACTCCAGCAGATAGCCGAACCCGCGTACCGTCTGGATGCTGACCCCCGCTTTCTCGAGCCGCTTGCGCAGGCGATAGACGTAGACCTCGACGGCGTTTTCGCTGAAATCGGCATCCCAGGCCGACAGCGAATTGACGATCTGCCGCTTGGTGACGACGCGGCCGGCGCGCGCCATCAGCATCTCGAGCACCGACAACTCGCGCACCGACAGCGCGACGCGCTCGCCGCCGACCCGCAGTTCGCGCCCGATCGTATCGAAGCTCAGGGCGCCGACCTCCATGATCGGATTGACCTGGCCGGCGCGGCGCCGTATCTGGGCCCGCACGCGCGCCGCCAGCTCGGGCAGCTCGAAAGGCTTGGTGACGTAGTCATCGGCGCCGGCATCCAGGCCGGCGACCCGGTCTTCCAGCGCATCCCGCGCGGTCAGGATCACGACCGGCACCGGATTTTCGTTGGCCCGCAGTCGCCGCAGCACGGTCAGGCCGTCTTCACCCGGCAGGTTCAGGTCCAGCAGCACCAGGTCGTAGCCCTGGCTGGCAAGCGCGGCCGAGGCGCGCTCGCCGCTGGAGACGAGATCGACGGCGTAGCCCTGGTCGCCCAGGAACTCCGCCAGGGCGCCCCCCAGGGTGGCGTCGTCTTCGATGACCAATACACGCATATGACAAAGCGCCGGCGAACCGGCGCAGCGAGAAAGGGGAAAGCCGCTAGGGTAAACCCAGGCGCCGCCGAAAGCTAGGGCCTGTTCGCGGCGCCCCCTATTTGGCCGCCGGCGGCGGCTCGGGCGTACTGACGAAGCCGATGCGCTTCATCCCCGAGCGGGAGGCATCGGCCATGACCTGCGCCAGGACCTCGTAGCGGGTGTTCTTGTCGGCGCGCAGGTGCAGCTCGGGCTGCGGCGTGTCCTTGGACACGCTGGCGAAACGGGCGGGAAGGTCCTCCAGCGACACTTCGGCGTCGTTCCAGAACACCTTGCCGCTGGCGTCGATCGCCAGGTCTATCTTGGCCGGGTCGGAATCGACCGGCGCCGAAGTCGCCTGCGGCACGTCGATGCGCACCGCGTGGGACAGCAGCGGCGCCGTGATGATGAAGATGACCAGCAGCACCAGCATCACGTCGATGAGCGGCACCATGTTGATCTCGGATTGCGGCGCGCCCGATCCCGCACCGCCATTGAAACTGCCGAAAGCCATCGAAGACTCCTAGTCTTATTCGCCCGCCTTGGCCTTCAGGGCGCGCACGTTGTTGTCCGTGACGATCTGCTGGCCGGTGGTCAGGAACGCGAACAGGTCGTGGGCGAAGGCGTCCAGGCGCGCCAGCAGCACGCGATTGCTGCGCGTGAAGAAGTTGTAGGCCAGCACCGCCGGAATGGCGACCGCCAGGCCCAGGCCCGTCATGATCAGCGCCTCGCCCACCGGGCCGGCGATGCGGTCGATGGTGGCCGCGCCGCCCTGGCCGATGGACACCAGCGCATGGTAGACGCCCCACACCGTGCCGAACAGCCCGACGAAGGGAGCCGTCGACCCCACCGAGGCCAGCAGCGTCAGGCCGTTCTCGAGCTTGGCGGTTTCCTCGTCGATGACCTTGCGCATGGTGCGCGTGACGAAATCGGACTGCGAGCCCGCCTCTTCCAGCTTGGCCGCGCCGAACTTCGCGTGGTGCAGGCGGGCGTACAAGGCGTGGCTGGTCAGGTGCGAGAACGGATCGTTGGCGCCGTGCGTGGTGATTTCGCGGTCCACGGCCTCGAGCGAGGTCGCATTCCAGAAATGCTGCAGGAAGGTCTCGCCCTGCCGCCGCGAACGCATGTTCGCGATGGCCTTGACGACGATCAGGTACCAGGTCGCGAGCGACATCAGTACCAGGATGAAGAACAGCGCCTTGCCCAGACCGTCGGTCTGAGAGACGAAGTGCGCAAAGCCCAGGCTCGGGGTCTCGGTCATGTCAGTTCCTGAGAGTGAAATCGAACGGCACGATGGCGATCGCGGCGATCGCCATGCCGTTTTCGGTATACGGTTTGAAGCGGCCGCGCCGGGCGGCGTCCAGCGCCGCCTCGTCCAGCCGGTTGAATCCCGAGGATTTCTCCAGCGTGGCCTTGTCCACCAGTCCGCGGGTATTGATCAGCAGGCGCACCAGTACCTTGCCTTCCTCGCCCAGTCGTTTGGACGTGCGCGGATACTCGGGCATGGGCGGCGCCCCGAGGTATTCGATGCGGCCGACCAGCTTGGGCTCGGTGGACACAGGCGCCTGCGGCGCGGCCGTCCGGTCGGCAGGCTCGGGCTTGCCGCTGGGAGGCTGCGACACGGCGGGCGCCGGCGCGGGTGCGGGCGCCGGTTCCGGGGCAGGCTGCGACAAGGCGGTTTCGGAAGGAGGAGCCGGTTCGGGCGGCGGTGGCGCCGGCTTGGGGGGCGGCGGTTTGGGAACGGGCTTGGGAGTGGGCTTGGGAGGAACGGGCTTGGGCTCGGGCTTCGGAGCGGGAGGCGTGGGGGCCGGCGGCGCGGCCGCCACCTGGACCTGGGGCGCGATCTCGACGAACCGCACCTCGACCGTCTCGACCGGCTTGGCCACCTGCGGCTCGGCCTTGGCCACCAGCATCGCGCCGACCACTGCCACATGCAGAAGCACCACCGCGATGCCAGCGCCGACGCGCAGCCCGACGGGGGCTGGCGTATTCCAATGCAAGGTGGCACTCATTCGAATGAATCGCGTAGCAGACCGTGAAGGTCGCTACGATATCACAAATGCGACTTATTCGCAGTTAGGTAACAACAACGAGTAACAACAGCGGTGCGCCGGCTCGCCAGCCGCACGCACCGCCCCGTCTTCAATGCTCCATCGTCCGCACGATCAGGGCGTCGCAAGGCGTCAGATAGATCAGCCTTTCCGCCACGCTGCCTATCGCGGTCCGCAGCAGTCCCGTCAGGCCGTGCGTCCCCACCACCAGCAGGTCGGCCGGATGATGGCGCACATAATCCGGCACCGCGCCCTCAGGCATCCCGTGCTGCAGCACCAGCCGCGTGCCGGGCTGCCCCGCCTGCGGCAGATTGTTCGCGATGAAGCCGTCGGCCAGGCGCTCGGCCGCCCGCTTCGCCGCCTCGATCTCGTCCTGGTCCGGGTCGGCCTTCAGCGTGGGATAGGCGTGGAACAAGGTCATCTGGGCGTCGGGAAAGAATGCCCGCGCCGCGTTCATCGCCTGCCGGGCGCCCTCGGAGAAATCCGTGGCCGCGACGACCTGCCGGTAGGGGCGATGGGGACGCTTCTTCACGATCAGGATGGGCAAGGTCGACTCGCGCGCCAGCTTCTCGACCGTGGAGCCCAGCAGCAGCCGGCCCAGCGTCTCGTCGCGCGCCACCCCGGTCACGATCAGATCGCATTGCCGGCTGCGGGCGGTACGCTGGATCACCTCGACCGGATTGCCGGTCTCCAGCACCAATTCCATCGGCACGTCCACTTCGCCCACGATGTCGCGCAGGGCGCGCTCGGCCGCTTCCATGTCCGCTTCGCGGTTGCCGCGCGCCATCAGCCGCTCGACCAGCGGCGACTCTTCGATGACGTGGAGCACGACCAGCTTGCAGCGCCGCTGGCGGGCGATGTCGATCGCGCGGTCCAGTGCGCGGTCGCCGCGCGCGCTCAAGTCGGTGGCAAGCAAGATGCTGCAAGTATCGGTACCCATGCTGGCATTCCAATGTTGGGGAAACCCATCGTGCCATGAAGCCGGCCCGCACGAACCACCCGAGTTTGGCCGGGCTTGACCTGGATCAACCTCGCGTCACGGGCACGGCTCGAAACAAGGGTATTCCCCTATCAAGAAGTTGATCCGACCCCGAAATGAAACCCATCGTAACAAAATGTGGGTATCATCCACGCTCACGGGAAATTCGGAATTTGAGGGGCAAATGGATATGCTTTTTGTGGCTTTGATTGTCCTGATATGTGCTATTTGCGTCACTTTCGTCATCAGGAATCGCCGCCGGGCGCGGCGCCTGGCGGAAATCGCGCGGCGCGGCGGCTCGCTTTGCCCGCGTTGCGGGCGCTACGTATCTCCCGGCGCCCAGGCCTGCCGGCACTGCCTGACCCCGGTACAAATGGCCACGGCGCGACAATGAAAAAAAGACCCCACCCGGCGCGGACGGTGCCCGCCTCCGGCGATCCGACCGAGGACGACAGGCTCCAGGATGTCTGGCCAGGTTGGACGGACGAGACGATTCCCGCCCTGTTCGCGCACCTCTATCTGTTTCGACTGGCTGCCCACATGGTCCTGTCGCCGGCGGAGCTGCGCGCCATCGCGGACAAGGTGGGGCCAACTGGCCCGCGACCTGCGGACCATGAACGATCACGACGACGAGGAACCCGCCCCATGAACGCCACCCGGACGGCAAAGAAAAAGGGGCAGCCCGATGGGCTGCCCCTTTTTTTGATGGTGCCGGCAATAGGAACAAGAAGACGACAATATAGTGGCGTAGATACTATATCCGCCCGACAAAAAACCCTTACCCTACCCTTTCCCTTACCCTGAAAATTGCTTGGTGCAATCTGCGGTAATTTGGGGCTCAAAAGCGGCTGAACCCGGCAACACTCCGGCCCTATACTGTACATCCATACAGTAACCATTCCGATGCCATGGAGTACCGCCCAGCCCTCTCCCGCACCAGGCTGAAAGAGATGGAAGCCTGCGCCCCTGATGACGCGCTCTTGCGCGAGGCCCTATGGGAGATCGCCCGCCTCCGCCGGCTCGTGCTGCGATTCAACCACATGCACCAGATGCTGGCGAATGCCCCCCTGGCTGGTGGCGCTGCCAGCGCGTATCAGGCGGTCGGGATCGAGCTGGCAGCCGAGCCGGCGGTACATGAACAGGCGGAGTTCTACGGCCGGAAGATCCCATGAAGGGCTGAAAATCCACAAGAGGAATGGTCGGCATCGGAGTTGCACAATAGGATCAACTACCGCGGACTCCTCGCCATGACTCTATTCCTCCAGATCGACCCGGACGCCCTGAAAACCACTGTGACCGCGCTCGGGGCGCTGCTCCCGCACTCCCTCTTCATTGTCGTTCTGCTGCGGAAAATGCGCCGATAGCCTGGGCGTAGCCTTGGAGGCCGGTCGCGGCGACACCGGCGCCGACAGCATTTCCGACCATCGTTGAATATTCCGCCGTGCACTCTCGGACCACTGTTCGTAGGGTTGTGGGGTCATCAGCGCCGGTGCGGGCGCCGGGATCGCCGCCGGCCTGACCGCTACGGGACTCGGCGGCGGCGAGGGCGTTGCGCAGGCCGACAATAGCAGCGTCGCGGTCGCGCACAGCAGCGGCCGCAGCCGCCAGACGCTGCTGGGTTTGGTAGGTGACATGGGCGTTGACCTCCATCCGGTTGAATTCGATTGCTCGCTGGTCAGCCTCGGCCGTCCGGGCCGCGTTGGCGTGGCCCTCGCGCTCCTGCGCGATCTCGGCAGCCTGGTCACTGTTCCTGGCACCCAGGCGCCATTCCTGGACCAACCAAGCGCCAGCACCAGCGACAGCAGCGGAAAACGCCGCCACGGCCCCATAGCGGACCCAGGCAGGCATCACGATAGACATAGCCTCACCTCGTCCAGTCGGCGCGCGTACAGGCCCGGCACGAACTGCTGCGACCCGTCGGCCAGGGTGATATAGGACCAGACCGGGCGGCCGCTCGGGCCGTTGGCGAGCGCGCGGCAGCCGTCGGCCAGCCGGCCGGCGTTGATCAGACCCAGCGCCCGGCTGGCGCACGTCGCCGGCACGCCGAAGTTATGGGCATGCGACGACAAGGCGTCGAACGTGCCCTGCGACACCTCCGCAGTGATGCAGTCCGCCAGGCTGAGCTGGCCACGCTCGACAACCAGGCGCTCGACCTCGGCGCATTTCTCCGGCGACCAGTAATCGCCGACGACGACAGGGTATGGGCTGGTGTGCTTCGTGATGCCCTTGCAGACGGTGGGCAGCCCGCGCGCCAGGCGGTCCGCGTAGACGACATTCTGGCCCTCGCCCTCCCAGCGCCCCAGGAAGTCCTGGAGCTGGGGGCTGAATAGGGACAGGGCGCCGGATGCGATCAGCGCGGCCGCGCCGATTTTTCCGGCCCGGCTCATACGTCGCACCGATCGTGAAGGGCTGCCATGCGGGCGCGGTGGTGCTCCCGCTCGCGCCGGTCGCGCCGGCGTTGGAAATGAATGTTGGAGGCCAGGCCAACGAGCGCGATCAGCACGCCGGTCCAGCCGATCCAGTTGATGCTGGCCAACCAGCCGACAACGCCGGTAATGGCGCCGGCCTCCGTCGTGCGGTTCGACAGGATGATGGCCAGGTCATCTATGAGTTTCATTCGTGAATTCCTTTGGGGCATGGCTGCCTCCCTCTGGGACGAAAAAACGCCCGCCAGGCGGCGGGCGCTTCGATGACGGGGTGGAGGTCACACCAACGCAGTGATGTCTCGAACGGTCAGTTGCGAGATGGCTGCGATGGCCGGCGCGGTCGGGGTCTTCGACCCGTTGGCGGACAGGAACATCAGGTTCCCGTTTGCCGTGTTGGGCGGGGTCGTCGCGCGAACACACACAGTCATTTCCCCCGTGGCGGTCGCCGGCGGCGCGGCCAGGAACTCGAACCCGGTCTGAGCCCACGAGGCGTTGACCCAGTTGATGGACATCATCGACGTGAACATGCCGGCCACCTGGGCGGCGGGCAGGTCCCACCGTATGCGAGCCGTGAACTCGAACACGCGCCCCGGCGAGATGTTCAGGAGGTTCGTGGAAAGCTGGCCGTTCGCGGCGGCTCCCGTTCCCCAAGCCACTTGCTGCCAGCGGCCGACATCGGCGGCGACAAGGGAGGTGACGGCCGATGCCGGCATGCCGCCGACGCGCTCCATGTATTCCCCCAGCCCGTCGTTGTTCGTGTCCGTCATGAACAAGCCGTTGCGCACCAGGTTCTGGCTGTCGGTGTTGGACTGGGCCAGCCAGGGCACGCCGTCCGCCGGCACGCCCACGAACATATCGCTGTCCAGCGCATGCTGGGCGATCTGCGCGCATCCGAGTTTCGTCGGGTGGGTGCCGTCGTAGGTGTACGCGGCCCGGATCAGGCCGGTGGCCGGATCGGTCAGCGCACCATAGGCATCCAGCAGCGGGTAGCCATAGAGGCCGCGCAGGGCCTGGATGCGGGCGTTCCAGCGGTGGATGTTCAGCACGCTATCCGGCAGGTCGTTCCGCGGCGGGATCGTCCACAGGATCGGCAGGATGCCCACGGCGCGCAGCGTGGCGCACATGCGGACGATCGCGTTGATGCCGGTATCGACCGCGGCCGGCGAATAGTAGTTGTTGCTCCCGCACGCGAGCACCACGGCCTTGGGCAACGGATCCATCGCGAGTATCTGCGGGATCTGTTCCACCTCCACTTCCTCGGCACGCTTGCCGCCCACGGCGAACTCGCCACGCCAGCGGTAACGCTGGCCGGACAGCGCGCACAGCAGATGCAGCCAGCCGGCTTTGTCCGTGCGGTTTTCCTGGGTGATCGAGTCGCCCACCGCAGCCAAGCCGACGTAGGCCTGAGCCGTGCCGACGGCGCCCAGCATGAGCTGCTTGCCGAGCGCCAGCGGCAGCCGCCGGTTGCCGGCCGGAATGCGGCCGAGGAACTGGAAGTCCGCCGGTACATCGCTCAGGACCTGAAACTGGTTCGTTTGGATGGTCATCTATAGTCCTTCGATTTGGGTGTTGTCGTCGTCCACAATGAGTTCGCCGGTTTCGTCGTCTTGCCAGTAGAGGGCGCCACCGGCGCCGCCGCCTCCGGCTTCCACCAACGCTTTCAGCGCCTCGTACTGAGCCGCGAGCAACGAGAAATTCGCGTTGACTTTCTCGAACGCTACGCGCGCCGGGTCGCCGACCCCGCCGCCCACCTGGGGCGTGCTCAGGTCGATTTCTTGAATCGCCATGTGTGTCCCTGCAAAAAGAAAAGGCCCGCAGTGCGGGCCGTGGAAACTCGATCAGGCGGGAGGGGAAGACCAAGCGACGCGCTCGACGGCGGCGGCCGTTTCTGCGGCGCGCACTGCGGCCTCCAGCGCCTGGCGCCGGCCCACCAGTTCCTGGGACGCGGCCATGAAGGCGCGGACCTTCGCCGCGGTCCGCGTGCGCATCTCGGCAGCAGGCAGGCCACGCGCGGCGGCTAGGCCGTCCAGGTAAGGGGTGGGCGCCGCGCTATCTGCGAGCCACGCCAGGGCCTCTGACTGCTGGATGCCCCACGTCAATGTTTCCGTGCGGGGATAACCGGCGGTCAGTGCCGCCGCGGCCTGCTCGAATGCGGCGTTGATCTCGCGCAGCTTGTCGGCGCGGGCTTGGGCGAGTGGACGAAGATCGCGCCACGCAAACGTCGTTGCGTCCCAATCGAAGCCCGCCCGAGGCGGAGCCCGCCGGCGCTCCGCCTGGCCGGGCTTGTACCGTCGCACCCGCCCGTTGCGCACGTAATGGGTATGCGCCGTAACCGTCGCATCGACGGGCACCCAGGTTTCATCGAGCCCCTGAATCGGAGCGCCGCTGCTCTGGATGCCCACGATGGCGCCGGTCCCATCGATCTTCGCGTAGTAGTGCATGCTCATTTTTTGCACCCCAGCACCAGCAGCGCCAGGTCCTTGTAGTTACAGTAGAAATCCTGAGTCCTCGCCTTGATCTCGATGTATCCGCTGTTCGAGCCGGACGTGAGAATGCGCTTGTAGGAAAACAGCCGGGTAACCTGTTCGTCGCTGGGGATGGACTCCGGATCGCTCCAGGGGATAGGGTTGAAGGTGAAAAAGTCCACCCGTGTCCCGTTGAACCACACTTCAATCCACATGGTGTCCCGTACCAGCAGGGTCACGTCGAAATCGACCCACATGGAAACGCCAATAACATCGTTCAGCGTGGCGCTGGCGATCACCAGCCATGGGTCCGAGGCAATGGTGCCGCTGGGCGAGGTGTAGGCGACCGGAATCGTTACGGCGCGGTCCTGGATCTTGAGGGTGCTGACGGACAGATTCTTGATCTTGCCTTCGTCCACCGCGAGGTTGGCAATCTTCGCAGTGGTCACGGCCAGGTCCTCGATCTTCGCCGAGTCGATCGCCGCGTCCTCGATCTTAGCCCGCGTGATTGCGGCGTTGGCAATCATGCCGTTGGTGATGCGCGCGTCCCCGATCAGGGCCTGGGCAATGACCGTCTGGCCGTTCTCCACCACGAAGGGCGTGGTAACCACGCCGTTTGTGAGGTTCAGCAGCGCCCACCGGTCCGCGAGCGCATATACCTGGGTCTGCATGCCGTCGGGGGTGTTCTCCACTCCGACGCCGATGCCGGCCTGGTAGTACCGACCGTCAACCGTCACGCCGACCTTGACCGCATACATGGCCGCCAGCTTGCCGTCGGTGTCCACCTGGGCCTGCGCGACCTCCTCAACTGCCGCGGTGGTGTTCCCCACCTTCACGGCCAGCGTGCCCACGTCCCGGGCGACCGCGCCCAGCTCGTTGGCCGTGGCGGACAGCTCGCGGGTGACGCCCGCTATCTGGTCGGCCACCTGGGCCTGTACCTGCTGCACCAGTTGCGCAACCGCCTGGTCGCCCTCGGCAATCGTCGTCATGACGGTACGCGCGCCAGCGAATACCGACCGGCTGCCGGCGTTCCAGTCGTCACTGCCGGCCGTCACGCCGAACACCTGGCGCGCGATGGCGCGGTCGCCCTCGATACGAGCCACTTTTTCGGCTTCGATCGCCACGCGCGCCGCGGCGGCGTCCCAAGTTCCCTGATCCGCAATCGCTCGCGTGTCATCGATCTGCTTGGTGATCTCTTCGCCCAGTTCGGTGCGGCCGATCTTGCCGGCAATGCCCTCCAGGATCTCGGTGGGCTCCGCTTGGCTGACGCCGCGCACACCTTCGCCGGTTGGATACCAGGGGCCGATGTTGCCCGAGCGGTCGACCAGCCGCGCCCAGAAGAACAGCTCTACACCGAACGCGAGTCCCATGAGCCGATGACTGGCCTGCGGCCACGCGAAATCCGACAGCTTGATCGCATCCGTCCGGCTCGAAGTCGGGCCATACCAGATTTCGGTGCGCCCGATGTCCATCAGTCCGCTGGGAAACGTCCAGGCGAGCGCGATCCCTTGCGTGAGGGGAGCCGTGGCCAATGCGGTAATCGCCGGCGGCGGCTGCCGCTTGCCGTCGACGAGGTGCCAGTCGGAGTATGCCCAACGGCCGCGCACGCCAATTCGCATCAGGCCGCGGGCGCGGACACGGTACGGCATGCCAGTGCGCACGGGCGCCAGGTATGCCTGCGTGTCGCTGCCGTCGACCGTGACATCGATGACCGGGTCGTCCAGGTCCTGCACGAACGCTTGCAACTGGATCCTGCCACCGTCGGCCAACGGCGCGTAGGTCACCGGGTTCCACGTCACGCGAAGGCGCGGCACCGCCGTGCCGTCAGCCTGCACCAGGACGGTCTCGTCGCCCGAGGCGAGCACCAGGCCGCCGATCTCGGGCACGAAGAACGGGTCCGGCAGGTTGGTGTCTGGGGCAGGGTCGAGCACGGTAGCTTCGCCCATATTCCAGTCCCAAATCGACGCGCTCGTCTCTTTGAAGGTCAGCCGCACGCCCTTCTCGATCGAGAACGTGCGATCGATGACACGAAACTCCTTTCGGTCCCAGCCATAGCGACCGATCGTCAGCCGGAACGTGTCCCCAGGCTGGAGCCTATAGGCGCGCATGTTGAACGGCATCGCGCACAGTACAGCCTGACGATGGTCCTCAAGCTCGATCTTCGCCAGGCGCTGCGCCATGACTACGTCGGTGGTCATCGGCAGTTGCAGTTCGGTGGTGATCCGCTCGCCGTTGTCCTGGGCCTCGTAGACAGCATTGGTGACCATCGGGAAATCCGTGGCCTGCCAGGATTTTTCCGGATCGATGTACGCGCCCTTGACGGCGTTGAATAGATCCTTGCGCTCAGCGCGTGCGCGCACGCTCAGCGGCTCGATATCGGTGAGCGCATCTTCATCGAGGTCGATCACAGGGACCCGGTATGCCCCCGGGTGCAGCTTCCACGTCCCCTGGCTGTACACGGCCATGCCCGCCATCGCGGACATGATCATGCCGAGATTTTCAAGGCGATCCGCCTCGGTCGACAACACACCGTCGGCTTGATATCGCGGCTGAGTTCCGCCCTCGATCGCGACCTGCTCGTCGCACACGTTGGCCGCGGCGATGACGGTCGCCATATCGATTTCCCACAGCTGGGAGTTGAACCCGAGCGGGTCCATCAGGTAGTCGAGCGCGTGCAGGGCGGGATTACGCGTAAAGATGTACTGCCCGGTCCGAGGGTCGTAGCAGCGCTTGCCGCGTACAACCACTGCGACATTCGGAATGCCCGAGGGAAATAGATCTTCATCGTAGCGAAGCTGTACCCACAGGTACGGCACCCCGCGGCCCCGGTGTTCGGCCGTCCATTTTCCGTCCGAGACATCTACCAGCTCGGGGATGGCCTGCTGGTCAGGGCTACCCAGGCGCGACACGACACGCACGATGGCGTCAGCCGTCGGCCGGTTATAGGACACCTGCACCTGCCGGCCCAGCCACAATTCGCTGGTCTCGACCGTGACGGTCTTGCCTTCGATCGAAAGGATACGAAGCGACTCGGGTCCGTCCTCGCTACCCCCGCCGCCGGGATACCCGGCCCACACCGTGCCGTCCGCCGGCACTTCGGGCAACGTGACTACCTGCTCAGGCACGTCGGTGACCGTGAACGGCACAATGCGCGTGGTTCGGTCAATGCCGGTCTTGAAGTATTTGCCGCCCGTGACGTAGCCGGCGGCATCCAATGCGCCGATATCCTCGTCGTCAAAGCGGATCTGCTCGATGGCGTCGATCTCGTGGCCGGCCAGGGCGATGACCAGGTCCAGGTACTCCTTCTTGCTCCCGCGCGAGTTCGCCCACACCAGCGGGCAATTGACCACCTGGGTTCGGCCGTAGACCAGAGACCGTGTCGCCATGGGCGAACGCACGACAAGCGTCCGATCCCGCAAACTGGCCTCATACGCGCTACGCGCAGCCTTCTTCGCCCTATTCTGCTGAATCGCACCGACGATCAGGGCCGACCCGATCGACAACGCTGCGGCCGTGTAGGCGCCAATCGCGGCGATCCCGGCAGGGCCGAGCAAGACCGGAATAAGTGGTATTGCCGCCGGCATTTAGACGCTCCAAGCCATTAGGGCGCGATCCATCGGGAACTGAACGAGCCCTTCCGGCCCCGGGGCGACGAATACACCGCCAGCGCACAGGCCGAGAGATTCGCGCCCATCCACGACATGCAAAACAACGTCGCCACGGCGCGCGAGCGACCACCGAATTGGCTCCCCCAGACAGCGGGTAGCCAGCGCCTGGCAGCCGCCTACGTCTACCAGCAGCTCAGCAGCTTCCTCGGCCGTGCTATAGCCGCGATATGCCTGCGCGAAGTCGTGGCCGGTTATGGCCAGAACCCCGTCCGCGGCAAAGACGCAGCAGTCCTGCGAACCCCATGAAAAAGGGACGCCGTAGCGTCCCTTGATAAATGCGTTGAACCGGGTTACCCAGTCGTCGTATCGCTTCATTTCCAGAATTCTCGGCTTGGCCAAACGAGCGGCTTCTCCGCCATCTCTTCCACGTACTCAAAAAACCGATCGCCCGGATACTGCGATTGCTGGTCGGCGTTGTTGTACCGGCGGACATTGGGGCGCTTGAACGAAACCACACGTGACTCGACGCTGACCTGGATGGTCGCCGACTCCGCGCCATCGCTGATTGCCAGGGTGTCGACCAACCCCGCCCATTCCAGTACCGGGTCCGCAACGATCGCACCATTCGCCCAGAATGCCGTGTAGAGGCGCGCCCACCGGCCCTGCACGTGCTCGCCCAGGGCGATGGCCACCATTTCCGACGGAACGCCCGAGAGTGTGAATTTCAGGCCCGTGGCCTCGGCCGCAGCGCTCTCGCGTATTTCCTCGACCGCCCCCACCGCGCCAGCGCCGGTGTACTCCTGGCCGTTCCACGTGACGTTGAACCCCAGATTGGTGAGGTAGATCGTGCCCGAGCGAAACTCCATTTCCAGCAGATAGAACAGCTGGACATGACCCGCATTGATTGCGGCGTCGACCGCAGCGGTGGTCTGCCTGCTCATGCGAACACCTCGGTGAGATTGAGCTCAAGGCCTCGGTCGATCCGGCCCCGCAGCGAAGTCCACGACACCTCGTCCTGATCGGCAATGAAAAGCGCCGTGGGCCGGTCTGTGACAATCGCAGATCCGTTCACCGGGCTGGCGCGCAGCTCCGGTTTGAAAGCGATCACCGCTCGCCCCTGAGCGTCGCTGGCTACCGGCGCCGTGACCATTTTCAACTCGCCACCGATGCCCACCATGTCGCCAGGCAGCAGCAGGCCAGCGCGATTCGCCGTCCAGCCCTGGGTCGACACGGTCGATCCTACCTGGGCGGCGCCGAAGACCGCAGGCGCCCCTTGCGGCTGTCCGCGCGGTACGCGCTTGGCCAGGTTCCAGAACCGCAGCCGGTTGCCGCGGCCTTCGAGCGTTACCAGAAACGCTTCGATCTCTGCCGCCATGTCGGCGGGGATGCCGTTGGGCGACCAGGACAAGCGGGCGCGCCAGCGCGCGCCGGGCATGCCCACTGTCTGCACGGCCTTCGAGATCGGCGAGGTGAAGGACCAGGTGTTGTAGATCAAGCCCCAGTCCAGTTCGGCGCCGGAGAAAACGCCAGCGGTCGGATAGTCGAGTATTGCCATACCAGCCTTATGCGAATTGCATGCGGCCGCGGTTCACGCGGTCCTGCAAAGTTGCGAGGATCTTTTGCTCGGTCTGCTGGTTCAGCCGCGCCATGCCCGCTAGGATCGCCTGCCGGTCGGCAGACGCGTCGATCTGGACGTTCTGATGCATCGACACGTTGACGTTGCCAGCACTGGGCTGGGCGTTGCTGCGCACGGCCTCCACGCCGCGATTCAGCGGGACCACGACCCCGCGGCGCATGGCTTCCACCTTCGCCACCCCGCCAGCCCTGGCAACGTCCTCTTGGCTCCAAACGACTTCACCCTTGTGCACGATCCCCGCCGGTTCATACTTCCCGCCCGGCCCCGTATAGCCGCCGCTGTCGAACGCGAGCGGCAGACCTGCGTTGACCCCCTGCGTGGCGTTTGCCAGGTCCGTTGCCGTCGGCGCCGACGGCCCGAACGCGCCGGCCAAGGCGCTCAGGCCCATCTGGAATAGCCCGGAGAGCTGCGCGCGGAGTTGGATGCGCAACAGATCGGCGATGATGCTGTTGGCGAGATCCTTGAAGCTGCCCTTGCCGTTGACCACGAAGTTGATCAACGCGTCCTCCATGCCGCGGAAGGCGTTGGAGAACAGCGATTCGGTCTGCTTGGCCACATTCGCGTTGAGCGACATGTAGTTGGCCAAGGCCTCGGAGGCGCCCACCTGCCAATCGGTCTGCAGGTCCAACTTCTGACGCCAGTAATCGGTATCGAGCTCCAGCGCTCGCCGGTTGGCGTCATTGATGATCTCCAGGCGCCGGTCGTACTGCTGCTGGGCCTGCTGGGTCCACTGGCCCGCCATTTCCAGCAACGCCCGGTTGTTGCGCAGCTCGTCACGCTGCTGCTGGTAGCGGTCGTTGATCTGGTTCTGCGCGGCATTGCGATCGCGCCATTCGCTGCCGCGTCCCAGGCCCTCGAGCTCGCGATCGTAGCGGCGCTGCTGCGCCTGCAGGTACTCGTCCGCGGCCTGCTGCAGCTGTAGGTATGACTGCTCGAGCCGGCTATTCGCCGCCGCCTCCTGAATGGCCGATATGGCCAGGTCGGTCGAGGCTTTCGCGCGGATCTGGGCCATCTTGGCCACGTTCTCAGCAACCTTGCGATCGTTGGCGATTTTGTCGGCCCCGGTGGCCTTCTCGCGCTGAATGCGGGCGTTTTCCTCCTCGAGGGCGCGCACCTGCATGTCGGCGTTGTCCTGCAGGAATTGTCGCTTCTGCGCGTAGTAGTCCCGCTCGGACACGAGACCGGCGGCGCGCTGGGCGTCCAGCATTCTCTCGGCATTGCCGGCGGCGGTGATAACGGCCGCGTAGCGTGCCTGGATCGCGGACACGTCGAGCGCCAGGTCAGCCTTCGATAGCCGACTCGCAGCCGAGGCCGCGCCCCTGTCCTGGTACTTGTCCTGCGCACGGATCTGCGCGATGCGTGCCGCGATCTCAGCCTCGCTCTTGCCGGCGGCGAGGCCGGCCTGCCGCGCCGCGGCGATCTCCGCCTCAAGCTTCTGCTCTTTGGTCCTGTACTCCAGCCCTTGCTTTGCCCAGGCGATCCGCGCCTCTTCGCGCTTGCGCTCCTCCCCGGCAGCGGCCGCCCCCTTTTCCTCGGCTTCGCGCTGGGAATAGAGCCCGGCCAGCTCTGCCTGCAGGGCGCTGACCTGTGCCACGCGGCGGGCGGAACCACGCTCGTACGCGCCATCTTGCAACTGGATCAGCCGCTTTTCCGCGTCGGCAATGCGCTCGGACAGCGTGTCCTCGCGGCCGATGTTGAGCATCTGGTCCCATGCCCATTTGGCGGCCTTGCCGACGTTGGACCACGCCTTTTCCAGCGTGCCCATGTTCTCGCGCACCTGTTCGCCGGCTGAGATCGTGGCTTGCGCATAAGTGCGAATGGCCAGGGCTGCGGCTTCCTGCCGCTTGCCTTGCTGGTCCAGGGCGACGATCTGCTCGTAGATGGCCGCGGTCAAGAAGTTCTGCTTCTCGTTGAGTTCCTCGATCGCCTTGACCGGGTCCTTCCGCAGCTTGGCGAACTCGGCGGCCGTTTCCTCGACCGCCTTCCCTGTCGCGCGCTGGGCCACCACGGCGGCTTCGCCCATCAGCTTGAACTGATCGCTCGCGAGCGTGCCTGTGCGCACCAGCTCGTTCAATGCCGCCGCGGCCTGACCTTGCGTGCCGACGGTGCTGCTGATCGCCTTGGCCATGTCTTGCAGCTGGTCCGTGGTCACGCCGGCGTAGTTGCGTGTCGTCGCCAGACCGTCGGCAAAGCGCTGCTGCTCGTTCGCGCCGGCGTTGTACGCCACCGCCACGCTACCGAGCACGGCGGCCGCTATGGTCAACGGGTTGATCATGCCCATGACGGTCGAGCCCAAGGCACGCGCGGCGGGCACGATACCACCGAACATGTCTTTGAGCTGCCCGCCTTGCTGCAGGAGGACCGTAAGCGGCCGCTGCCCGCCCTGCAGCGACACAATGATGTCGGTCAGCTGCGCCGGCGTGCCGCGCAACGCCGCCTGGTACTGCGCGGCCGAGATCCCTCCCTCGCGGAACTTCGCGGATTGCGCCTCGAGCGCCTTCTCGGCCTCGCGGATCTTGGCGATGAAGGGCGCCGCCTCGGTCGACACGCCCCGGCGCGCCGCCAGCCATTCCAGGTACTCGGACCTTGTCTTGCCGATCTGAGCGGCCTCGCGCTCCAGCGCGCTGATAGTCCGCTTGCCCGCCGCGTCGATCTTGTTGGCAGACTCGCCCGCTCCGTCGCCGATCTTGCGAATGCCGTCCGCAGCCGTCTGGCCGGCTGCAGCGCCCTTCTGTCCCAGGCTGTCGATGGTACGGGCGCTGCGCTCGACGGTCGCGTCCAGGCCGCTCGAGTCGCCATCGATGCGGATTACGCCGCGGGCAATCGTATCGCCGCCTTCACTCATCGTCGCGTCCTTCGATCATTGTTGCCAGCGCCTCGTCTTCCATGATGCGCATGTCCGCCTCGAGGGCGTCGTACTGCTCGGGCGTCAGCGCCATCCGATCCATCATTGAGAATGCGACGCCGTAATCCAGGCCATAGAGGCCTCCCGCGCCGGCGCGCCACTGGGTGGTCAGTCTGGAGAACAGGTTGAAGGCCTGCTCGTTGTCGGGCCAGATCTCCACCGGCTCGCCTTCGTCGAGGTCGGCGGCCTCGAAGCCGAACATGGCGAGCGTCTTGCTATCCACTCGCTCGTACAGCGCGCGCGCCAGCGCCCTCAGTTTCCCCGGCGCAGCGCCGGCAACTCGGTGACGTATGCCTCGATGATCGCCGCGGCCGCGCCCAGGTAGCTCTGCGTCAACCGCTCGATGTTGTCGGCGTCGAAAGGCTCATCCAAGTCCCAGCCGCAAGCGATTTCCTGGATAACCTCGACATCCTGCCGCCCCGCAAGATGGGCCAGGAACTCCACGAAGTCGTCGCGCTTCTTGTGCCGGAACGTGAATTCCACCTTCTCAGGCCGCGCGCCGGGGATAGGAATGTCCACCTTCAACTTGAAGGTGGGGGACGCGTTCAGCGAAAACTTGCGTGCCATGTGTCCCCCTTACCCTTAGACCGCGGCCGCTTTGTAGCGCATCGGGCGGGCCGCCAGCGACAGCGACAGCGTGCACGCCATGCCCTGGTTGCGGGTGAGCGTTGGCATGCCGCTGTAGCCCACGTATGCATTCCAGTACAGCGCGCTGCCTCCGGGCAGAGCGATACGAACGATGCGCGGCGTGCGGGCCTCGTCGGCGGCCAGCAGCGCATCGTGGTGGGGCAAGTCGGGATCATCGGCGAGTGTGAACGTTGCCGACATCGGATTACGCGAGGTCGGGATCTGCTTGTCGTCACCAGCATCCTCGAGGAACCCGAAGTTCCAGAACTGCTGATCGCCGCCGCTCATCGAGACCTCGAGCACCTGGGCGATGGGCACCCAGGTCGAGACCTTGCGCGCGGACCCCACGCCGCCGCCCGTCGGATAGGCCTGGGTGTCCGAGGTGTTGATGCCCTCCAAGGCGAAATTGCCGGAGGCCGACGCGGCGACGCGCACGGCGCGGCCGCTGATCTTGGTCCAGGCGCTGGTCAGCTCCAGGATGTCGCCGTTGGCAAAGCCATGCGCCGCGGCAGTGGCCACGGCGGGATTGGCGTTCGAGAGTGCGGTGATCGGCACCGGAGTGCCGTAGGCAGTCGCGATGCTGACGACCGCGCCATTGGGGAGTTTCACGCCCATGTCTGATTCCTCATGGAAAGAAAAAACCGCCCGAAGGCGGCCTAGGTTGATGGCCCGGTCAGTCCCGGAACCAGATGGAAAAGTCCTGGATGGCGCCCCGCAGCTCGGTCACCGGGTCATACTGGGCAATGGTGTTGCCCAGGGCCTCGGCGCGCAGCTCGGGCGCCTCGACCATCGCTTTGGCGATGGCCCGCATCAGCGTCGAGGCCTCCTGCCGCGTGTCCGCCCAGACCGAAATCTGGAAGCGGCCGTTTTGCAGATCCGGCTGTATCGACTCGAGAAACGCGAGCGGCCGGCCGCCTACCTGCTGGTAGGTGCCGAACGGCCGCGGTGTATTGGCGGGCGCGGTGTCCGCATACATCCGATCGCCGACGATCGCGCCGGCGATCCGGACAATGTCTTTTTCAACGGCCATTGAGTAGTTCCTGGATTCGCTCGCTGGCGCGCACGAGCGCGGCTTTCATGGCTGCGTCTATGCTCGCGTCATAGGCCGGCCGAATGTAGGGCTGGGCGGGCACCCATACAGGCGTTGGCAGCCGCTCCGCCGTGGATACCCACCTTCCATCGATCTGGATCACCTTGTTCACCCTCCAGTGGCCGTACTCGAGCAGGTGCCAATGCGGCGCCTTCGCCTTGTTGACGCCGACGTAGTACACCTGTTGACCGTTCTGCGATTCTCGTTCGCTGTGCCAGTGGTAGACGGCGCCATACAGCGTGCCGTCCGCCACCGGCGCACGTGCTCTGAGCTCGAGGTAGACCACCCTGGTAGCCGCGTAGACGGTCGGTCGCATGACTTGGTCGCGCACCCCGGCGGCGAACTCGCGCAGCTGGCCCGCGATATCGCCCTCCAGGCGGATCGAAACCGCGTCTGCCATTCCTCACCCTTCGTTTGCGCCAGTCGCGCAAACCAGGTCGGTGTAGGCGCGGCGGGCGACATCGTGAACGACCTGCCGTATCTCGTAGATCAAACCCGCATGCGCAACGCGCATATCGGCCGTGATGTCCGTCCGGTACCGCACCCGTATCGAGTATTGCGTACGCGATACGGTCGTTCCACCCGCCTGCATTTCCGCTGCAATCGAGCCCATCCCGGTCGGCGCCCGGAAGCTGGCCCACACGGTGGCATGGTCCACCCAGTCGTCCACCAGCTGGCCCCAGGCATCTTTCACCTGGGTTCTCTTCTGAACAGTGACCAGTTGATTGAGCGCACCAATGTTCAAGGCCGCACCCTCCGAAAGTCGAAGATCAGATCGTCTACGGCGGGGTTCTCGACCACCGATACGCCGACGATCTTCGTGCCGCGGTTCTCGTAGAGGTCGGCGAGCACCAGCAGAATCGCCGACACCAGCGGCCGCGGCACTTCCTCCGCCGACGGGTAGCCAACCTCATAATCGATCTCGTAGCGCCGGGCGGCCGGCCACGGCCTGCCGTCGGCTGTCACCAGGCGGGGAGGCTTCGTGCTGCGATCGATTTCGTACGAGGACGCTGGGATCGTTTGACTTTCCCCATTCTCGTCACGGTACCGGACGGCGAGAACCGATCGCACATTTCCGCCACGCAGCTCGAGACGCGCAGGCATCTGCGCGACCGTCTCGGTCCATACCTGCGCCATCACGGCGTGCTCGGTAATGCGCTCGATATGCTGGCGAGCCGTGACGATCCAATCCTTGATGTCGTCGTCCTCGACGGTATGGTCCACCTTCAGGTGCCGGCGGGCTCGCTCCAGGGTCACGGGTTCGGCTACCGGCGGCGTCGTCACAGTGCGGGCCATGCTTAATCCTCCAGCGCGATATCCGCGACCGAGGCGGCCCGGCGGGCGGCTGCGCGCGCAACCTTAATCGCCTCGACAGCCTTCGGGTGCATATCGACGGCGCCGTCGGCTGCCGCCGCTTTGGCAATCGCACGCGGTAGCGACAGAATGTCGTCGACCTTGCCCAGCCAGCAGTCGCGCAGCACCGCGACTTCAACCAGCTCCGGAGGGCTCTCGAATCGTGGGTCAGGCGGAGGCGGCGGATCGGGATTGGGTTGCGCCGCCGTCGCCGGCGGTGAGGCATCTACGGAGGGCTGGTTGGACGCCGGCGCGGCCGGGGCAGGCGCGGGCGGCGCCTTTTCCGCCGCGTTTGCATCGGCGGATCCTTTCTTTGCCATGTGATTGTCTCCAGTACGGAACGGGCGGGCGTTGCGCCCGCCCGGCACCCATTACGCCGCAGCGCCGTGGCGGAAGTGCTTGACCGCGCCGCCAACGTCCAGCAGGTTTCCGTCGGAACGCATCCACGCCAGGAAGCCGACCTGGCCCTTCTTCGTGTACGCAGAATCGGTAAAGCGGAACAGCGTCACGTTCATGATGTCGCGGATGGTGTACTTCTTGAAATCCCCGAACAGTACGGTCTTTGCACCGGCTGCGGGCGTAGCCATGTGCTGGTTGATGGTGATGTTGCGATTCATCAGCCGGGCCGGCGCCCCCCCCACCGAACCGTCGGCGAGCGAGGGGACGAAGATCGGGCGACCATCGTTGTCCTTGATCTTGCGCACCATGGCGAGCACCTGGTCGTGAAACATGTATCCCGCGTTGGTACGGTAGGCCGGGTCCACGCTGTGCTCGAGGTCCACAAGATCTTCGTAGGTGATCACCGGCGTTGCGCTGACGGCACCGGTTTTGCCGGTGGCCGATGCCGTGACGATGCCCATGGGTTGGCCGCTGCCGGTCCCGGTGGTATACAGGCGGTTGGTGATACGACCCAAGCGCTGAGACAGACGACCATTGACCAGCGCCTCGACATCGATCGCCGAGTCTTGCAACAGCTCGAACGGCACCGTCACTACCTTGGAGCTGAACTTGAAGCCCTTGAGGGTAGTAATGCCAAACTCGATGTCTTCGTCGGTGGCAGCGGTGTTCTCGGGCACGAGTTCGCCTTCCTCGGCGGTGCCGTCTGTAGTCGGGAACGACAGCGGATTCCCGCCACTGGTGGTGATGATGGTTGCCACCTCGCGCATACCGCCGTAGGCCTTCAGGGTCTCCAGAATCGTGCGGGCCGTTTCCTTCGGCACGGTATAGCCGCCGTTCTCGGGGCTGGTATCCGGGTCGGCGCTCATAGCGGCCTGAACCGTCTGCCAGTCCTCGGCCGACAGGCCTTTATCGCCGCGGGCAAGCCAGCGTGCATAGAGAGCATTCAGCTTGTCCTTCGGCTTGCCGGGTTCGGCATCGGTCTCTCGACCGCCCATGGCCTTAAACGCTTCGTCCGCTTCGGCGTCCAGTTGCTTCTGGTGGCGTGCGATTGCCGCGTCGATCCGCTCGACCTCGGCCATCTTCTCGTCGTACTGCTTCTGGTGATCGTCGTTCCAGGTCGCGCCCGGATTGTTGTCCAGCAGATTGCGGGTTTCCTTGACCAGCGCGTTGCGGCGCTCCCGCATGGCCTGGATGGTTTCAGCCATTGATGACTCCGTAGAAATGAAAAAACCGCCCATAGGCGGCTGGTTGGTGGGAGGGGGAGCTACCCCTTACGCGGCGCGCTCAAGGAACGCCAAGCGACGCTCCAAGGTTGCCCGGTGTGCGTTTGCCTCGGGGCGCTGCTGCAGCAGGTCCTTCGGCGCGTTCTTGTAGGCGGAGAGGTTCCAGACGTTGGACGCGGAGGACGCGCCTTCCTTTTCCTTCACCACCTGGACGACGCGGTCAGCGAAACCGCGTTCGACCGCCTCATCAGCGTTCATCCAGGTTTCCGCATCCATCCACGACATGATCTGATCACGCTCCTGGCCGCTTCGGATGGCGTAGTCGGTCGCCAGGTCGTTGTCGATGCCGTCCAGCAGCTCGGCCGCCTCGCGCATATCGTTCTGGTTGCCGATGGACACCGTCCAGGCTCGGTGAATCATGAACCGCGAGCCCTGCGATATCTCGACCTCATCGGCCGCCATGGCAAACGCCGTGGCGGCCGAAGCGGCCAGACCATCGATATGGGCAATGATCTTGGCGCTGTGCGCGCGTGCCGCGGTCATCATTGCGCGGGCATCGAACACGTCGCCGCCGGGAGAATTGATCCGCACGTGGATAATGCTCGCCTTGATGGCCGCGATTTCCTTGGAGAACGCCTCGGCGTCGATGTCGCCCCACCAGCCCCCGATCACGCCATATAGGTAGATCGTCGCTTCGTCGGCATCCGCCGCGGTCACGATATTGAGCGGCCGGGACTGCGCCGCGTTGTCACGCGCCAGTTGCAGCAGCTTAGGAATCTGTTTCATCTGTGGTTTCCTTGGAATCTGCGCCGCCGGGCGGCGACTTCGTACCGGCAATGGCCGGTCGATCGAATCGTGGATCGGGAATGGGCGGCAAACCTTTGTTGCGGCGCGCCTCGTTGACGGCCATGTAGCCCTGCGTGCCTGGGCCTCCCAAGGCCTTGGCGAGGAACTCGCTTTGCGTCTTGGCGTCGGGCTCCAGCATGGCGTCCCGGTTGTGCACGCTGTAGTAGCGGTAGGTGCGGAACATCTTGCGGTTCAGCTCGTCTTTGATGCGGGTCAGATGGGGGCCGATGGTGAACTTGGAGAACCCCAGCACCAGCTGCTCGATGCTGCTGCCCCAAGACGAACTCTTGTCCATTTCGCCCACCAGCGGCCCAGGCACGCCGAAGGCGCGAGCGATGTCGAGGACCTGCCATTGCCGGGACTCCAGCAACTGGGCGTCCACAGCCGACATGGTCAGCTCCTTCACATCCAGGCCTTCGGTCAGGATCAGCGGGATGCCGTTCGGACCGTTGCCGCTGTACTTTTTCACCCAGGCATCACGGAACTGGTCCTGCAGGTCGGGCCCCATCTTGCCGGGCGTCTTGACCGCAAACTGAGGCTGCGCACCCTGGCTGTAGAACTTCCCTGCGAACTCGTCGCCGCGGATCGCGATACCGATGCCGTTGCGGGCGCCCCACTGTATGACGGACATGCCTTGTTTGCCGTTGAAGCCAAACCCGGGGAAGTGCAGCACATCGTCCTGGTCGGCGCCGAAATTGCCTTCGTCGTCCTGAAAAAAGTATTTCAGGCGCTTCGGATCGCGCGGCGTAGCGCCGTGGACCACCTCGATCTGCACGCGGCCGCGTGGCCAGGGAATAAGGCCTGTGACCTGGCCGGCACGGTTGCGCACAATGTAGGCGATGCCATCGCCACGCAGCAGCATCTGCGCCACGATGAATTCCCAGAAGGCTGCACGGCTCCACACCGGGCAAGGCTGCTCGTTCAGCAGCCACCAGTAGGGATGCTCCACCCGCACGCTTTCGCCATCCACGCGCTCGTACACGTGGATGGGAAGCTGCGCGATCGCGCCGGCGATGCGCGTCACGCACGCATAGACCGCCGCGACGCGCATGGACGATGACTCGGTGACCGGCGCGCCGGAAGCCGTCAGGGGAATGTCGAATATCTCGGCCATGCGGACGCGGTCAGACGATTCGACGACTTCGCCCTCGGTCAGCGCGGCAAAGCGCGGTTCCACGCGCTCCGGCGGAGCCTTGCGAGAGAAGATATTAAGCATCGATCACCACAAACCCTTGTTGAACCGTCGTCGAGCCGTCGCCCAGCATGGCGCGGCCGATAGCCATGATCAGCGCTACCGCGCCGTCGATCTTGTTGTCGTCGCCCTGCTTGATGGGGCGCACTACATCGTCATTGCCCGGAAGGTACTTGCCGACCACGTTTCCTACGCACCAGGTCATGATCGGGTTGCCGTCGTGATGGAAACGCCCGGCCATGATGGCGGCCTCGAGTTCCTTCATCGGGTCGCTCATGTTCTTGTAGTTCTGGGTGATGACGATAGGCGTCAGCCCCTCGTCGTCCAGGTCGTGGGCCAGCGCAGTCGCGCCATGCGGGTCGATCGACGATGTCTCGACAGGTGTCTCGCGGTTGGCCTCCACCGCTTCGGCCAGGATCTCGCGATAATCGACCTCGGCGCCCGGCGTGTCGTACAACAACCCCTGGTTCAACCAAGCCTGATACCGTTCGGCCATGCGCTTGTTGTCGGTGTCGCGCACCGTTTCTTCAGGTACCCAAAACCGTGGGGCCACGCTGTAGTAGTGCCGCACGCCCTCAATGTCGCGCCAGAAAAGCCGCGCCATGCTGTTCATGTCCAGCTTCCGTGCCAGGTCGAACCCGAGGTTGCACGACTGGCCGGCGAACCGCTCCAGCGTCAGCGATGGATCGGCCAGCTCGCGCCAGCGCTCCATGTTGAAGTAACCGCTTTTCGCGGTGACCCACACGTTCAGATGCTTGGTCTTAAACGTGTTCGTGAAACGCGCCCGGCGGATTGCACGCTGCTGCAGGCTCTCCAGGTACGGCTGGTAGACCGACACGCCCATGTTCGGGTTGGCCTTGGCCAACACCTTGGGATCGGTCCAGTCGTCGCCCTCGTCGATCGTCCAGATCCAGCCGAACAGCTCTTCGTCCGGCACCGTGCCGTCGAGCATTTCGATAACTTCGCGACGCTTGTCGTAGCACGGGCCCTCGATGTCCGCGCCGGCCGTCGTGATGATGAACATCAGCGGCTGGCGACGGGCGCCCATGCCGGTCAGCATGGTCTCGTACAGGCTGGCAGACGCGTGCTCGTGATACTCGTCGACGATCGCGCAAGACGGCGACGCCCCGTCGCCAGGGTCGCCGATGATGGGCTCGAACCGGCTGTTATCCGCTGGGATGTTCAGATTCTGGGCATTGACCTCGATCCCGCAATGCTCCATCAGCATGGGCGACCGCTTCACCATCAGCCGCGCCGGACGGAACACCTCCCAGGCCTGCTTTTCCGTAGTGGCGCCGGAGTACACCTCGGCGCCGAACTCGTCATCGGCCACGAACATGCCCAGGCCGACGCCGGCGGCGATCACGCTCTTACCGTTCTTGCGCGGAACCTCCCAGTACGATTCGCGGAACCGGCGCAGGCCAGTCTTCTTGTGCACCCAGCCGAACGTACAGCCGATGCCGAACAACTGCCAGGGCTCCAGCGTCACCAGCTGCCGCTTGAAGGCCCATTCTCCTTTCGTGTGCGGCAGCAGCTCAATCAAGCCGATTTTCTTCTCGGCGGCGGCCGGGTCGAACTTGTACGCAAAGTCGCGCGTCTTCGAGCGCTCCAGGTCGTCCAGGTGCCGCTGGCACGCCAGCACCACATACCGGCCGGCGGGGATCTTGCCCCGCACCACGTCGCGGGCGAACTGAAGCCCCGCGGCCCAGCGCGGATACTCAGCTTTCGCCATGCTCGATTACCTCGGTCCTAGCAGAGCCGCAAAGGGATTGCCATCGCCGCGCTTCTTCGGACCCTGCAGGCGCTGCCGGCTGGACGGATCCAGCCCGAGCATGGCGCCGTAGGTCGCCATCTGTTTCAACGCCTCGTTGATGATGGTCGCGGCCGGGTTCTTCACCACGCCGCCCTGGGCGCCGGCGACGGTAATGCCGTGCCGAGCGATGTCGGCCTGGCCAGCCCGAAAGCGGCCGTATGCGGCGCAGTAGGCCTCCAGATTCTGGATATCCGTCGCTTGCAAGATCTTCTGAGCGCAAAGCAAGGGCGCCAGGTGCTCCCACAGCTCCCGGCCCGGGCCTTCCAACCATTCCGGCGGGTCAATGTTGACGACGGCGCCGAAATTCGGCTCGTATTTGTTCAGCGCTCGCTTGCCGGGGTTGCCGGCCAGGTCCTTTGCTGCCGTGGGCTTCGGCTTCCGGCCGGAGCGCCCGGTAACCCCAGGCATCGGCTCAACTCCTAAATTTCATTTTTCGCGGGCGTAAAAATTCGACTGGACGGGTGGTCCGGGGCTCGCGCCCGCCGAGGTCTCGACCACCCCCCACCCCTGCGCGGGGACCGACCGGGCCGCCGAGACGGCCTCTCCGGCCGCGATACAGGCCCGTGGAGGCACGATCAACGATGGAGCGACCGTCGACGTGCATCCCGGCTCTCGCGCTGCGTCTTGCGCTTGTGGCAGTCCCGGTTGATCGCTCGCAGGTTGCTCTCGTCGTCCGTGCCGCCTCGAGCCTTCGGGATGCGGTGATCGACCTCGGTAGCCAGCAGCGGCCGTCCCTCGGCCTGGCATTCCTCGCATTGGCACAGGTAGCCGTCGCGCGCCAGGATGCGCTTGCGCGTCCTGTCCCAATCGGTGCCATACCCACGCTGGTGGCGATTGCCGCGCAGCTGATCGGATCGCCACCCTGCGTCGGAGGCGTGCGCGGGGCAATAGCCTGGACCATCAACCAGCGCCGGGCAACCGCGATGCCGGCATGGGTACTTAGGCCGGCGGGCCATTCCTACGCCTTGGCCCGAGCTCGCGCCTTGCCATGCGCACGCGGCGCGGTAGGCGCACTCGGCACAGGTGCCGTCGGCTCCGGCGCCGGCGCGGGTGGGCTGCCGGCGCTGTCTGCCGCGGCTAGCAGAGACTGGGCGATGGCACGCGCCTGGTCCTGCGTCAGCACGATGGTGCCCAGGGACACCGGCACTACGCCGTACCCGCCTGTCGTCACGGGCGCGACCTCCTCGCCGTGCAGGTGCAGGGCAACATCGGTACCGCCAGGGTTGCGCAAGGTGCTGGCGGCATGGCCGACGATACGCGTGCAGAGGTAGCCCGCGGCTCGCGCCAGCGTGCGCTGTTTCGGTTGAGTCATGGATTTCTCGCGAAGATGGTTGCGGGGGACGGGCTCGAACCGCCGACCTCGGGGTTATGAGCCCGGCGCGCTGCCTACTGCGCTACCCCACAGATACAAAAGCCCCGGCGCCATAACGCGCTAGGGCTGGAACTTCTTGCTACGCTGCCAGTCAGTGTGTATAATACACACCATGAACAGCAGAGACGTAATCAAGCAACTGGAGGCGGCAGGTTGGGTACTGCGGGGAGTGAAAGGCTCCCATCACGTCTACCACCATCCAGACCGCCCTGGGCACATCAGCGTGCCCCACCCGAAAAAGGATTTGGGCGTTGGGCTGGTTGCCAAGCTGCTCAAACAAGCTGGACTGAAATAAGGATGACCACCATGAAATACCCCATTGCCATTGAACCCGGCAGCGCCACTCAAGCGTGGGGCGTTGTCGTCCCGGATCTCCCTGGTTGCTTCTCGGCAGCCGATGAAGGCATCGACGAAGCGATCGAGAACGCCAAGGAGGCAATAGAAGCCTGGATCGAAGCCGCCATCGACGCGGGGGAGGATATTCCCGAGCCCAGCAGCATCACGGATCTGCAGGCCAATCCCGAGTTTCAGGGCTGGATATGGGCCATCGCGGAGATTGACCCCGCGGTCATGGACGACACCATCGAGCGCGTGAACATCACGTTGCCCCGTCGGGTGCTGGCCCGTCTCGACGCCAAGGCCCGCGCCGCCGGCGCTAGCCGCTCGGCGTACATCGCACAAATGGCGCTGCGCCCCGACTCGCTGAAACATGCCTGACCCGCGGCACGGAGCGGAAAAAAGCCCGCTGTCGGGTGACTAGCGGGCTTTGGGCGCAACTCAAACGAGTTTGCCAAATAATACCCCAAAATGTGCATGAAATGCACAAGGGGCGTGTTTTTTATGCGACCAGCCCAGCGGCGGCCAGGACATCGGCCAGCCGCTGCTGGGCCTGGTCTTCCTCCCCTACCTCGGCTGGTCGGCCATGGCGCGCCGGATGCCCGCGCAGCCAGCGCAGGATCAACCCCGCATGCTTCGATGCGGTGTTCCGATGCACCATGCATCGATCCGCCAGCGCGCCCAGCTCCACGGGTTCTCCGAAGTGCTTGGCCACCACCCCCATGCGAAGCTGCATGCTGGACACGCATGCGGGCGTGTAGGTCAGCGCCATATCTGCGATGCGGCGCACGGCGGCGCGCCACTCCAAGTTCGGTGCTACGCCGCTGCAGCACGCCGACCCGCACGCGCAGGACAGCGTGCGGGGTAGGAATCGCGCCATGATGATCGATTCGTGCAGCGGCCCCAGGCCCGACACCAGCCGACGAATCATGCCCGCCTGCGCAGCGCCGTCGATGCCGCCGAGCCCCTTGCCGGTGGAGGTCGGCCCGGCCATCAGGATGGCCATGGCCGACTTCCCGTACTGCTGGGTCGAGAACCGATATGCGAACGTCGCGGCGGCGTGTGCGCTGGGGAACAGTGCCTCGGCCGCCAGTGTGCCGGCCGACGGGGCAATCGTGCTCATTCGATCTCCTTAAGAGTGTCCTTCGATTTGCCGCCACGCATGGCGGACAGCGGCGGCTGCGCGGCGCGGGCGCGCTCCAGCGCAGCCGCCATCGCGCGGTCTGTCTGCATGGGCGGCCGCTTCCAGTTCTTCGCCGGGGCCGGCGCCGGTGCGTTCGGGTTGATGACGCTGAAACCTCGCATGGTCACTCCTTCGGTTCCGCGGCCAGGGCCGCCTTGATGGTGTTGATCGCGGCTCCGGACTCCACCATGGCATCCGTGAACCGAAACACGCGCCACCCGCGCAGGGCCGCCGCGTTGTATTTCTCGCAGTCGTCGGTGAAACCCGAGCCGCGTGTGTGCCTACCCTTCGCCCAGATGCCGCCTTCAATCTCGACAGCTACCAGCGCGGCTGGCCAGGCGAAATCGAAGCGCCATTGCCGCTCGGGACGGGCGAAGCGATATTCGCGCTGAGCCGCCGGCAGGCGCTCGGCGAGTAGGTGCAGCGCGAACATCTCTTCGAGATGGCTGGGGCCAGCCGGGCGCGTTGCACGCGGGCGCACGGCGCGTCGGGCGGGTATGGTGCGTTTCATTGCTGCGGCACCTCCGGCAGTCCGAGCGCGCGCCGCGCCATCCGAAGCACGGCGGCGGGCGGCCTGTTGCGGCCGGACGCCTCACGCTCCAGGATGCGATGCGCCCACCGCACGTCGTGCCCGACCGGCTGAGCCTGGGCCAGCTCCCGCGCCGCCGCCTCGGCCGCCCTGTTCACGTTCGTCATGCCGACCTCCGGCCGTCGGCCAGCCGCATCGACGCCGGCGGCGCCGCGTAGGTAATCGCCACCGTGGGCGCGTTCACGCCGCCCAGGCCGACCGCGCGGGCTCGGGCCGGGTCACCGATCAACGCCGGCGCCTCGGTGGCGAACCCGAGCTGGGCATTCTGCGACGCAGCGATGCCCTCCAGCACCGGCGGATAGTCGGGGATCTGGTTGCGGCCTCGATAGCCGCGGTATCTGTTCTCGAACTCCTTGGCGACAAACGGCCATTCGTCCTCGGACTTGGAGCCGATCTGCACCCAGCCGCCCATGTCCTGCACCACCCTGTGGATCAGCGCGTCATCGAACTGGACGGAGCGATAGGTGCCGACGCTGCGCACGGCGCGGTCTACCTTGCTCCAGGCCACCAGCGCGGCGTCCTGGGTCGAGCCCTGGAGCATGCGCGTAATGTCGGCGGGCTTCGGCAGGTACTGCCCCGCGTCCGGGTTGACGCAGTGACGCCCGAACGCGTCATTCACGGCGGCCAGGTCGTAGGGCGCCAGGGCCTTCCACCAGATGCTGCCCACGAAGTCGGACAGCTCTTGCCGGTAGAGCGCGTACACGCCCGCCAAGGTCGTGAAGAACTCCACGCGATCCGTTGCCACCATGGCTAGGCCTCCTGCGCCGCCAGCCGGCGGGCGACATCGAAGTTGTGCTGTTCGAGCGCCGATTGCTTGCCCAGCGCCTTGGGCCGCTGGCCTGCTGCGGTCTGGCAGGCGCCGACGAGGTAGGTAGCGGCATCAGCAGGGCGGGCAACGACGGCAGCGCGCACGGCCCCAATCACCACGTCGGCGCCGAAGTCCTTCACCAGCTTGCCCACGAAGCTGCCGCACTGCGCTTTCGGTATGCCCGATTGCAGCAGCAGCGACTTTCCTGCCGCCCACAGTTCGTCCTTGTTCAGCTCTTCCACCGACTTCCCGGCCGGCAGGTCCGAGGCGGCGCCAGCCGCAGGCCGCGGGGCGGCCCCTTTGCGGTTCCCTGACGGTTCAAATGACGGTTCCTTTACGGTTCTGGGTGCAGCATCTGCGGGGGTGGGGTGCACCTGCTGCGGGGGTGGGGGTGCAGCATCTGCGGGGGTGGGTGCATTTGCTGCGGGGGTGCGGGATTTGCGGGGGTGCATTTCCTGCGGGGGTGCATACGCTGCGGGGGTCACCTGGTAAATGGTCGACCGCCCTTCCCTTTGTCGAAGAGCCACTACCCGGGCCTGCACCAACCACTTGATAGCGGTTTGCACGGCTCGCTCCGACAGGCATGTGCGCATGGCGATGCTCGCCACAGATGGCCAGCAAACGCCCTCGTCGTTCGCCTGATCGGCGAGCGATACCAACACCGCCTTCTGAGCAGGCGTCATTCCCTGCAACGGCCAGACGGCCGACATAACTACTGTGCTCATACCGGCACGTCCTCAAACTCGTCGGCCTCGGCCGAGGTGATCTTCAAGTCCCGATAGGCGGACCATGCTCGGTACGCCGTCGTCCAAAACTCCCACTTTTCTTGCTTGGTAAACCGCTTGCCCTGGTCCAGCTCGCGATGGCAGCTGGCGCAGCCCGGGACTGTGAACTTGTCGGGCGCCTTGAGCCCCATGCCTTTGCCGAACTCGCCCCAGTTGGCATGACACGGCACCACCGTGTCGCGGCCCGCACACTTCACGCCGGGCAGGATCAACCAGCAGCGTTGTCCCTCGCAGGCCTTCCGCATCTTCGGGTCGTGCCCGGCGCGCGGCTTCGGCCGGCCTCTCCGCATCCGGGTCCGCTTCATGGGCTTCGTGCCGCGCGCCATCGGTGTTCTGCGCCGTAGGGGTGCGGATCGCTTCATGCTTTGCCTCGCAGCTTCGCCCCAACCGCCTTCCGCACATCCAGCCCAGCGCGGCGCTCGATGAACAGCAAGTGCCCTTTCGCCAGCTCGCGTGCCAGCTTGGGTGCGGCCTTCGACTCTGCGGACAGCACCAGGCGGACGCCGCAGGCCACGCAATCAGCCCGGTACGTGGACGGGGTGCAGCGATCGCACGTCATCACACATCCTTGGGGCCGATCTGGATGCGGCCATCGGGTTGCTGGTAGGGGTTCGCCGGCGGCGCTGGCGGTTGCTGAGCGGCGCTCACCGGCCCGCCCCGCATTCGCCCATGCCGGCGCGCGCGCAATGACACGCGGCACCGATCTGGCTGCCGTAGGCCAGGAAATCCATGTACCGACGGCTGGTCACTACCAGATCCAGAGCCCCAATGGCGGCGTCGATCTTGTCGATGGTCAGCCCCGTCTGCCCCGACAGGAAGCGGCTGACCTGGCTGTCGTCCCAGCCCAGGGCGCCGCGCACATCGGCGCGGGTCGACGGGTCGGACAGTGCCTCGCGGAACATGCGCTCCATGCTCGGCTTGCGTACTGCTGCAACAGCGTTCATGGCTGCTCAACCTCTCACAAAAAAGACTGAATGCGCCTGCACGTGTGCGGCGGCACACTGGCGCCATGGACAAACGATCGAGCCCTGGCTACGCAGAAACCACGATTCGGGATCCCCGAATCGACGGCGACGCGCAGCCTGGCCACCATCCCCTTTTCACGGAGGAAAGACATGTCATTTGCGAACTGGATCGAACGAGCACGCGAGCTGGGCACGGACCAAGCGGAGATCGATGCGGCAATCGACGCCGAGCAACGCCTCAAAGTCGCGGCGATCATTGCCCGCGAGGTCTTGACTAGCCCGAGCGAAGCGGCCGTGCTGGCCGTGTTCTCGGAGGTCTGCGCGGGCGCCACGTTGGGCACCACCATCCACCCGCGCCAGCGCCCGACGCTGCACTGATGATGGGCGGCCATCCCCAGCCGTCTAGAATTGCGGCTCCTACACACACAACCCAAACAAAAGGAGATGGCCATGACCGAACCAGTCATGCTGAATTTCATCGGAACAGCAAAGCCGAAACACCTGGAAAAGCTCGTTTTTCCTATTCCCTTCGCACCAGTGGCAGGGGACGCCATATCGTTTCCGGGAGTCCCCGGCGCATACTTAGTGCACAGCCGGGAGTTCAGGGTCGGGGCAGACGGTGCAGAGGGCCAAGTCATACTGAACCTCGTTCCCGCGAAGCCTGCGAACTAGCCAGATCGATCCCCGCTCGATATATCCGGCCGTCGGTGGTCATGCCGATGCCGGCCTGGTACGTCTGGCCGTCGCTGGACAACTCGACGGCGGCTCGGCCGGACTCTTCCAGCGCCGGCCGGATCGCCCGCAGCACCAGCCGGCCCCACGCGCGCCGCAGCGCAGCTTTGATGCGGGGGCTACGCATGGGGGGCTCCCTCTTCCTGCCCCGAGAGTTCGGGCCAGATTTCCGCCCAGTCGTGCGGGCGAAGTTCCTGGCGTGTTACGGCGCCGTTGGTCGCACGCTCGATGGCAACGCAGCGCGCAGCTGGCACCGGGCGCTCATGCTTCAGCCATTGGTTCACGGTGACTGCGGAGACCCCAAGGCGGCGCGCCAGAGCGGACTGACCACCGAAGATGTCGCATGCAGTACGTATAGGGAGAAGGTCATGATTTGGGTTCATGACGCCATTATTAGGCTACGCCTAATTTCAGTCAATAGGAATTGCCTAATTCCTTGCCGGGACGGAAAGTTAGGCGATGCTTAATGGAACTGATCTAGGCCGCGCTATCGGTGCGGCTATTGACGCAAAGATTGCAAGTGGCGCGATTCGCTCAAAGGCGGATGTGGCCAAGCACTTTAACGTCCGTACTCCGTCGATTTACGACTGGATCAAGAAAGGTTCGATTTCAAAGGACAAGCTGCCGGAGCTGTGGCGATACTTTGCGGACGTGGTCGGACCCACGCACTGGGGGCTTGAGGGCTGGCCCGATATGGGAAGCCCCATGCCGGAACAGCAGCGGTCCGCCAAAGTGGTAGAGAGAGCTCCCGACTGGCCCTTCCCCTCCATTCCCGAGAACAAGGTGCGCGGCCTGGGCGAAGCCGATCTGCGGCGGCTCGAAGGCGCTATCGCCCTGGCTATCGCCCAGCTCAACCTAAAAATGGATGTCGCCCCGGCATCGGCGGCGCCAAAGGCGAACCCCCAACCCATCGTCCTACCAGTCGAACAGGCAGCGAACGACCCGGGCTATGTCGCCATTCCCCTGAAGAAGATCAAGATCCGGGCCGGCGTCGCTGGGTTCTCGCTCGATCAGACCGGCAACGGCACGGCAGGCGCGATCTACGTTTCGCGTGAGTGGCTTCAGCGGAAGGGCTTCGTGGCCGAAAAGTTGTTCGCCACCCGCGTGGGAGGACTATCGATGTGGCCTCGGGTCGATGAAGGCGACTTGGTCCTGATCAACACCGCGGACACCGACCGCCGGAACGGCTACGTGTACGGGTTCAACCACGAAGGCCAGTTCGTCTTGAAGCGCCTGAAGAAGCAGTTGAACCGCTGGTACCTCACCTCGGACAACCCAGACAAGACGCAGTTTCCGCCCATCCATGCCGATGAGGGGACGTTCATGATTGGAAGAGCTGTGTTGTTGCAGGCGGAAGAGATTTGAAACTGACAAGGAACCCCAAGTGGAAAGCGTGGAAAAGCCGCTAATCAAGAGCGATGGATATATATCCGAAACGTCAGACTCAGCGTCCGTAGGGCGGATCTCGCGTACCGTCGCTGATCAAATAATGATTTCTTTCCAGCGCGAGGCTCCGTATCCGCTGGGAGACGACTATCAGCTGTGCAAACTTGCGCTTGCGACGTTCACGATGTCTGAGGAACAAGCTAGGGCTCTTCACTCGACCCTCGGAAAGATCCTTGGGATCGAACAGCGCCAAGACTGATGGACGCTACGCCGGACTATTCGCAGGCCCAGGCTTCTCGCGCCATCGATCTACAAGTCCACCCAACGGCGCGCCAAAGCCCGGGGGCTTCGCTTACCATTATTACCGCAAGCACGGGGACCGGCGCCTACCAACGTAGCGTTCCGACTGGCGACAGCGGCACCCTCGTTATTGACACGCCGACGCGACCGCCGGATGATGCTGGCATGCAATCTGAATTGGCTAGACTCAAGGCAAGCGTTGAGTACATCCAGGGCGATCTCAAGGAAATCAAGACAGATATCCGGCAGGTCCGCGGCGACGTTCGCACTCAACTTTATTGGGTTATCGGCGGATTCGCTGCCCTCTTGATCGTATTGGCAAAGGGTTTCAAGTGGATCTGAAGGTTGCGGCAGGCTACTAATTGGCCTCCCCTTCCCACTCCCTGACCACACAAGCCCAGCCCCCTAGCTGGGCTTTTTGTTGTCCCGACAGGTGGATCTAGCCGCGACCGACGTTGATGTTAAATAGGTCCGTTGCCCTCTCTGGGAGGTCGCTACAAAGCCCTGGGCGCTGACAAGCAACCCTTCCACGGATCTCGTATTTCCCGCTGCCCAGATCGATCCGCTCGACGTATCCGACCAGGGGAACGCCGTGACCGACATACGTTTCCATGTACGAGTCGGTGGCCACTCGAAGACGCATTCGCGTCAGCGCTTGAATCTGATCGCGGGCCCGAGACCACATCGCTGAACACTCGCTCGAGCTGGCGCACGTTGGCGCTGCTGTGTTCATCGGCGTATAGGCCGGGCGCTGGCTCTGGGGATTAGCGCAGCCTGCAATCACCACTGCCACCACAGGCAAAAGAGCCCTTCTCATTTCCCTCTCCCTCTGTCTATGTGTAACAGGATCATAACTGCCCTGCTCACATCCCGCACAAGGAAAAAATTAGGCAACGCCTATTGACAGATATTTAGGCTACGCCTAATATTCATCCCGTCCCCACACACCAGGAGGATGGGAATGGAAGCGAAGCAGCTCGGATTTGCCAAGCGTGTCTACCGCCTCGCGGACGCGCGTGGCCACGCCTTCGACGCAAACGTATATCTGTCGCTGCGTGCCGACGGCTGGAATGCCGAAGGCGCGCTGTTCTACGCCCGTCGAGCCTACTGCGGCCAGCGCAAGGCATGGCGTCCCCGTGGCCTGCGCCTCGACATTGCCTGAGGCCCGCCATGCTGCCCACCCATTGCCACAACTGCCAGCAGCCGCTGTCCCAGCGCGAGCTAGAAGACATCAATGCTCACCCGCGCGTCGCGGAAATTGCGCGTCGCTACGGGCAAGCCGCGTGCGGCACCTGCTGCCGGCGCGCCCAGGATTGTGTGTCCCACCTGCGGGCCGACGACGGCGAGTGCGCTGGCGATCTGATTCTCTGAACTGGAGGCCTCTATGACAACCACCGAGGTATACGACAGCCACCACGGCAGAGGCATGGCCATGTATCGCGGCGCGCTCGGATTTTTCCGCCATGCCGACAGCTGCGCCCCGGGCAAGTGGCGCATTGCGTTCACCGAGGGCAGTGAGCAATGGATTTTCCTGGGTCGACCCGATGACGCTGAAGCGGTCGTGGACGATTTCGGCTCCCTGGTGAGGGTGGATGCATGATCCCGACCGTTCGCACCGTCCTGGTCGAGCGCACGTGCCCGAGCTGCCATGTCCGAGGCTACCACCAGGGCAATGACGGCCAGGTCAAACACCAGTTGCGGTGCGTGAGCTGCGGCCATGTGTGGCGCGGCCGCATTCGTTGGGACGAGGTTCTGTGATGGCTCCATCCGATCCGACCATTCTCCGGTCGCGCGTTGGCGGCGCGGCATTTTTGATCACTGAGATCGCAGCGAGGAACCCTGCCATATGGGAGCGGGGAGTGGTCGGACCTGATGGAGTCAGTACCGCGGCGCCCGGCCGGCGCCATTCATTGCAGGAGGCGACCGTCATGACGTACGGAGCCGTTACGCCCATGCAGCCACGTCGACGCGGCTCGGGGCATGACCCGATGCAGGAATTGCCCAGCGGGAACACGTGCAGGGATTGCGCGCATTTCGCGCACTGCCGCCGGTTCGCCCGCTGCCTGCCCGAGGACGAGGTTTGCCGCTACGACCCGCCGAGGTTCATGCGCGCATTCCGCCTGGATGAGGAGCCGCAATGACGTACCTGAGACAGCGGCACCGCCGGGGCTACATGAACCCGCGACGTGAGGGCCAGATCTACCGCCGGGAGTCCGCCTGGGCGTGGACGGAGCGGATGGTCCAGCGCGACGGCGTCGAGCGGTCCGAGGCGTTCAAGCAGGGAATGATGGTCGCCCACGCGGCGCGGTACATGGCCGACCCGTTGGGTCGCTACGGCCGGCCCGCGACCAATTCCCCCGAATTCGAGGAGTTCCAGGCGGGCTATGCGCACGCCCAGGGGCTCATGCCGCAGCACACCTAGGAGCCAGCATGCACATACAAACCATCCCCGCTAGGCGGCGCGCGGTGCGCCTGCCCTCCTCCACTGTTCCGCGTGCCGACTACGAGAGCGCCTGCGCGGCCCGCGACGTCGCCAGGGGGCTCTATGAGCGTCAGACGCTGGCGTTGCATCAGCGCTCCGTGGAACTGCTGAACGCGAACGACGAGATCCACCGCCTGCGGCTCCAGCTGGCCGTTCACGGCATCGACCCGGACGCGCAGCTATGACGCTATTCGTCCTTGCCGTTGGCCTGATAGTCGGCGCCGCCCTCGGCATCACCGGAACCGCTATGTGGTTCCTCCTGCACTGGCCCCAACTGGATGGAGGCGATGATGAGTAGCTTCTGCGTGTTCGGCATGACTGCGCTGGTCGCTCGCGCCATGGCCGAGGATGAGATCGGCTGGTACACCGGCGCCGGCGTCAACCGCCGCGAGCTGACGCGCGAGGAGCGCGCGGCCCTGGTCGATGCGCGCGCCGCGGAGCTGTTCGAGAAACGGAAAACTCGCCAGATATCGCCTGCGTTCGACGCTCCCCAATTCGCCCGGGAATGGCTCGACATCGCCCACCGCTCCACCACCGTCAGGGGGGGGTGTCTCATGGTCCGCGGGCCCAAGGTGGACGACAAGGGCACCATCGTCATCAGCAAGATCACCGGGATGCCGGTCACCACCTGGCTACCGTACGAGGAGGCACGCCATGCGTGACGAAATCCCTGTGACAGAGCAGGAAGAGGCGGCCTGGCGTGAGATGGAGCAGCGCCAGGCCCGGGACGCACAGCAACCGTCCAGCGGGCAGAGTGCTGCACCGGTGGGCGCCCCCGATCGCATCTTCCTGGTGATCGGCGAGGACGTCACCCCGGATACTCCATTTAGCCAGTTGGCGGAGGTGACCTGGTGTGAAAACCGGGTGAACGACACCGACATCGAATACGTGCGCGCCCAACCTGCCGCAGCAACGCCCGACGAAATTGAGGGCCTGCGCGCCCACGTCGCGCTGCTGAAATCGGCTCTCGCGCAGTCTGAGCGGGAGAACGACGAGTTGCGGCGAGCACAGCCTGCCGCTGCAACGGTGCCTGCCGACGAGCGGGAGTCGTTCGAGTGGTGGGCCAGCGACGAGGGCGAGAGCCCGCGGGCTGTCGAGCGAAATGCGAACGGGGTCTACAAACTGGCGCAGACTCAATCAGCTTGGGCCGTATGGCAAGCCCGCGCCGCCCTGGTGGCCCCTGCTGCGCCGCAGGCTGCGCCAGCCGTGACGGATCAGTGGCTGGATATCGAGACGGCACCGAAGGACGGTCGCACGCTCCTACTCGGCTACCGCAACTCGCATGGCAAGTGGCGCACAGTGCGCGGCAAGTGGATGAGCGCCGACTACATCGCTGAGCATTGGGAAGACCCGGACGATGCGGAGCCGGGCTGGTTCGAGACGGCAGTGGAAGCCGAAGACCCCCCCAACTGCTGGCACATCAAACCCACTCACTGGATGTCGCTGCCCGGCGCGCCTGCCACCCTCACCACCCAAGGAGCGAGCCATGGCGATTAACAAGATCGGAAAGCGAGAGGCGATGCGCGCAGCCCTGAACAACGCCGCAGCGCTGATCGAGGCGGCCGATTTGTACTCCCTGTTCGGCGATGACCTCTACTGCCGAGCCCTGGACTACGAGGGCGGTGAGGATGTGCTGACCGAGGCTCAGGCGAAAGTCGTTGAGCGCATCAGGCGCATGATTTCAGGGGACTAACAATGCTGATTAACGGACAAGAGTGGCGGCTGGTGCCGGCCGAGCCGACCTTAGAAATGGTCATCGCGGGTGAAAACTGGATTGGGCGCCATGCGTGGAAGGCCATGCTCGACGCCGCCCCCACGCCTCCGGCCCTGGGCGACGACTGCGACGACGTGGACGCCATCCTGCGCATCGTTGGCCTGGATCCCGAACGGTGCCGCACCGAGGGTGGCGCGCTGAACGTCGGACGCGTGCGCACGCTGTGGGAGGATGTTGTGTCCCCCGCAGCCCAGGCCAGCGGGCAGGCACCGGCCGCGAGCGCGGACCTGGGAGGGCTGACAGACGCAGAGATCGATGCCATCTGGACGCGCCCCGTGTCGGCAACCGCCAGTGCCACGGTAATTCGCCGTGAGACGGCCGAGTTGCTCATTCGAGCTGCCGCCCTCAAGGCCGCCCCCGTTGCCGCCCAGGCACCGCAGCACGTCCCGATGGCAGCCGCCGGCCCGGAGGACGATCTGTACAAGTTCTACGGCGTCGAAACCGATGCCGCCCTGATCGCCGCTCAACAGCGCCACATCGAGAAATTGCAAGCACGCATTGGCGCCGCGCCGTCGCTCGCTCCCCAACGCCCTCGGGAGGGTTGATCATGACCGTCAATCGAGAAATGCCCCGCTACATCTGCCACAAGCAAGTGTGGGCGCTGAAAATCGAGTCGGTGCAGGAAGGCGTCAAGGACAAGAATTCGGTATTGCTGACCTTTGCCGACGAAGGGTATGCGCCTATCCACGTCGATTTCGACTGGTACTACAGGCACAAGCCCGAAGCCGGCGGCTACTACGTGGTCTACAAGGACGGCTACAAGTCGTTCTCGCCAGCAGCAGCTTTCGAGGACGGATACACGCTGCAAGGGGCGGCCCTGGCACCGCAGAACGACGATGAAACCGAAGGCCTGCGCGCTCACATTGCGCTGCTGAAGGCGTCGCTAGCTCAATGTGAGCGTGAACTTGACGAGCTGCGCGTTGCCGCCCAGGCACCGCAGGAGCCAGAAGAGCCCTTGCCGCCACCGGGTATCCACGCAGCCGTGCACTACGCCGGGTGGCTGCGGCGTGAAGCGCATCGGCACCAGGAACCCAAGGCCGGTGTGCTGCGGCAGGCAGCGCGCATGCTGGACGTGCTCAAGGCCGAATGCGGAAGGTTGCACCAGGAGCTGATCGACGCCCAGGCACCGGCTGTACCGCCCGAGAAGCCGCTGCCCGACCTGATGATGGCCTCGTACCATGAAGCGGTGGGCTGGAACGCCTGCCGGGCCGCGATGCTTGCCAACTCGCCTGCTGTGGCACCGGCTGTACCGGAAGAGTCAACAACTGCGGCGCGCGACGAATTCCCGATGCTCTACGACAGCTTGGACGCGCTGGACGAGCGAGCCGCCGAACAGCCCGAGCGCATCGGCACCCAGCGGCACCTGTCAAGCCTGCGCACCAGCATTCAAGCCGTGGTGCAAAAGCTGTCCCTGGCACGTGCGCGCATTTCTGACCTTGAATCTGCCGCGAGCGCAGAGCCGGTGGCACTCGACCGCGACACGCTGGTGGACTTGATCGCCGTTCACCTGAGCGGCACTTACCACTGCACCCGAGTTTGGTCGGCATGGAGTTTTGGCACCATGTCCGAAGATGATTTCGAGGACGTGAGTGAATCCGACACGCCGAGCGAACTTGCGGACGCGATTCTTGCGCGACTAGCCGCCCCCGTTGCCGACCAGGCACCGCAGGACGAGCGGATGGAAACCACCAGCGAGCATATCGCGCGCGATATTCGAGAGGGGCGCTTCCCTCAAAGGTCTGAGCCTCAAAGAGTCCAGGCTACGGAATGGGGGCCAATGCCAGACGCGGGCGTGGAAGCAGATGCTCATGTAGCGGTGATTGAAGGCGATGAAGCGGTACGCGTATTGCGTTGGAATAGTGACGTGGGCGCCTTCTCTTACCCGGTGGGAACGCGGCTATACGCCGCCCAGGCACCGGCCGCCGATGGGGATGCGCTGCGGGCTGATCCTCTGCAAGGCGCAGCGGACTGGCTGGTGGAAGCCTTGGCGAAGCCGCGCCCGACCGAAATCGCCGCGCGACTTCTGATCGGCTACAACCGCGCCAGCCGCCTGTACGACGCCGCCATGCAGCGCACCACCGGGAGCGAGAAATGAGCGTCTACGTTGACGACATGCGCGCCGGCTACGGTCGGATGGTGATGTGCCACATGCTGGCCGACACGGATGTCGAGCTGCATGCCATGGCCGACAAGATCGGCGTGGCGCGCCGCTGGCACCAGAAGGCCCGCACGCCCTACAGCCACTACGACATCGCGCTATCCAAGCGCGCCATGGCCGTCCAGTTCGGCGCGATCGAAATCACCCAGCGCCAGTCCGTCGAGATCATCAGGGCGAAGCGTCTGGCCGCCGCGGGCTCGCCCCTGCGGGAAGGAGAACAGTAATGGCTGAGATCCAGGAATTTAGCCACCACGGCGAAGTTGTTACCGCGACGATGACGCTACCGATGGAAAGCGGCGAGCACTACGGGGCACCGCTGACCATCGGCTATTACCCCAACGCCCCCGAAATCTGGATTCGTGGCGAGCACGGCAACCAGAATATCCCGCTAGAGCACCTGCCCGATGTGATCAAGCAGCTTCGGCGGGCCGCGAAGCTCGCTGCCGAGGAGACCGCCCAATGAGCACCGACGATATCAAGCCCGCTCTCACGGATCGCCAGTTGATGGATTTCGGGATACCCGATATCGAAACCGGTCGAGCCATCGAACGCGCCGTCATCCAAGCCGACCGCGCCCGCCGCGCCGAGGCCGGTGAAGACACGCAAGAACACGTCCAGCGAATCCTGGACGCGGCGTTTCACTGGGCTGAGCAGCGCGAGGTAGGCCCATCACCAGCCAAGCGGGCGTGGGAGGCATTGGCCCAACGCATCCAGGCCGAATTCTCCATGGTCATGGATAGCGCCGCCCCTTCCCCGCAGGGCGATGCGGAGAGGTTGGAATATCTGATGCGGCGGCTATCCGGTGCAGCATCGCGGTACTACGTAGGCGAAATGGGTGATACCGGAAACCTGGATCTGTTTCGGGCCGCCATCGACGAGCGCATTGCCATCGCCGCCCGCAGCACCCCTGCAAAGGGAGGGGAGTGATGCCCTGCTACATCAGCCACACCAAGAACGGCGACCGAATGTTCATCTGCGGCGATCTCGGGCCGCATTGCGTTGCCGAGCGATGCTCGGACGTGAGCGGGTATCTATGCGACTACCCAGTGGGCGAAGGGAAAACCTGCGACCTGCCGCTGTGCGACAGCCACGCCTACGAGGTCGCACCCAATGTCCATTATTGCCCGGGGCACCTGATTCTCTGGAAGGAATTCAGGGACGCCGGGGGCGTGGAGCGAGAACTGCGCAACGTCGTGCCGTTCTCCAGCAGCACCCCTGCAACCGAGAAGGGGGCGACGTGACAGCCTACTACAACGAAATCGACCCCTACGCCGCGCAGTGGCTGCGCAACTTGATTGCCGCCGGCCACATCGCGCCGGGGGACGTTGATGAACGGAGCATCGAGGATGTTCACCCCGACGACCTGCGCGGATACGTGCAATGTCATTTCTTCGCAGGAATCGGCATCTGGTCCTATGCCCTTCGCCGCGCCGGCTGGGCCGATGATCGACCTGTTTGGACCGGTTCCTGCCCGTGCCAACCTTTCTCCGCGGCAGGCAAGGGAGCTGGGTTTGATGACGAGCGGCACCTATGGCCGCACTGGCATTGGCTCATCCAAGAGCGCCGCCCTGCAAAGCTCTTTGGAGAGCAGGTTGCAAGCGGCGCTGTCGAACCTTGGATCGACCTTGTTCACGCTGACCTGGAAGCGTTGGGCTACGCCTTTGGGTGTGTCCCGTTCCCGGCTGCGGGCGTCGGTGCGCCGCACATCCGCGACCGAGCGTACTGGGTGGCCAACGCCGAGTGCCAACGAGTTCGCCCATATGGACGAGGCCAAGATGCTCGCCCGCCGCGAAGCGTGCAAACAGCGGACGAGGAACGGCAACGGGTTCGGGCTGACGTTGGCCAATGCGGCGGCATTCGCCGGTTGGCCGACGCCCAGCAGCGCGATCGTGGATGCCAAGCCGCGACCGCCCATCACGTCGGATCGAAAACCGACGGATCCGCAGATAGGGCTTGCGGATGTGGCGGTGCATCTTGCCGGCTGGGGCACGCCGGCATCGAGGGACTGGCACAGCGCATCGGGTTCCCCGGAGTTCCTGGCCGATCGCCTGGAGCAGACCCGGGGCAAGCCCTTGAGCGAGCAGGCCTTCACGCTGTTGCCGGGCCCGGCCCGGTTAACGGCCACTGGGCAGATGCTGACTGGCTCCTGTGCCGGGATGGAAAGTGGCGGCCAGCTGAGCCCGGAACATTCCCGCTGGCTCATGGGGCTCCCCAGCGAGTGGGACGCCTGCGCGCCTACGGAAACGGCATCGTCGCTCAGGCGGCGGAAGCGTTCATAAGGGCGGCTCTCGGCCCCACCCCTGCAAGCAAGACGGAGGGAGCATGAAGCTTGAAGACATTCAGCAGGCCAAGATGCTCGATGACAGGCGGCGGGAACTGGCGTTCAAAATCACCCTGGTACGCGGAAATGGCCTCGGAGTCACGATCCAGGGCAACTACCAGGACAACGAAATTCTGGACGCCGTCCGCGAGCACGTCGTCGCGGTGCTGGAGTCCCGTATCGATGGCATAGACGACGAGTTGCGCGCCATCGGCGTCGATATCAAGAAAGCACCACCCAGCGATGAGCCGGCCGCCAATCTGCCTATCCTCCCCCGCGCCAGGAAGGCCATCGGGTCGGCCGAAACACAGGTTGGCCGCGAACCGTTGATCTACACCGCCACCGACATGGAGGCATACGGCCAGAAATGCTATACCGCGGGCCGGCGCAGCGCCAAACCGGCGCCTGGCACGTACTCGAAGGCCATGGAGGCCGAGGACGACGCCTGGGCCGACTACAACGCAGGCCGCGGACCTCATCCGAAGAGGCGATGATGACCCACACACTCGCAATCCTGGAGCTGTCTCCCATCGCCTACGGGGAGGTGGCCGACAAGCTGCGCGCAGCCGGCTACGACCACGTTTTCCTGGAGGACGGCATGCTCGACATGTCGGGCCTCGGCGTCACCTGCGGCGCGCCGCTGGGCGATCCGTCGCCCGAGTGCGACCCCACCGACATCTGCGCGGGCTGCCGGTGCAAGTTCGCACGGAGGGGGCGATGACCGGCGCCGTGTGCAAGGGCAGCATGGCCCTTGGCAGCGGCTGCGGCCGATGTGCCCGCTGTCGCGTCGATGGCATCGCGCTCGACGTGGCCCGCGAAATCAAGAATCTGGACCCCATTTCAATGCCCGGCGGCCATGACCAGCACCTGGCCACCATTCAAGGCCTTGTCCGCGACGCGATTATCGCGGCAGCAAGCGAAGGAGAATCACATGCCTGAGATCGTAGAAGACCAGATTGCCACCAAGCCCGTTGTTCTCATGCCCGAGGGTCTGTATCAGTGGGAGGCATTCTCCGATCGGGTCCCTTATACCCGGGAAACCTGGCGGGTGAAAATGGACGCGGGAATGGCGCCAAAGCCCATTCGTTTGAGTGCAAGATGCACAGTGTGGAGAGGTGCTGATATCCTCGCCTGGCTTGCCGACCCCCTGGGATACAAAGCTAGTGACTGAGCGGTCGCAGCAAATTCTCAGCAGACCACTCCCGCTGCAACTTGCGAAGGTCTGGGAATGCAATTGCGGACATATACACCCCTCCGCCAAAGCTCACATCGAACAGGGTGACCCCGATAGGGGAGGCAGTGCCGTACGAATATGAAAACTGGGAGCCTAGGTCAACCTTGTGACGCTCAAGTTTGGCCGGCTCCATCTCAAACTTATCGACTAGGCGAGGTGGCCACTCTTCTGGAAGAAGTCCATTCGTAAACCACCGAAATAGGATACCCCCCTCAGGTGGAAGAATCGCGCCACCATGCATATAGTGCAGGCTAAGGAAAAGCTTGGTGGCGCAGCGCCGTACAATCTGATGAAACTCGGGAGCCTCCAGCAGGACAATCGGTACATCGGCAGTTGACATCCCCGCCGGCAACGCCAGATTTCTATGGCGCAAAAGCCTTCGGACCTTGTTGGGACTCGGGAACATTGCTCGATAAAGCGCCGGAAACGTCTCGCTGAATGCCCGTAGGAGCCGAGCGTCCTGCTCCAGGGTTTGAGCATCGTCTCGCTGCCGACCGATACGGCAAATAACCGCAAACGCGGTTTCCAGCGGCGCGCTATCTGCGTTACACGCGAAACATGCTGGAAACGCGTAGCGCTCAGGCCACTGACGGTTATCGAAGATCGCCCGAGACGGCCAGTGATCTATCGTCGTTGCCTCGGTCGTTCCACCGCAGTAGCAGCAAAAGGGATGCTTTGCGAGGAATCGCTCCCGCTTTGCTTTCGAGGCACCCATTACGCGCGCGATTCAGTGAGCAAAGGGACTACATTCTTGCCGGACTTCTGGTCGATGAAGTCTGCCCACCACTGCATCATGCGGCGGCGCTCGTCCATGTACGTCGCGTGGTTGTAGGCCTTGCGGATCTTGTTCTGCTCGACGTGCGCAAGCTGACGCTCGATGGCGTCTGGCTGAAAGCCGCTGCGCTCGTTCAGGATCGTGCTGGCCAGGCCGCGGAAGCCATGGCCTGTCTGCTGCCCCTCGAACCCCAGCGACTTCAGCGCCTTGTTGATGGTCGCCACGCTCATCGCCTGGTGCGCCGGATTTCGCTCCCCAGGGAACAGGAAGCGGTACCGGCCTGTGTATCCCCGCAGCTTCTCCAGCAGCTCGATAGTCTGCCTGGCCAGGGGAACCACGTGCGGCTCACCGGTAGCCTTGGCCCGCACGCTGCCTTTCATGCGGGCGGCGGGCACGCGCCACTCTGCCGCCTCGAAATCGAATTCAGTCCACTCGGCCCAGCGCAGCTCGTTTGTGCGCAGGAAGGTCAGCACCATCAGCTTGACCGCCAGGACGGTTTCCGGCCGCCCCGAATACGTCTCGACTCGTGCCAGCAGGGTGGGTAGGTCCTCTTCATCTACGTGGGGGTGGTGTTGTACGGGAGGCTTCGGTTTCAGCAGCTCACGCAGCCCGACCGTCACATCCGCCGACGCACGCCTGGTGCCGACGGCATAGCGCCAGGCGCTGCCGATGTATTCCAGCGCCTTGTACGCCATCTCGTGCGCGCCCCGTTGCTCGATGCGGCGCAGAACAGCCAGGACTTCCAGGTTGCTCACCCCGTCCATTGGCCTGTTGCCCAGGGTCGGAAAGACATCGTTGCCGAACACGCCGTTCACCCGGGACAGGTGCTTTGGACTCCAGTCAGACTTCCGCGTGTCGATCCACTCTTCGACCACCACGCGGACCGTGTTACCTGCCGCGACCATGGCCGCCCGCCGCTGGGCCTCGCGCTCAATAACTGGATCTTTGCCGGCAGCCACCATCTTTCGCATGGCCAGGTGCTCTTTGCGCGCCTCGGCCAGTCCGGTGGCCGGATAGTCACCGATGGTGATCGTCGTTTCCTTACCCGACGGGCCGCGGTACCGGTACCGCCACTTTTTCGCGCCGCTGGGCATCAGTTCCAGCACCAGCCCGCCGCCGTCGAACAGCTTGTTGCCGCCGTCCGCGTTGTACTTGGCGGTGCGGCATTTGGTGTCAGTGAGAGGTACGATTTTCTTCGGCATGTTGGCTTACCCTTACGTCCGGCAAGCTTACCCTCTCCCTTACCCTGAAACAATCCTGCGACTACCTGGAACAATCTGCGGCTAGAAAAGGAAAAACCCCCGAAAACGCTGGGTTTCCGGGGGTTCTTAGTTCTGCGTAGTCACAGACTACCGCAGATATTGGTGCCGGCAATAGGAGTCGAACCTACGACCTTCGCATTACGAATGCGCTGCTCTACCAACTGAGCTATGCCGGCGAAATCTTCCCGAAGCCTGTCTTTCCGACGCCCGCCTTCCCGACGCCACTTACGCCGCGTCTAAAAGGCATGTGCTTCAAGCTAGCCCGCTATTCTAGCAAAACTTTGCTGGCGTATTCAAATCCTATTCCGCATCCGGCTGCGCGTCGGGGTGGGCTGCCTGGAAGGCAGGCAGCGCGGCGCAATGATCGGCAATCCGCACTACCGTCGGCATGGCCGTCAGGTCCGACTTCAGGCGGCGGGCGTTGTAGACCTGCGGCACCAGGCACAGGTCGGCCAGCGTCGGCTGGTCGCCGTGGCAGCACAGCCCCGTCGCGGGCGAGTCGGCCAGCATGCGCTCGAGCGCGGCCAGGCCGCCCTCCACCCAATGTCGGTACCACTCGTCGCGCCCCTGCTGGTCGATGCCCAGGGGGCTCTTCAGATACTTCAGCACGCGCAGGTTGTTCAGCGGATGGATGTCGCAGGCGATGTCCAGCGCCAGCGCGCGGACGCGGGCACGCTCCGCCGGGGTGGCCGGCAGCAGCGCCGGCTGGGGATGCGTCTCTTCCAGGTATTCGATGATGGCCAGCGACTGGGTCAGGACATGGCCGCCATCCTCCAGCACCGGCACCAGGGCGGCCGGGCTCAGCCGGCGAAAATCCGGCTTCAGCTGCTGGCCGCCGTCCTTGAGCAGGTGCACCGCGAGATAGTCGTACGGCAGCCCTTTCAGGGCCAGCGCGATGCGCACGCGATAGGCGGCGGAACTGCGGAAATAACTGTAGAGGCGCATGGAGGCTCCGTAGGACTACAGGCGGACGTTCTTGGACAAGCCCTTGGGCAGCGGGAAGGCGATACCTTCCTCGGCGCCGGCCAGCGTGCGCACCGAGGCCGCGCCCAGCTCCTTCAGGCGGGCGATGACCTGCTGCACCAGCACGTCGGGCGCCGAGGCGCCGGCCGTGACGCCCACCCGGCTGCGCCCTTCCAGCCAGGCCGGATCGATGTCGCCGGCGCCGTCGATCAGGTAGGCGGCCACGCCCTTGCGCTCGGCCACCTCGCGCAAGCGGTTGGAATTGGAGCTGTTGACGCTGCCCACCACCAGCACCAGGTCGCATTCGGGCGCCATGACCTTGACGGCGTCCTGGCGGTTCTGCGTGGCGTAGCAGATGTCGCTTTTCTTGGGCTCGGCGATGTTCGGGAAGCGGGCCTTGAGCGCCGCCGCGACCTGCGCCGCGTCGTCCACCGACAGCGTGGTCTGGGTCACATAGGCCAGCCGGTCCGGATCGGCCACGGCCAGCGCCGCCACGTCCTCGACCGTCTCGACCAGGTACATGCCCGCTTCGGACTGCCCCAGCGTGCCTTCCACCTCGGGGTGCCCCTTGTGGCCGATCATGACGATCTCGTTGCCGGCGGCGCGCATCTTGGCCACCTCGACGTGGACCTTGGTCACCAGGGGACAGGTGGCGTCGTACACCTGCAGGCCGCGCTGCTCGGCCTCGCGGCGCACCGCCCTGGACACGCCGTGGGCCGAGAAGACCACCGTCGAACCGGCCGGCGCCTCGTCCAGTTCCTGGATGAAGATGGCGCCCTTGGCGCGCAGGTCCTCGACCACGTAGCGGTTGTGGACGATCTCGTGCCGCACGTAGATGGGCGCGCCGTAGATCTGCAAGGCGCGCTCGACGATCTCGATGGCCCGGTCGACGCCGGCGCAGAAGCCGCGCGGCTGGGCCAGGACCACTTCCATGGGCGCCTGCGCCATCACATCACCCCGAGTATGGACACATCCACCTTCAGCGCCGAGCCGGCCAGCGGATGGTTGAAATCGAACAGCGCATAGTCCTCGCCCTGTTCCTTGAATACGCCCGAATACCGGCCGCCATTGGGCGCGGCGAATTCGACCAGGTCGCCGGGCTGGAAGGTCTCGTCGCCCGCGTGCTCGCGCAGCATCGCCAGGGTCACGCGCTGGATCAGCTCCGGATTGCGATCGCCGTACGCCTGCGCCGGAGCGAGGGTGAAACTGAAGCGCTCGCCTTCGCCGCGGCCGACCAGCGCCGCCTCCATGCCCGGCGCCCACTGGCCGATGCCCAGTTGCAGCGTGGCGGGACGGCCGGTGAAGGTATCGACGAAAACGCCTCCCGCGCCTTCGCCCGAGGCCAGCGAAATGCGGTAGTGGAGGGTTACGTAGGAGTCCTCACGGACAACGAGGGGCGTGGAGGAAGAAGATGCAGCCAAAGTGTGTCACCGTGTCGATGCTGTGCGCCAAAGAACCGATTTTACCCGTCCCGCCGCCATGCCGACCGCCCTTCCGACCCTACAGGCCTCCCTGCCCCCCGAAGAACGCCCCCGCGAGCGCCTGCTGCGCCACGGCCCCACGGTGCTGACCGACGCCGAACTGCTGGCCGTGCTGCTGCGCACCGGCACGCGCGGCTGCAACGCGCTCGAACTGGGCCGGCGCCTGCTGGCGCAATTCGGCGGCCTGCGCGGACTGTTCGGCGCCTCGCGCGACGAACTCCGGGGCATGCCTGGCATGGGGGAAGTCAAGGCGGCCCAACTGCAGGCCATCCTGGAGCTGGCCCGGCGCGAACTGGCCGAGGAAATCCACCGCGGCGACGCCCTGTCCCGCCCCGATCACGTACGCCGCTATTGCGCCGCCACCCTGGCCCACCGCCGCATCGAGTGCTGCATGGCGCTGTACCTGGACGCGCGCAACTGCCTCATCACCAGCGAAATCCTGTCCCAGGGCACCCTGTCCCAGGCCACCATCTACCCGCGCGAGATCGTCCGCGCCGCGCTGCGCCACCATGCCGCCTCGGTCATCCTCGCCCACAACCACCCCTCGGGCAACGCCGAACCCAGCCAGGCCGACGAACACCTCACCCGCCACGTCCGCGCCGCGCTCGCGCTGGTGGACGTGCGCCTGCTCGACCACATCATCGTGGCAGGCGGGCGGACCACCTCGCTGGCGGAACGCGGGGTGATGTAGGGCCTACCAGTGCGCCATGGGCAGCCCCGCCACGGGCGCACGGAAATACGGAATCCGCTCCCCCCTCAGACTGCCGATGTAAACCGTCCGCAGATCCGGCCCCCCGAACGTCACGCTGGCGAACCACGGCGCGATCTTCCCGCCGCAGGCCAGCATCATCTCCGGCGTCGCCTCGCTCCGCTCGAACGCCGCCATCAACGCCTTCCCCGCGGCACTGCCGCCATCGTCGTCCAGCACGATCCGCAGCTCCCCTTCCGGCGTGATCGCGAAGACCCGGTCTGTCATCACGTGCGTGCCCCACAGGTTGCCATGGGCATCGAACGCGATGCCGTCGATGAACGCGCCATGATCGGCGGGACCGAACACCTCCCGGCCCGACAGGCTGCCGTCCGGCCCCACCCTCAGGCGCGAGACGCGCCGCGCGCAGGTCTCGGCCACGTACAGCCACTCCTCGCGGGCATCGAGCCGGATCTCGTTGGTGAAATGGAAGCCGTCGGCCACGATGCGCAACCGGCCGTGCTCGTACAGCGCGATATAGCCATCGGCCACCGTGGGATCCATGGCCTGCATCCAGTTCCTGATGCGGGTGGAGATGGTCAGCCACAGCCGATCGCGGCTGTCGCGCAGCACGAAATTGACCTTGCCGATGGGCTGGCCGTCCACGGTGTCGGCCAGCACGCGGGTCTGCCCCTCGCGCGTCATCAGTTCCAGCCGGTCGGTGCCGAAGTTGGAGATGACGATGTCGCCGTTGCGCGCGAAGGCCAGGCCGTTAGGCAAGGTGCCCGCGACAAAGCGGGTGGCGTCGTCGGTGGCCTGGCTGAAATGCGTGTCGGCCTGCTGCGTGACCAGCCGCTGGCTGCCGTCGGGCCGGATGTGGACCACGCCGCCGCGCGCATCGGCGGCCCACAGGGAACCATCGCGTTCGGCCAGGATGCATTCGGGGCGTTGCAGCCCCTGCCCCACATAGGCCATGGCGGCCGGATCGACGATGAAGCCGTCCAGCGGATTGGGAGCGCCCGCCATGGCCGCGCTCAGAAGCCGACCCGGTCCGCGCCCTTGAGCGCCAGCATGGCGCGGGCCTCGTCCGGCGTCGCGATCTCGTGCCCCATTTCCTCCAGGATGCGGCGCACCTTGGCGACCTGCTCGGCATTGGAAGCCGCCAATTGGCCCTTGCCGATGTACAGGCTGTCCTCCAGCCCGACCCGCACGCTGCCTCCCAGCAAGGCCGCCTGCGTGGCGAAGTTCATCTGGTGGCGGCCGGCGGCCAGCACCGACCAGCGGTAGTCGTTGCCGAACAACCGGTCGGCCGTGCGCTTCATGAACAGCAGGTTGTCCAGCTCGGCGCCGATGCCGCCCAGGATGCCGAAGATCATCTGGATGAAAAATGGCGGCTTGAGCAGGCCGCGGTCCACGAAATGGGCAACGTTGTACAGGTGGCCGACGTCGTAGCACTCGTGCTCGAAGCGGGTGCCGTGCTCCTCGCCCAGCATCTTCAGGATGCGTTCGATATCGCGGAAAGTGTTGCGGAAGATGAAATCGTCGGTATTGCGCAGGTAGCTCTCTTCCCAATCGAACTTCCACTGCTTGTAGCGATCGGCCATGGGGTAGATGCCGAAGTTCATCGACCCCATGTTGAGCGAGCACATCTCGGGCCTGGCCAGCAGCGGCGCGGCCAGGCGCTGTTCCACCGTCATGTTCAGACCGCCGCCGGTGGTGACGTTGATGACGGCGTCGGTGGCTTCCTTGATCTTCGGCAGGAACTGCATGAACACCGCCGGATCGGGCGTGGGCCGGCCGTCCTTGGGATCGCGCGCATGCAGGTGAAGGATGGCCGCGCCGGCCCTGGCGGCGGCGATGGACTGCTCGGCGATGTCCTCGGGGCGGTAGGGCAGCGCCTCGGACATGGTGGGCGTATGGATGCCGCCGGTGACGGCGCAGGTGATGATGATCTTGGGCGCGGCTTTCTTGGCGGGCTTGGCTTGGGTGTCGTTCATCGCGGGCTCCGGTTCAGTCTTCGAAGATGGCCACGGCGCGGGTGAAACCGGCCGAGGCGCCACGGATCTTGTAGGGAAAGCACGAGACGGTGAATCCGTGCGGCGGCAGGCTTTCCAGGTTGCCGAGCTTCTCCAGGTGGCAATAGGCGCGCGCCATGCCGGCGCGGTGCCCTTCCCAGATGATGGAAGGATCCGGGCTCTCGGCGAAGCGCTTGGCGGTGTGCACGAAAGGCGCGTCCCAGCTCCAGCCGTCGGTGCCGGTCACGCGCACGCCGCGCTCGGTCAGGTAGAGCGTCGCCTCCATGCCCATGCCGCAGCCCGCGGACACGTAGTCGGGCTGCCCGTAGCGCGCTCCGGCCGACGTGTTCACCAGCACGATGTCGTAGGGCTCGAGCACGTGGCCGATGCGGGCCAGTTCGGCCTCCACCTCCTCGGGCGTCACCACGTGGCCGTCGGGCAAGTGGCGGAAGTCCAGCTTCACGCCCCGGCTGAAGCACCACTCCAGCGGCACCTCGTCGATGGTGATGGCGCGCTCGCCGCCATCCATGGTCGAGTGGAAATGGTAGGGCGCATCCAGGTGGGTGCCGTTGTGGGTCGAGACATTCAGCCGCTCGATGGCCCACCCCTCGCCCCCCGGCAGGTCCGCCACGTCCAGCCCGGGGAAGAAGGACGCCATGTCGGCGGCGGTCGAGCGGTGGTCGAGATAGGCGATCTGCGGCAGGTGGCCGGGGGGATCGGAGGCGATGCGGTCGTCCAGTGCGACGGAAAGATCGACGAAACGTCGAGGCATGAAGGGCTCCTTCGTTCAGCGTCCGAGCAGGCCGGTGGCCAGCCACGGAAATACCAGGATCAGGGCGAGCACCGCCAGCATGATGGCGGCGAACGGCAAGGCGCCGCGGAAGATCTCGCCCAGTTTCAGTGTGCGATCGGGCGAGGTTCCCTTGATCACGTAGACGGACAGGCCGAACGGCGGCGTCAGCAGGCCGACCTCGACGGCGATCACGGTGACGATGCCGAACCAGATGGGATCGATGCCGAAGGCCTTCATGATCGGATAGAACAACGGCACCACGATCAGCAGGATGGACGAGCTGTCCAGGATGGTTCCCATCGCGACGATCAGCAGCACGTAGGCGATGATGATGCCCCAGTAGCCGATGTCGCTGGCCGCGAGCGCCGCGGTCAGGAACTCCGGCAGGCCGCTCAGCGACAGCATGCGCGAGTACATGCTGGCCGCGATGATCAGGAAGCAGATGGCGGCGGTGACCTGGCCGGTGTCGGTCAATACCCGCCAGATGCGCCCGGGCGGCAGCGCGCGGCGGAACAGGCCGATCACGATCGCGCCCAGCGCGCCGACTGCGCCGGCCTCGGTGGGCGTGAAGAAGCCGCCGTAGATGCCGCCCAGCACCAGGCCGATCAGCAGCACGATGGGCAGCGCCTTGCGTCCCATCGCGGCGGCCGACAGGGGCGCGACGTCCTCGGAAATGCTGGCGCCGGCGAAATCCGGACGGTTGCGGGCCAGCCAGTAGACGCCCAGGCCGAAGGCGATGGCCAGCACGATGCCCGGCACCACGCCGGCCAGGAACAGGTCGCCCACCGACTGCTCGGTCAGGATGCCGTACAGGATGAGCAGCAGGCTGGGCGGGATCAGCATGCCCAGCACCGAACTGCCCGCCACGATGCCGTAGGCGAAGCGCTTGGTGTAGCCGTGCCGCAGCATCTCGGGCACGGCCACCCGCGTGAACACGGCGGCCGAGGCGATCGAAATGCCGGTGATGGCGGCGAAGATCGCGTTGGCGCCCACGGTGGCGATGCCCAGTCCGCCCTTGATGCGGCCCAGCATGCGGTTGGCGACGTCGAACGCGTCGCGGCCGATGTCGGCCTGCGATACGACGAACCCCATCAGCACGAACAGCGGCACCACGCCGAAGATATAGGAGTCGATGGACTCGGTGGCGGCCAGCGCCAGCATGCGGCCGGTGATCAGGAAGCTGCCCTTGATCGCCAGCACGCCCAGGAAGGAACAGACGGCCAGCGCGATGGCGACGTGCATGCCGGCATAGATCAGCCCCACCATTCCGAACAGCGCCAGCGCGCCGATGACCAGATCGCTCATCATGCCCCCGCCTGCACGGCCCGGCCGTGCGTCGTCGCGGCCGCGCACAGCGCGCGCACCGCCCTGGCCAGGAACTGCAGGCCCAGCGCCACCGTCCCCACCAGCATGATCAGCCGCACCGGCCAGATCGGCGCGGTGAAGTCGCCGATCGCGCCTACGAACAGATCCCGGGTCCAGGCGCGCTCGAACAGCGGCACGAGGCCGTTGAACAGCACCGCGCAGAACGCGGCGCCGATCAGGCAGTACAAGGCCTCCAGCCCGGCCCGCCCGCGCGGCGCAAGCTTGTCCAACAGCACCTCCGCCCGCGTCAGCCCGCCCAGCCGCAGCGAATGGGCCACCTGCAGGAAGACGATAGCGACGATGGACATGCTGACCATCTCGGGCACGCCCGAGATGGGATGGCCGAAGAACGCGCGGCCGACGATGTCGGAGTTGATGGCGACCATCACGCCCACGATCAGCAGCGTGCCGACCGCGTTCAGGGCCGCGGTGCAGGCATCCAGGATGCGCAGCAAGGGATGGTCGGACGGAGGGAGGAAATCTCCCTCGCCGGTGATGGGGACTTCAGACATGGATGACCTCGCCGCCCGGTTCAGTTCCGATCCCAGTCGCGCACCGGCTTGGCGCCGGCCGCCCGCACTTCCTTCATGTAGGCGTCCAGCACCTGCTTGGCCGGCAGCTTCTGCTTTTGCAGCTCGGCGACCCAGCCCTTGGTCGGGTCCTCGAGCGCCTTGGCATAGGCGCCCCGCAGGCTGGCCGAATCCGGATTGAGCTTGCCGCCCTTGGCGACCAGTTCGTCCAGCGCGGCGCGGGTGGCCTTGCGCAGGTCGTCGGTATACGCCTTCTCGAAGGCGTCGGCGCCGGCCTTCAATGCCTTCTTCAAGGCTTCCGGCTGGGCGTCGTACCAGTCCTTGTTGGCCGCGATGCCGCCCGAGTACTGAGCGCCGTAGCCGATCTGCGTGATGTAGGGCGCGACCTCCTGGATCTTGGCCGGCAGGGCCGCGGTGGCGAAGGTGACCACGCCGTCGTACAGGCCGGTCTGCAGCGAGTTGTAGTACTCGGTCAGGTTGCCCGCGACGCCCACCGCGCCCGTGCCCTTCATCCAGTTGATCGACGTGCCCGGCGTGCCGATCTTGCGGCCCTTGAGGTCGGCCATGCCCTTGACCGGAAACTTCGTGAACAACAGGTAGTCGTCCAGCCCGAAACCGCCGCCGATGTAGACGACGTCGTTCGCCTCCCAGGCCTTCATCATCGCCGGGATCTTGCGCTGCACGTCCTGTACCGCCTGCGTCACCAGGCCGGGATCGTCCGATACGAAGGGCGTGTAATAGGTGACGTTCTGCAGCGGCAACTTGGCCGGCTCGAAGATCGTGGGAACCAGCGCGATGTCGGCCACGCCGTCCTGGGCCGCTTCCAGCTCCTCGCCCACCTTGGCCAGCGAGCCGCCGTACTGCTGCTTCCATTCGAGCTTGATGTCCGTCCCCTCCAGCGCCTTGTTCACTGCCGGCACGAAGGACTCCTGCAGATGCTTGACCCAGCGGAACACCGGCGGATGGCCGTTGACCAGCGTCACGGTGATGGTTTTGGCCTGTGCCGCCATCGTGGCGGTGGCCAGCAAGGCCGCCAATGCGGCCGGCAGAATACGCATGCATGTCTCCTTGTCAGGGGGCCGGGCTCGTGGCGGCCCGGTTCTTGCGGCCGGGGCATGGCCCCGGGGAATCAACCGGCTCCGGAACCGGAGCGCGGGGAAAGAACGTGGGGACGGCCCGTGCGGCCGGCGGCACGGTCGGCCGCCAGCGCCTCGATGCCGGCGCTGATGAAAGGCACCAGGCGGGCCATGACGGCATCGACGTCGCTGTCGTCGCAGGCGCCGTCCGACAGGCGTCCTGCCCGCCCGGTGGCGGCCATCATGGTCATGCCCACGCCGATGGCGAACATGTAGGACCACACGGCATCGTCCTGCTCCAACTGCGGCAGGACACGGCGGAAGGCGGCGATGAAACGGCGGGCGATCGCGTCGTAGTGGGCGCCGATCAGCGTGCGCGAACGCTCGTCCTCGGCGTTGGCGGTGGCGGCCAGCACCCGCGAGAACAGATTGCCCGCCGGCCCCTCGTGGCCGAACTCCACCGTTGGCCGGAACAAGGCTTCCAGCAGGTCGCCCAGGGTGGGCCGCCCCTGCCCGTCCGGTCCGAACAGCCGGTCCAGCGCGGCCGCGCGGACGGCGTTGATGGCGTCGGAGCGGCGGGCGAACATGGCCTCGTACAGTTTTTCCTTGGTGCCGAAGTGGTAGTGCAGCAATGCCTGGGCCACGCCGGCTTCGTTGGCGATCTGCCGCATGCTGGTGCCATCGAAGCCGTGGGCGGCGAAAACCCCTTCGGCGGCGTCGAGGATGGCGGTCCGGGCGTTCTGGTCGGTCAAGGCGCGCTTCCTGGATAAGGATGCGCTAGCCTAGGCCCTGACTGATCGATCAGTCAACATAGGGTTAGCGAGCAGCCGGCTCCGGTGCCTGGCAGCCCGATGCCGTAGAATCCCGTACCCGTCCCGTGGGGAAACAAGCTGCGCCGCAAACAACGAGTTGAAAAAACGGCGGGTTTCGTGCTATTCTTGCGAGCTTTACGGCGTTGTCTTTGGCCCGCGAGAGCTCTCGCCCCGGGGAAAGCCCTTCGCAAGCGCGCTTTCCGGGCGCGGATGAAGCTGGCTTTCGGCGCACGTTTTCAACGCATTCTGGATTTTGCGCCGGGATGCCTTGAGAACCCGTGCGAACCGGGTCGGCATCCATCCTGCCAAACCGCGCCAGAAATTCGGGGCACAGTCCGGTATCGCCGGCCCCCGGATCCGTCTCCCGAATTCACGAAATAGCAGAAGAGGTGTCGCCATGGCACGAGTATGTCAAGTAACCGGTAAGGGTCCGATCACGGGCAACAACGTTTCTCACGCCAACAACAAGACCAAGCGCCGTTTCCTGCCGAACCTGCAATACCGCAAGTTCTGGGTGGAAAGCGAAAACCGCTGGGTTCGCCTGCGCGTCAGCACCAACGCCCTGCGCACCATCGACAAGAACGGCATCGAAGCCGTCCTGGCCGATCTGCGCGCTCGCGGCGAAGCCGTTTAATCACCGGATCCACAGGAGCACACCATGGCCGCCAAGGGTATTCGCGAAAAGATCAAGCTCGAGTCCACCGCCGGAACCGGGCATTTCTACACCACGACCAAGAACAAGCGCACCACCCCGGAAAAGATGCTGATCAAGAAGTTCGATCCGGTCGCGCGCAAGCACGTGGACTACAAGGAAACCAAGCTGAAGTAATCGGCTCGGTTTGCGAACAAACCCCGCCCAGGCGGGGTTTTTCTTTGCCCGCGGCAAACATCCGCCGCTATGCCCTGCCCGCGGCTTCCATCATCCGCCGGGCGCGCGCCAGCACCGGCGCATCCACCATCCGCCCTTCCAGCCGGAACGCGCCCCGCTGCCCCGCCGCCGCCTCGACGACGCGGCGGGCCCAAGCCAGTTCCGCGTCCGAAGGACTGAAGGCCTCGTTGATGGCGGCGACCTGCACGGGGTGCACGCACAGCATGCCGCCCATGCCCGCCCCGCGCGCCCGCGCGGCTTCGGCGCGCAGGCCGTCGATGTCGTCCAGTTGCGGGTGTACGCCGTCGAGCGGCGCGGGCAGGTCCGCGCCGCGCGCGTGAAGCAGCATGCGGTGCCGGGCATCGTCCAGGACCGCCCGGCCCGCCGCCGACACCGGGTCCAGGTCGAGGTCCAGCGCGAAATCCAGGCTCCCGAACACCAGCCGCTCCACCCCCGGCGCATCGGCGATGGCCGCCAGCGCCAGCACGCCGCGCGCGCTTTCGATCAGCGGCCACACGGGCCGGCCAGCCGACGCCGCGCGCGCCATATCCGCCGCCGACTCCGACTTGGGCAGCATCACCGCGGCCACCGCGGGACTGGCGGCGCACAGCGCGATGTCCTCGTCGAAATAGATCGTCTGGATCGCATTGACGCGCACCACCACCGATCGGTCCGCGCAAGCTTTCAGGGATGCCGCCACGGCCGCGCGCGCGGCCGCCTTGGCGCCGGGTTCTACCGCGTCCTCCAGGTCCACGATGACGGCATCGGCGCCGCTGGCCAGCGCCTTGGGCAGCCGCTCGGGCCGGTCCCCCGGCACGAACAGGGCGGAGCGCACGCGCTTCATGCGCCCGCCACCCGATTGCGCAGCCTGCCGATGCCATCGACTTCGCATTCGATCAGATCGCCAGGCCTCAAATAGCCCGAGGCGGGAACGATGCCGTTGCCTCCCGACCATTTGCCGCCGAGCTCCTTGTCGGTGGACCAGGCCGTACCGCTGGGCGTGCCCGTGATGATCACCATGCCCGGCCGCAGCGTCAGGTTGATCGAAAACACATGGACAAGTTCGGCCACGCTCCAGATCATCTGTGCGGTATTGCTATTCTGCCGCAGCTCGCCATTGACCCAGGAACGGATGCCCAGGCCTTGCGGATCGGGGATCTCTTCGGCGCCGACAATGTACGGGCCCAGCGGAGCGCTGGTATCGAATACCTTACCGCGGCCCAGCTCGTACCAGCTACTGCCGTCCGGCCGAAAGCGCACCTGGCGATCGCGAGCCGTGACGTCGTTGACGATGGTATAGCCGAACACATGCTCCAGCGCCCGTTCGCGTGGAATGTGCCGCCCCGGCTTGCCGATGACCACGCCCAGCTCGACCTCGCCGTCCAGTTTGCGCGTCAGCACCGGATCGTGGACGATCTCGTCGTGCGGGCCGACGACGCAGTCGGCGGTCTTGAGGAAGAACTCCGGCTCTTTGCCGCTTGTGTCGGAGCCGGCCTTTTCGGCGTTGTGGCTCAGGTAGTTGCTGCCCGCGCACAGGATGGTGGAAGGCAGCATGGGGGCGCAGAGCTGCACGTCATCTAGCGCCACGCGTCCCACACCCCGCTCGGCGGCGAGCGCCACCGCCCGCGCACCGAGTTCCCGGGACTGCGGGGCATGGCGGATCACCTCGGTCATGTCGGCAAACCAGCTCACTTGCGGCCCCAGCCCGCCAACGGCTTGTTCGAGCGCTTGCGGATCAACCAGGTACGCGCCGTCGAGGATGGTCACGCGCTTGACGCCGTCACGGCGATACATTGCATATTTCATGGATTCCCTTCTTATTCGAGTTTGCCGATGCTGTTGATGATCTGCGTCTGATGCCGCTCGTCGGCTCGCCAGAAGGCCTCGAATTCCGGCGCATCCAGATACTGGACGGGCGTCCCCATTCCTGTCATGGCCTTGACGAAAGCCGGATCGGCCGCTGCTTCCTTGACGACGGTGCGCAGCTTCGCCATGACGGGCTCGGGCAGGCCCGTCGGCGCGAATAGTCCGGCCCAAAGATAGTATTCAGCGTCGTAGCCGAGCTCTTTCAGCGTCGGCACATCGGGCAGGCTGGCCAGGCGCTCGGCGCTCTGAACCGCCAGCGGCTTGAACTTGCCGCTCTTGATATGGCCGGAAATGTTGCCATAGGTCTGCGTCGAGGCCTGGACATGTCCACCTAACAGCGCCGTCACTTGTTCGCCGCCGCCGCCATACGGCACGTGCAGCAGCTTGATTCCCGCGGCGTGGGCAAAACGCTCCATCGCTACATGCGTAGTGCCGTAGATTCCGGATGAACTGAAGCTGATCGTGCCGGGCTTGACCTTGGCCGCCTCCACCAGCTCACGCACGGACTTCCAGGGCGCATCGTCGCGCACCACCAGCACGGTGGGATCGGCCGATATGCGAGCGATGGCGGCAAATTGCGAGGTGGAATATGAAGGTGTCTTGCCCGTCAGCTTGTCGGCGGGGGGAATTGCCGAAATACTGGCCAACGCCATCATGAGCGTATAGCCATCTGGAGCCGCCTTGGCCACATGAGCCATTCCCACTCCACCCCCTGCTCCTGGCCGGTTCTCGACGATGACCGGTTGCCCCAGACGCTTGGCCATGACAGGCGCCAGCGGACGCGCCGTGGTGTCCGACACGCCACCCGGCGAGAACGGCACGACCAACGTAATGGGACGGGAAGGGTAGTTGTCCGCCGCGAGCGCGGCGAGTGGACACAATAAAGCGACGGCGAAGCACGCAAGGCCTCGATTCATTGGTAGTCTCCTGAGTCGTTTTTTGCTTTCGTTTTGGCGCGTGCCGCTGGCGGCCACGCAGTGCCTACACTATCACGCGTGGCACGATTTTTTCTGCCGAAGACGCCCCTCTGCCAGCCGACGGCCCGGCATTTCCTGCCGCGCACCGGAGATCCTCTGATCGAAAATATCAGGGCACCAGGCACGATTCTCGCAGCCGACTCGCCCGCATCATGACGCTACTACATGCCGCGCACGCAGCGCGGCGATCTCGGCTTCGCCATAGCCGAGTTCGGCCAGGATGGACAAGGTATCTTCACCCAGGGCCGGTATCCGGTCCATGCGGGCCGCATAGGCGCCGCCCGCTCCTGGCGGCAGCAACACGGGCAACATGCCGGCCGGGCTTGCCACCTCGGTCCAGCGCTGGCGGGCCGCCAGCTGCGGGTGGGACCAGACGCCTGCCATGTCGTTGACGCGGGCGTTGGCGATCTGGGCGTCGTCCAGCGCCGCCATGACCTGTTCGGTGTTCATGCCGGCGAAGACCTCCACGATGATGTCGCGCAGCGCCGCCCGGTTTTCGGTGCGCCGCGAATTGGCATCGAAACGGGGGTCGCCGGCCAGTTCCGGCCGCGCCAGCACCCGTTCGCAGAACACGCGCCATTCGCGCTCGTTCTGCAGGCCGAGCATCACGGTGCCGCCATCGCCGGCGGGAAACGGGCCGTAGGGGTAGATGGTCGCGTGCGAGGCGCCCGAGCGCGGCGGCGGGGGCGCGCCGTCGAACGCGTAGTACATGGGGTAGCCCATCCACTCGACCATGCTCTCGAGCATGGAGACGTCGATGCGGCTGCCCTTCCCCGTCGTGGCCCGCAGCAGCAGCGCGGCCAGGATGTTGGAATAGGCGTACATGCCGGCGGCGATGTCGGCCACCGAGGCCCCGGCCTTGGACGGTTCTTCGGGCGTGCCCGTGACCGACAGGAAACCTCCTTCGCTTTGGATCAGCAGGTCGTAGGCCTTCTTGTCGCGATACGGGCCGCTGTCGCCGTAGCCGGAGATGTCGCAGACGATCAGCCTGGGATGGCGTACGTGCAGCGCCTCGAACGACAGCCCCAGCCGCTCGGCGGCGCCGGGCGCCAGGTTTTGCACCAGGACGTCGACGCGCGGCAGCAGCCGCTCCAGCACCTCGCGCGCGCCGTCCTGCTTCAGGTCCAGCGCCAGGCTTTCCTTCGACCTGTTGGTCCAGACGAAGTGGGACGACAGCCCGCGGACGCGCTCGTCGTAGCCGCGCGCGAAGTCCCCCGTCCCCGGGCGTTCGATCTTGATCACGCGGGCGCCCAGGTCGGCCAGTTGCCGGGTGCAGAACGGCGCCGCGATGGCGTGCTCGAGGCTCAGCACGGTGACGCCGTCCAGCGGACGCGGCGGGGTCGGTAGAAGAGAGGCGGTCACCGGCGTGCTCACTGGACTACCCTCCTGTCGCTGCGCGACATCCTCTCCGAGGGAGGTCGCGCGCCCTTCGGGCGGTCGGGCGGGCGCGCTCATGCAAGCTCCGGCATGAAATCGGACAACTCGCGCGCGTGCCGCAGGCTCCACAGGCGGGGAATCCAGGCATCGATCTCCGCCGACGTCGCCGCGCCGGAGAAAGCCGCCAGGCGCCTCAGCTTGGATTCCAGCTCGGGGCGCGACAAGGTGTTGTCCGGGTCGCCCTTGGGGCTGTCGATGGCGGCGGACAGGCGCCGGCCATCGCGCGTCTCCACCTCGACCCGTCCCAGCCAGCGGGCGGGATAGGCGCGGTCGACCTCGTCGTCCATCACCATGGTCGTGCGCCGGCGGACGTCCGCCACCGCGGGATCGGTCAGCGCATGGTCGCGGAATTCCTCCAGGCCGGCGCGGCCGTGGACCGCGATCAGGCCCAGCACCGTCCCCATCGAGAACTTCGCCTGATGCACGGTGCTGGGTTCGTCCACGTTGCCCAGCACATCGATCGCGGCGCGGTGCACCCGGGCGCGGATCGAAGCGATGTCGCCGTGGGCGATGCCTTCGGTACGCATCAGCTGCAACAGCGCATCGGCGGCCGGATGGGTATGGCGGCACGAGGCATGGAACTTGAACGATGTCTCCAGCGTGGCCCAGCGCCGGCCCAGGCGATCGTTCAGCCGGGCCGGATCCGCGTCCGAGGACATGCCCGCCGCCATGCCCTGCCGGCCTTCGAGCACGCCGTGCGCGCCGGTCAGGCCATCCTGTGCCAGGTAGGCGGCCAGGAGCCCGTTCGCGGCCGCCTGGCCAGTATGGAGCTGCTTGGAATCGGCGGCCTCGCGCAGGAATTCCCACAGGCCCGAGGCTTGCGTGCCGGCCGACCCCAGCGTGTGCGCCAGCGTCCGCGCATCCTGCCCCATCAGCCTGGCCACGCCGGCCGCGGCCGCCAGCGTGCCCACGGTGCCGGTCGTATGGAAGATGCGGTAGTGCGACCGACCCAGGAATTCGCCGATGCGCACGCCGGCCTCATAGCCGGCCACCGCCGCCACGAGCATCTCGCTACCCGACTTGCCCAGGTCCTGCGCCGCGGCGAACACGGCCGGAAACACCACCGTGGCCGGATGCAGCACCGAGCTGTTGTGCAGGTCGTCCTGCTCGACCAGGTGCGAGGCGGCGCCGTTGACCAGCGCGGCGAAATGCGCCGACGTGGTCCGCCGGTTGGTCAGGATCGCGCAGCGCCCCGCTTCGGGCCCCATCGCCGCGGCATAGCGCTCGAACAGCGGCACCGGATGCCCGCCCTTCCCGGCCAGGGCCGATGCCACCCAGTCCAGGAACAGGTCTTCGATCCGGTCCGCCACCGGCGCGGGCAGGTCCTTGAAACGCAGTGCCGCCAGGAATTCGCACAGGGAGGCGGTGGCGCCGTCCCGCGCCAGGCTGGTCTTGTCCATGGACGCGCCTCAGAAGGAACGCGGCAGCCCCAGCAGGTGCTCGGCCACGTAGGAAAGGATGAGGTTGGTCGAGATCGGCGCCACCTGGTAGAGGCGCGTTTCGCGGAATTTGCGCTCGACGTCGTATTCGCAGGCGAAGCCGAAGCCGCCGTGCGTCTGCAGGCAGACGTTGGCCGCTTCCCACGAGGCCTTGGCGGCCAGGTACTTGGCCATATTGGCGCTGGCGCCCGCCGCGACGCCGGCGTCGTATTCGCGGCAGGCGCGCCAGCGCATCAGGTCCGCGGCCTCGACCTCGATGTGGGCCTCGGCGATGGGAAACTGCACGCCCTGGTTCTGCCCGATCGGACGACCGAACACCTGCCGCTCGCCGGCGTAGCTGCGCGCGCGCTCGACGAACCAGCGGCCATCGCCGATGCACTCGGCGGCGATCAGCGTGCGTTCGGCGTTCAGCCCGTCCAGGATGTAGCGAAAGCCCTTGCCTTCCTCGCCGATCAGGCTGTCGGCCGGCAGCTCCAGGTTGTCGAAGAAAAGTTCGTTGGTCTCATGGTTGACCATGTTGGCGATGGGGCGCACCTCCATGCCATGGCCGATCGCCTCGCGCAGGTCGACCAGGAAGATGGACATGCCCTCGGTCTTCCTGGCGACCTCGGCCAGGGGCGTGGTGCGGGCCAGCAGGATCATCAGGTCGGAGTGCTGCACGCGCGAGATCCAGACCTTCTGTCCGTTGACCACATAGCGGTCGCCGCGCCGCACGGCGGTGGTCTTGATCCGGGTCGTGTCGGTGCCCGTGGTCGGCTCCGTCACGCCCATGGACTGCAGGCGCAGCTCGCCGCTGGCCAGGCGCGGCAGGAAATGATCCTTCTGCGCCTGCGACCCGTGGCGCACCAGCGTGAACAGGTTGTACATCTGCCCGTGCACGGTGCCCGAATTGCCGCCGCAGCGGTTGACCTCCTCCAGGATCACCGATGCCTCGGACAGCCCCAGGCCCGATCCGCCGTACTCGGCGGGAATCATCGCCCCCAGCCATCCGGCCTCGGTCAGCGCGCGCACGAACGCCTCGGGGAATCCCCGGGCCTCGTCCACCCCGCGCCAATAGGCGGCGTCATAGTGGGCGCACAGGGCGCGCACGCCCTGGCGGATGTCGTCGTACTCTTCCATGCCATCTCCGGTGACAAACAGCCGTTCGCGCCTCCGCGCGGGCCGCCGTTGCTATCTCTGCTCGTAGCGCAGCTCGCCGCGCTGGATCGCGCCTTGCGCATTGCCGGCCCAGACCCGGGCCACGCCCTCGTCCGCCATCCGCCCCGCCGCCTCGAAGGGCGTGGGCGCGATCAGCGGCCGTACACCCCGATACGAGAAATGCGTCGGCCGCAGCGACGGATGAGCACGCACGAACGCCCCCACCAGCAATGTCGCGATCAGCGGGCCGTGCACCACCAGGCCGGCATAGCCTTCCTCGTCCGTGGCATAGGGCCAGTCGTAGTGGATGCGGTGGCCGTTGAAGGTGACCGCCGAATAGCGGAACAGCATGGTGGAGGTCGGCACGATGGTCTCCGACCATCCGGCTTGCGGCACGGGCTCCGGATCGGCGGTACGCGGCGGGGACGGCTCGCGGTAGACGATGTCCTGTTCCTCGCGCACGGCCAGGCCGCCGCGCTGTTCGTAGTCGTGGCGCACGGTCACGAACAGCAGGGAACCGGTGCGCCCCGCCTTCTCCTGCACCGACAGGATGGTCGAATGGCGCGTGGCGTCCTCGCCCACCACCAGCGGCCGATGGAACGCCAGCCGGCCACCGGCCCACATGCGATTGCGCCGGTCGGCCGGCGGCAGGAAGCCGCCGCGGGCGGGATGACCGTCGGCGCCCAGTCCGGCCGCGTCCACCGGCTCCTGGAAATACGCCCAATGCCACAGCTCGGGCAACGCGCTGCCCGGCTCGGGCGCCGCCTGCCCCAGGGTGGCGGCGATGCGCCGCGCCAGGTTGCCGGTGATCTGGTCGGACGAGGTTTCTGTGCGCCCGATCCAGTCGCGCGGGGATGGAGCCTGGTCCTGGCTCATGCTTGCTCCTTGCGGCCCGCCCATGGGCGCCGCCTTGCGTGAAATGCCGCCAGCATGCACCCGCGCCAGCCTTCTGTAAATTTTGATTTTCCTCATCCAGTCTTCGCCAAAACGGAAGGGATCAGGTAAGGTGAATGCTTTCCCCCACACGTGCCGCCATGCATCTCGACCTGGCCGACCTCAGGCTTTTCATCCACGTGGCCGAAGCGCCCAGCCTGACGCAGGGCGCGCGGCGCGCCCATCTTTCGCTGACCGCCGCCAGCACCCGCATCAAGTCGCTGGAAACCCGGCTCGACGCCCGCCTGCTGTACCGGAACAGCCGCGGGGTAGAGCTGACGCCCGCCGGCCGGCGGCTGCTGGAGCACGCCCGGCAGGTCATGCGGCAGGTCGATTCGCTCAAGAACGATTTCGCCGATGGCAGCACCGGCACCACGGGCCATATCCGCATCTTCGCCAACACCACCGCCGTCACCGAGTTCATGCCCGAGATCCTGGCGCGTTTCCTGGCCGGGCGGCCCGGCGTGACGGTGGACCTGCAGGAACGGCTGACCCGCGACATCATCCGCGGGGTGATGGATGGCTCGACCGACCTGGGCATCACCGCCGGCCCCATCAACGCCCCCGGCCTGGAGCGCCTGCACTTCAGCACCGACCGGCTGGTACTGGCCGTCCCGACCGTCCATCCGCTGGCCGCGCGGGGCCGGGTTACCCTGGACGACACCTTGCGCTATCCCCACATCAGCCTGCACGAGGGCAGCACCATGCTGACCTTCCTGCGTGAACAGGTCGAAAACCGGGGCGCGGGGCTCATCCTGCGCATCCAGGTCTCGAGCTTCGAGGCCATCTGCCGGATGGTGGAGGCGGGCGTCGGCATAGGCGTGATCCCCGAGTCGGCGGCGCGCCGCCACCGGCGCACGATGGAGCTGTCCATCGTGGAGCTGGACGAGCCGTGGGCCGTGCGCGAACGCGACCTGCTGGTGCGCGAGCTCGAGGCCCTGCCCGCCTGCGTGCGGGCGCTGGTCGACGCGGTCCGGGCCTACGGGGAACAGACCGCCGCGCACGCGGCAGGCGGCGCGGCCTCGCCCGCGAAGGACTAAAATCGCGGGCTTGCACGGCCACGGCCGCGTCCTTCCCCGCCGGCCCGCCGCGCGGGCGTTCCACCCATCGCACAAGAGACCACGGCTTCATGGGTCATGCCACGTCCCGCCAGGGCAGCTACCGGATCATCGCGCTGATCGTCGCCAGCGCGTTCTTCATGGAGCAACTGGACTCCACCATCATCTCGACCGCGCTGCCGGCCATGGCGCAGTCCCTGGGCACCGACCCGGTCCGCATGAACTTCGCCATGACGGCGTACCTGCTCAGCCTGGCGGCCTTCATCCCGATCAGCGGCAAGATCGCCGACCGCTTCGGCACGCGCAACACCTTCCGCGGCGCGATCACGCTGTTCGTCGTCAGCTCCGTGCTGTGCGGCCTGGCGCAGAACCTGCCGTGGCTGATCGGCGCGCGGCTGCTCCAGGGGGCGAGCGGCGCCATGATGGTGCCGGTGGGCCGGCTGGTGCTACTGCGCACGGTGGAAAAGTCCCAGCTGGTCTCGGCCATGTCCTGGGTGCTGTTTCCCGCGATGATAGGCCCGGCCGTCGGGCCCCTGATCGGCGGCTTCCTGACCACCTACCTGTCCTGGCACTGGATCTTCTTCATCAACGTGCCGATCGGGCTGGCCGGCATCGCGCTCGCCACCACCTACATCCCCGATATCCGCAGCGACGCGCCGCCCTCGTCGTTCGACTACGTGGGCTTCGCCCTGGCCGCCGCCACGCTGGCCAGCCTGATCGTCGGGCTGGAAGGACTGGGCCACGGCGGCCTGTCCCCGACCGCGCTGCTCCTGCTGGGCGCCGCGGCCGCCTGCGCGCTGGCCTACGCCTGGCACAGCCGCCGGCATACCGACCCCGTGCTGGACTTCAGCCTGATGCGCATCCCCACCTTTCGCGTGGCGATGCGCGGCGGCTTCCTGTATCGGGTGGCCTACGGCTCCTTCCCCTTCCTGATGCCGCTGATGCTGCAACTGGGCTTCGGCCTGTCGGCCGCCGAAAGCGGCGCCATCACCTTCGCCGGGGCCGTGGGCGGCCTGGTCATGAAGGCGATCTCGGTGCGCTTTTTGCGGGCCTTCGGCTATCGCCGGGTCATGATCTGGAACGGCCTGCTGTCTGCGGTGTTGCTGGGCCTGTGCGGTGCGTTCCGGCCGGAATGGCCGCTGGCGGCGATCTACCTGCTGCTGCTCCTGGGCGGCCTGGCGCGCTCGTTGCAATTCAACGCCTACGGCACCATCGTCTACGCCGACGTGCCGCAGCCCCGCATGAGCGCGGCGACCAGCCTGGCCAGCACCAACCAGCAGATGACGGCGGCGCTGGGCATCGGCCTGGCCGCGCTGGTGCTCGACACCTCGAGGCATGCGCTGGGCCATGCGGCCGTGCAACTGACGGACTTCACCCTGGCCTTCGCCGCCATGGGTCTCCTGGGCGTGCTGGCCGTCACCCAGTGCCGCGAACTGCCGGCCAACGCCGGCGCCGAACTGAGCGGCCACCGCCGGCGGGACGGTGAACCGGCGCGCGGCTGACCCCTATCGCCGCGCGGCCCCAAAAGAAAAAAGGAGCCGAGGCTCCTTTTTTCTTGTTTCCGACCAGCAGGCTCAGGTCGCGTAGCTGCGCAGCCTGGCCGAGAACTCCTCGAGCCGCGCGATGCCGCTTTGCTGGGCGCGGTTGCACCAATCCTGCAGATCGCGCAGCAGCTGTTCGCTGGAGGCGCTGGACCGCTCCCAGATGGCGGCCAGTTCGCGCCGCATCTCGACCAGGATGGCCAGCGAGCGGTGGTCCGCCAGCACGGTATTGATCGCGGAACGGTGAGAATCGGGAAGCGACTCGTCGTCGGCGCGGTGCAGCAGGGCCTTCGCCCGCCGCAGCAGCTTCCACTGCAGATGGGATTCCTTGGCGGCCTTCAGCCGGGCGATCTCGTCGCGGCAGGCATGCTTGAGCAGGTCGGCATAGCGCGCCATGATTTCGTAGCGATGCGTGATCACGGCCTGCAGGGTCTCCAGGTCGACCGGCTTGCCGTGCGCCAGCCGCACCTTGGGCGCGACCTTCTTGACCTTGGCCAGGCGCAGGATCTCCAGGGCACGGATATAGCCCCAGCCGATGTCGAACTCGTACCACTTGGTGGAGAACCGCGCCGACGAGGCATAGGCGTGGTGGTTGTTGTGCAGTTCCTCGCCGCCGATGACGATGCCCCACGGGAAGACGTTGCGGCTGGCATCCGGGCTGGCGTAGTTGCGGTAGCCCCAGAAATGGCCGATGCCGTTGACCACGCCGGCCGCCCAGAACGGGATCCAGATCATCTGTACCGCCCAGACGGTCAGGCCGATCGCGCCGAACAGCGCGACGTCGATCACCATCATCAGCCCCACGCCCTGCCAGCCGAAGCGCGAATAGACATTGCGCTCGACCCAGTCATCGGGGGTGCCGTGGCCGAACTTGTCCAGCGTCTCGCGGTTGGTCGCCTCGTCGCGATACAGTTCGGCGCCCTGGAAGAACACCTTGCCGATGCCGTACACCATGGGCGAATGGGGATCCCCTTCACGCTCGCAGCGGGCGTGGTGCTTGCGGTGGATCGCCACCCACTCCTTGGTGACCATGCCGGTGGTCAGCCACAGCCAGAACCGGAAGAAATGCGCGATGGCCGGATGCAGGTCCAGCCCGCGGTGCGCCTGGCTGCGATGCAGGTAGATCGTGACGCCGAGAATGGTGATATGGGTGACTACCAGGGTGAAGGCGACGATCTGCCACCATGACGCGCCAAGCAGACCATCGGACAAGAACGAAAGCACAAAATCCATATCACCTCACAGACAGGCCGGCGGCAGTGCCGGCGCGGGAGGCGCCTCGCGCCTCGAAGAAACTCAACTCGTCGACCCTGGTCACCGATGGCGGGACCAAGGTCTTGGAAAGCGGACGGCGGCGGCGGTTCCCCAGGGGAAACCCGCGGCCGGACGGCGGAAAGGCCGGAATCCGGCGCGCCGCCATGCGCCCGACACGATAACGCGAATCTTGGGGCGGGACGACCCCTTTCAAAGAGGGGGATAACCCTAGCTCAAACAGGGTTATCGATCCTCTTGGCCACGGCTCGGCGCCGATCCGGTCGCCTCGTCCTGGGTAGGCTGGCCGTCCGGGCCCTCGATTTCATCGCCCAGGCCCGCCACTTCCGCATCCGGCTCGGGCAGTTCGGCCTGCGCCGCTGCAACCTGGACGGCTGCCGGACCGTGGCGCCGTTGAAACACCGCGGCAAAGAAACCATCGGTGCCGTGCACGTCGGGACGCAGTTTCAGATAGGGCCCGGGCAGCGACAGCGCCCCTGCCCGATCGGCCAGCAGCTCGGGGGCCGACAGCAGCTCGAATTCGGGGTGGGCGGCCAGGAACGCCTCGACCTGCCCTTCGTTCTCGACGCGCAGGATGCTGCAGGTCGCATAGACCAGCCGGCCGCCGGGGGCCACGCAGCGCGCGGCCGACGCCAGGATGCTGCGCTGGAGCGCGCACAGGTCGGACACGCTCTCGGGGCTCTGGCGCCATTTCAGGTCGGGATTGCGCCGCAGCGTCCCGGTGCCGCTGCACGGTGCATCCACCAGCACCCGGTGCGCCTTGCGCGCCAGGCGCTTGACGCGGGCGTCGTTCTCGTTGGCGATCACCACCGGCACGACGTTGGACAACCCGCTGCGCGCCAGGCGAGGCTTGAAGCGCGCCAGCCGGGTGTGCGAGACGTCCAGGGCATACAGCCGCCCGGTCGACCGCATCAGCGCCCCCAGCAACAGCGTCTTGCCGCCGGCGCCGGCGCAGAAGTCGATCACCATTTCCCCGCGCCGGGGAGCGACCAGCAGCGCGAGCAACTGGCTGCCCTCGTCCTGGACCTCGATGCTGCCGTCCTCGAAGCGCCCCCACCGGGTCAGCGCCGGCCGGCCCTGCAGCCGGATGCCGAACGGCGAATACGGCGTCGGCTCGGCCATCTCGGAAGCCACGCCCGCCCGCAATTCGGCCAGGATGGTTTCGCGGTCGGCCTTCATCGGGTTGACGCGGATGTCCAGCGGCGCGGCGCGATTGAGCGCGGCCAGCAGGCTGTCGCTGTCCGGTTCGATGGCCAGCGCCTCGGACAGCCAGTCGGGAATGCTCAGGCGGATCTCGCGCGGCAGTGCCGCCTGGTCGATGGCGGACACGCGGCGCAGCCAATCGGCCTCATCGGCATCGAGGGCCGGCAGGATTCCGTCGCGGCCCAGCGTGGACGCCAGCCCCAGGATGGCCAGGCGGCGCGTGGCCGCGCCCCGCCCGCCCTCGGCCACGTGGCGGTAGCGCCGCAGGTGGCGCAGCACGTCGTAGACCGCCTCGGCCACCGTGCCGCGATCGCGCCCGCCTAGCTTGGGGTGGTCGCGGAACCAGCGGGACAGCACCTGGTCGGCCGGGCCGGACCATTGCAGGATCTCGCCCAGCGCGGAGCGCACCTGCTCGATGCGCTGCGCAACGGGATTGGCGCCCGCCGTGGCGGCGCGCCGCGCGCCGGGCCGTGCCTGCTGGCCACCGGGGCGCCGCCCGCCCTGGGCCTGCCGCGCTGAAGAACTCGAACGCTCGGATGTCATGCCTCGTCTCCCCGCGAAACTGCCGCCGCCCGCGGCGCCAGGCCGAACGCGCGGTCGGCCACGCCGTCCACCGTGACCTTGCCGTCTTCCAGCCCCACCCGCCCATGCGCCAGCCAGGACGCCACGGCCGGATAGACCACGTGCTCGATGGACAGCACGCGCTCGGCCAGGGCGTCTTCGGTATCGCCCTCGCACACCGGTACCACGCCCTGCGCGATCATGGGGCCATGGTCCAGCACCGGCGTGACGAAATGCACGGTGCAGCCGTGGACCCGCACCCCCGCTTCCAGGGCCTGACGGTGGGTGGCCAGGCCCGGAAACAGCGGCAGCAGCGACGGGTGGATGTTGACCAGCCTGCCGGCATAATGCCGCACGAAATCATCGGTGAGTATGCGCATGAAACCGGCCAGCAGCACGTAGTCGGGCTCGAAGGCGTCGATCTCGCGGGCCAGCGCGGCATCGAACGAGGCACGATCGGGATGGTCGCGATGGGGCACCACCCGCGTGGGGATGCCCATTGCGGCGGCCCATTCAAGACCGGAGGCCTGTTCGCGGTTGGCGATCACGGCGGCCACCTCGGCGGGCCAGCCCTGGTCGCGGCAGGCCTGCGTGATGGATTGCATGTTGCTGCCGCGGCCGGAAATCAGGATGACAAAACGGCACCGGCGGGCCGGGGAAAAATGAGAGGCTTTCACCGGAGGATTGTAGCATCGGGGCCGACTCGACCCGGCGTCTCCAGCGGCCCGATGGCGACGCGCCTATAATCAAGGACCTGCCCCCCGGCAGCTAGAATTCGACTCCCAGCTACCGCTTTGTCACCGGCTTGAATCCGTCCGCCCCATCCGCTTCGCCGTCCGCCCTGCGTATATTCCGGGGCCTGCCGCCGCCTTCGCTGCGCCGTCCGTGCGCGCTGGCGATCGGCAACTTCGACGGCGTGCACCGTGGCCACCAGGCCATCCTGGCCCGGGTGCGCGAGGCGGCCCAGGCCCGGGACCTCGTGCCGACGGTCATGACCTTCGAGCCCCACCCCCGGGAATTCTTCGCCGAACTGCACAAGCGCCCCGAACTGGCACCCACCCGCATCGCCGGATTGCGCGACGAACTGTGTGCCCTGGCCCGCTACGGCATGCGGCACGTGGTGGTGGAACGCTTCAATGAACGCCTGGCCTCCATGCCCGCCCAGGCCTTCATCGACCGGCTGCTGATCGAGGGCCTGCACGTGAAATGGCTGCTGGTGGGGGACGACTTCCGCTTCGGCGCCCACCGCACCGGCGACATCGCGCTGCTGCGCGCCAACGCCGCGCGCCATGGCTTCGAGGTCGAGTCCATGGAGTCGGTCACCGACCAGGGCCAGCGCATTTCCAGTTCCGCCATCCGCACGGCGCTGGCGGTCGGCGACCTGGACCGCGCCGCCGAGCTGCTGGGCCACCCCTACAGCGTCAGCGGCCACGTCATCCACGGCCAGAAACTGGGCCGCACGCTGGGCTTTCCCACGCTGAACCTGCGCGTCTCGCGCCGCTGCCCGGCCTTGTCCGGCATCTTCGTCGTGCAGGTGCACGGGCTGGCCTCCCGGCCGTTGCCCGGCGTGGCCAGCCTGGGGGTACGCCCCACGGTCGACGACAGCGGGCGTGTCCTGCTGGAAGTCCACGTGTTCGATTTCAGCGGCAACGCTTACGGTAAACTCGTACAGGTGGAATTCCTGAAAAAGCTGCGCGACGAAGAAAAATTCGTCGATCTGCCGACGCTGAAAGCGGCGATCGAGGACGACGCGCGCCAGGCCCGGGCCTATTTCGCGTCCAGCCACCTGGGCCAGGCCGATCTGGCCACTTCCGCGACCGATCGAATTAGTAGTTAGGCCCCCCCCTACGCGCTGACGCGCGCCCCCCAGGGGGCGATGCGGGTGGACCGGCGGAGCCGGATCCACCGCATCCTGGGCGCTGCCAAGCTGGCGGCGCGGCCCACGATATTTGTGAAGCTTGCCTGCCCCGCGGACGGGGCCGATGTGCAAAATCCTGTTTTTCCATGGACTATAAGAAAACTCTCAACCTTCCCGACACTCCGTTCCCCATGCGCGGCGATCTCGCCAAGCGCGAGCCCGGCTGGGTCGCGGCCTGGGAAGAGAAGCATCTGTACCAGGCCATCCGCGCGGCCAGCGCCGGACGGCCGCGTTTCGTTCTGCATGACGGCCCGCCCTACGCCAACGGCGACATCCACCTGGGACACGCGGTCAACAAGATCCTGAAGGACATCATCGTCAAGAGCCGCACGCTGGCCGGCTTCGATGCGCCCTACGTGCCGGGCTGGGATTGCCACGGCATGCCCATCGAGATCCAGATCGAGAAGAAATACGGCAAGGGGCTGCCGGTGGCCGAGGTACAGTCCAAGGCGCGCGCCTACGCGACCGAGCAGATCGACCGCCAGCGCAAGGACTTCAAGCGCCTGGGCGTGCTGGGCGACTGGGATCACCCCTACCTGACCATGAACCCGCGCAACGAAGCCGACGAGCTGCGCGCGCTGGGCACCATCCTTGAAAAAGGCTTCGTCTTCCGCGGCCTGAAGCCGGTGAACTGGTGTTTCGACTGCGGCTCGGCGCTGGCCGAGGCCGAGGTCGAGTACGCCGACCGCACCGACCCCGCCATCGACGTGGCCTTTCCCTTCGCCGATCGCCCCGCGCTGGCCAAGGCCTTCGGGCTGCCCGCGATCGACGAGGAAGGCGCCATCGTCATCTGGACCACGACGCCGTGGACCATCCCCTCCAACCAGGCGCTGAACGTCCACCCCGAGATCGACTACGCGCTGGTGCGCGTGAAGACGCCGCAGGCGTGGGGCACGCTGCTGGTCCTCGCCCGCGAGCGCGTCGAGACCTGCCTGCAGGCCTGGGACCTGGAAGGCGAGATCGTCGCCACCTGCAAGGGCCTGGCCCTGGACCACATCGCCTTCCACCATCCGCTGGCCCGCAAGGACCCGGGCTACGACCGGCTCTCGCCCATCTACCTGGGCGACTACGTGACCCTGGACACCGGTACCGGCATCGTGCATTCGGCGCCGGCCTACGGCATCGAGGACTTCATCTCCTGCAAGAACAACGGCATGCCCGATGCCGACATCATCAGCCCCGTCATGGGCGATGGCCGCTATGCCTCGACGTTGCCGCTGTTCGGCGGCCTGACCATCTGGGATGCCAACCCGAAGATCGTCGCCGCGCTGGAGGAAGCCGGCACGCTGCTCAAGGTCGAGAAGCTGCGCCACAGCTACATGCACTGCTGGCGCCACAAGACGCCCATCATCTACCGCGCCACCAGCCAATGGTTCGCGGGCATGGACATCCTGCCCGCCGAAGGCGGCGGCACGCTGCGCGAACGCGCGCTGGAGGGCATAGAAGCGACCCGCTTTTACCCTTCCTGGGGCAAGGCGCGGCTGCACGCCATGATCGCCAACCGGCCCGACTGGACGCTGTCGCGCCAGCGCCAATGGGGCGTACCCATGGCCTTCTTCGTGCACAAGGAAACCGGCGAGCTGCACCCCCGCACGCCCGAACTGCTCGAACAGGTCGCGCAGCGCATCGAACAGGGCGGCATCGAAGCCTGGCAATCGCTGGACCCGCGCGAACTGCTGGGCGACGAGGCCGACCTGTACGAGAAGAACCGCGACACGCTGGACGTCTGGTTCGACTCCGGCACCACCCACCAGACCGTGCTGCGCGGCTCGCATGCCGCCGACGGCGCCTGGCCGGCCGACCTGTACCTGGAAGGTTCGGACCAGCACCGCGGCTGGTTCCACTCGTCGCTGCTGACCAGTTGCATGCTGAACGGCACGCCGCCCTACAAAGCCCTGCTCACCCACGGCTTCACCGTGGACGGACAAGGCCGCAAGATGAGCAAGTCGCTGGGCAACACGCTGGCGCCGCAGAAGATCTCCGACACGCTGGGCGCCGAGATCCTGCGCCTGTGGATCGCCAGCACCGACTACTCGGGCGAGCTGTCGATCTCGGACGAGATCCTCAAGCGTGTGGTGGAATCGTATCGCCGCATCCGCAACACGCTGCGCTTCCTGCTGGCCAACCTGAGCGACTTCGATATCGCCACCCAGGCCGTGCCCGACGCGCAGATGTTCGAGATCGACCGCTACGCGCTGGCCATGACGGCCCGCCTGCAGGAAGAAATCACGGCGCTGTACGACCGCTATGAATTCCACCCGGCCACGGCGCGGCTGCAGACCTTCTGCTCGGAAGACCTGGGCGCGTTCTACCTCGACATCCTGAAGGACCGCCTCTACACCACCGCCCCTGCCAGCGTGGCGCGGCGGTCGGCGCAGACGGCGCTCTGGCACGTCACGCAGGCGCTGCTCAAGCTGATGGCGCCCATCCTCTCGTTCACCGCCGAGGAAGCCTGGGCGCTGGTCAAGCAGGGATCGCTCACCATCTTCACGGAAACCTTCCATGCGGTGCCGGCCCAGCCGGACGCCGGGACCCTGCTCGAGAAATGGGGCCGCCTGCGCCACTTGCGCGGGGAAGTCACCAAGAAGCTGGAGGAAGTTCGTGCGGCGGGCGGCATCGGCTCCTCGTTGCAGGCCGAGATCGACATCCACGCGCCGGCATCCGACTACGCGCTGCTTTCCAGCCTGGGCGAGGACCTGCGCTTCGTGCTGATCGTCTCGCGCGTGGGCGTGCATGCCGCCGAGGGTGAACTGCGGATCGACGTCGCGCCGTCCGGCCACAAGAAGTGCGAGCGTTGCTGGCACTGGCGCGAGGACGTGGGCATCGATCCCGAACAGCCCGAGATCTGCGGCCGCTGCGTCGCCAATCTCGAGGGCACGGGCGAACCGCGCGAGTTCGCCTGATGGGCGCGCCCGTCCCGCGTTCCCGGCTGGCCGCCTGGCTGGCCATCGCCGCGCTCATCATCGTCGCCGACCAGGTCACCAAGGTCGCGGTGGACAAGCTGTTCGCCTACGGCGAGCGGCTGCCGCTGCTGCCGGTGCTGGACCTCACACTGCTGTACAACCGCGGCGCGGCCTTCAGCTTCCTGGCCGGCGCCGACGGCTGGCAACGCTGGTTCTTCACCATCCTGGCGCTGGCGGTGTCCGGCTTCATCGTCTGGATGCTGTCCCGCCACGGCCACCAGCGGCTGTTCTCGTGGGCACTGACCCTGATCCTGGGCGGTGCCCTGGGCAACGTGATCGACCGCTTCATCCACGGCCACGTCATCGACTTCGTGCTGGTGCACTACGGCGACTGGTTCTTCCCCGCGTTCAACCTGGCGGATTCGGCCATCACGGTGGGCGCGGTGCTGTTGATCATCGATGAAGTAAGGAAGAAACCTTCCTCTGCATAATAGAGCAGCTACTTGTCCACGTTGCGGCCGGACTCCAGCATTTCGGCCGCGGCTTCGTAGATCCCACCATCTCGGCGCCCCACAACCAGAACGACAATGTCTGGTGGGGTCGCCTCGTCCCGCACCAAATAGACCAATCTGTAGCCGACGCCGCGTAGCTTGATCTTGTAGCAATCGACCAAGGGCGGGCGAAGTTGTGAGCCTGGTAGCCGTGGAGTCTCCAGCCGTTTTTTCAACGCGGCTTTGAACAGGGTCCTGAGAGAACCATCCAACCCATCCCACTCTTGCCGAGCCTCAGGCAGGAAGAATAGTTTGTACGACATTTACAGGTCGTCGAGGCTGACTTCGACGGCCTGGTCGAGGGACTTCAGGCGCGAGCGCACCAATGGTTCGAGTTGGCGTTCGTCGTACAACTCGGCCATTTGCGCCATGAGCTCCGGGGAGACGGTGTAGAAGGCAGGGCGATTATGGTTGAGCACGGCTACCGGCTGCCCATGGGCCTCCTCGACCACCTTGCCAGGGTTCTGCTTGAACTCGGAGATGCTGACGGTCAGCAAGCTATGGATCTCTTCCATGCAGCCTCCTAAATAGGGCTAAATTTAGTCCTATTTTGCCAGGGGAGGCGTGTAGTGTCCAGGTTCAAGTAAAGAGCCCGTTCACGCTAAAAGGAACCTCGCAGGCTCCTGCGCGCAGGGGAAGGCGCGGCGAAGTGGCGCCGTATAATGAACCATTCCAATTTCCCCGGCCCGGCCTCATGTCCGACCTCGCCAACAAGCGCTTCGTCCTCGGTATGACCGGCGGCATCGCCTGCTACAAGATCTGCGAGCTGGTGCGGCGCCTGACCGAGCGCGGCGCGACGGTGGACGTGGTCATGACCGAGGCCGCGACGCACTTCGTCACGCCGGTCACGATGCAGGCGCTGTCGGGCCGGCCGGTCTACGTGGACCAGTGGGATGCGCGCATGCCCAACAACATGGCGCACATCAACCTGACGCGCGGGGCGGACGCGGTATTGATCGCGCCTGCCAGCACCGATTTCCTGGCCAAGCTGGCGCACGGCATGGCGGACGACCTGTTGTCCACGCTGTGCGTGGCCCGCGCCTGCCCGCTGCTGGTGGTGCCGGCGATGAACCGCGAGATGTGGGCCAATCCGGCCACCCAGCGCAACGCCGCGCAGCTGCGCGCGGACGGCGTCACGCTGCTGGGCCCGGCCGAAGGCGATCAGGCCTGCGGCGAAGTCGGTTCCGGCCGCATGCTGGAACCGCACGAGATCCTCGAGGACCTGATCGCCCACTTCCAGCCCAAGGTGCTGGCCGGCAAGCGGGTGCTGGTCACGGCCGGCCCCACGTCCGAACCCATCGACCCGGTACGAGTGCTGACCAATGTTTCCTCGGGCAAGATGGGCTATGCCATCGCGCGCGCGGCACGCGAGGCGGGCGCCGAGGTCACGCTGGTGTCCGGCCCCACCGCACTGGCCGCGCCACGCGGGGTGCGCCGGGTGGACGTGACGACCGCGCGCGACATGCTCGATGCCGTGATGGCTGGCGTGCCGGATGCCGACATCTTCGTGGCCGTCGCGGCGGTGGCCGACTGGCGGGTCAAGGAGGTCAGCGCCAGCAAGCTGAAGAAAACCGACGGCCGGCCGCCGGCCCTGGAGTTCGTGCAGAACCCCGACATCCTGGGCACCGTGGCGGCCCTGCCGCGCCCGCCCTATTGCGTGGGCTTCGCCGCCGAGACCGAGGACCTGGCCCGCCATGCCGCCGAGAAGCGCGCGCGCAAGCGCGTGCCGCTGCTGGTGGGCAACCTGGCCCAGGACGTGCTGGGCCGCGACGACACCACCCTGGTACTGTACGACGACGCCGGCGAACATCCGCTGGCCCGCCTGTCCAAGCTCGCGGCCGCGCGGCAGCTGGTGGCAGAAATCGGCCGGCGCGCCGGCTCGTAAACGATCCGAGGAGGACCGTCATGCCCTTCGACGCGGAACCCCCCAACGGCGACTACGCCGCCTATATCGACAAGATGGTCAATCGCGGTGCCGGCACGCCGGGCGCGCAGGGCCTGCTCAAGACCGGCACGGGCGGCTTCCGGCCGGCGCTGCGGCTGCCGGGCGCGCAGAAGGACACGCGCAGCCCCGGCCAGCAATACACCGCGGGCACCGGCATCCCGTCCGCGCCCACGGCGCCCTCTGCACCCTCGGCCAACATGCCGGCCGGCGTCAGCGAGCCGGCCTCGCGCGCCACGCTGGCGGCCCAGGGCAACAGCGCGGTCAAGGGCACCGTCCAGATCCTGCTGGGCGTGCTGTTCGGCTTCCTGACCATGGGCAGCATCGCCGCGGCGCTCATGGACCACGACCCGCTCGAACCCTTCAACATCGTCCGCACCCTCATCCTGTTCTTCGTCGCGCGCTCGCTGTTCCGCCGGGGCCGCCAGACGCTGCGCGGCGCTCAGGGCATACCCGGCACGACGCTGCCGCCCTTCGTGCCTCCCAACCGCAATCAACGCTCCTCCCATCGCAACGCATGAAATCCGTAGACCTGAAGATCCTCGACGCGCGCATGCGCGACTACCTGCCCGCCTACGCCACCCCCGGTTCCGCCGGCCTGGACCTGCGCGCCTGCCTGGATGCGCCGCAGACGATCCAGCCCGGCCAGACCGTGCTGGTGCCGACGGGCCTGGCCGTCCACATCGCCGATCCCGGCTACGCCGCGATGATCCTGCCGCGCTCGGGCCTGGGCCACAAGCACGGCATCGTGCTGGGCAACCTGGTCGGTCTGATCGATTCCGACTACCAGGGGCAGTTGATGGTGTCCACCTGGAACCGTGGCCAGGAAGCGTTCGTGCTCCAGCCCATGGAGCGCCTGGCGCAGATGATCATTGTGCCGGTGGCCCAGGTGAGCTTCAACGTGGTGGACGATTTCACGGAATCCGACCGCGGCGCGGGCGGGTTCGGAAGCACCGGCAAGCATTGACCGCGCGTCCATGGCGAAGACCGACGGCGCGGGCGCCGAGACCGACCTCGAGGCAGTGCGCATCTACGAAGCGCTGCGCAAATGCATTTTCCAGGGCGAGTTCCAACCCGGCCACGAGCTGAACCAGGTCCATATTTCCCAGAAATATGGCGTCAGCCGCACGCCGGTGCGCGAGGCGCTGCGCATGCTCCAGGCCGACGGGCTGGCCGAGGCGCGGTTCAAGTACCGGATGACGGTCACCCAGCTCACGGCCGAGGAAGTCGACCAGATCTACGGCCTGTGGATCGCCTGCCAGGCCATCGCCACCCAGGTTTCCATGGGGCGGCTGAGCCGCGCCGAACTGGCCGCCTGCAAGAAGGTGGTGGACAGGATGTCGCGCCAGGGCGACGAGCAGTCCAGCCACTGGCGCGACCTGCACCTGGATTTCCACCGTCGCCTGAACCGGCCGGCGGGCAGGATGTACATCGACAAGATGGACGAGTACTGGCACCGGACCGAGCGCGCGCGCTACTCGCTCGAACAGACCTCGCCCTCGCTTTTCGCCGACGACCACGGCGACCATGCCGGCCTGCTGCACGCCTACGAAACCGAAGACCTCCAGGCGGCGCAGCGCATCCAGACCCTGCAGCTCGTGCGCTCGGCCACCGCTTCGATCAAGCTGATCGACCCCGACTACACGCCGGTATTCATGCAGAACGCGGTGGCGGTCCTGCGCGTGCGCCTGTAGTCCGGGGCGAGGTTCAATCCATGAAGCGCCCGCCGGACATGTTCAGCGTTTCCCCCGTGATGTAGCCGGACAGGCGCGAGGCAAGGAACAGGGCGGCCGCGGCGGCCTCCTGCGAGCGTCCCACGCGTCCGACCGGAATGCCCTTGAGCACGTGCTCCAGGTCCTCCCCCGTCTTGGTCACCTGGACGTCGAACAGCGCCGTGGCGATGGCGTTGACCGTGACGCCCTGCGGCGCCAGTTCCGCCGCCAGCGAGCGGGTGAACGCGATCAGGCCGCCCTTGGCCGCGGCATAGGGGCTGACCCCCGGGTGGGCGCCGGTCTTGCCCGACATCGAGCAGAACGACAGCAGGCGCCCGAAGCCGCGCTGCGCCATCCGGGCCGCGGCATCGCGCAGCAACAGCACGGGCAGCACCAGTTCGTCACGCGCGACCTGGGCATACAGCGCCGGATCGATGTCCAGCGCCTTGCCCACCGATACCGGCGGCGAGACGAAGACCAGGGCATCGAGCGGCCCATTGGCGGCTTCCACCCGATCCAGGAAATCGCCGATCGCGGCCGGCTCCGCATGCGCCGGCACGCGTTCGCCGGACATGTCCGCGATGCCGCCGGGCGACAGGTATCCTGCATGGACCCTGGCCCCATGGGCATCGAAGCCGTCGACCACGGCGGGCCCGACGCCGCCCTCCGCTCCCACCACGAGCACCGACATGCCAGTGACGTCGATCACCGCGGGAAACTGCTGCGCCCCTGTCCGCATCGCCCTACTCCTCCGCCTTGATGTTGTATTGCGCGATGACTTCGCCGTAGCGCCGGAATTCCTTGCCGACGAACTCGCGCATCTCGGCGGTCGTGGACGGCCGCATCGTCAGCCCGAACTTGTCGAGCTGGCCGCGGACGGGTTCGTTGCTGACGATCGCATGGATGTCGCGGTACAGCTTCTCGGCAACCGGCGCGGGCACGCCGGTCGGCAGCATGAAGCCGTACCACGCTTCGGTCGAGAAATCCTTCACGCCCAGTTCGGCGAAGGAAGGAATGTCGGGCGCATGGGAGTTGCGCTGCTCGGCCCCCACGCCCAGCGCCTTCAACTGGCCCGAGGCGAGATAGGGCTTGACGGTATGAGTGGCGATGAAGAACGCCTCGACCTGGCCGCCGATCAGATCGGTCACGGCCGGGGCCGTGCCCTTGTACGGCACGTGCAGGAATTCGGTGCCCGTCTTCTGCTGCAACTGGGCGATGAAGATGTGCGAAGGCGAGCCTATGCCGGCGCTGGCGAACGCCACCTTGCCGCGATTGGCCTTGGCGTAGTCCAGGAACTCCGTCAGCGTGTTGAAGCGCGACTTGCCCGAGACCACTAGCGTCATGTCGCCATAGCCCGCGATGATCAGCGGCTGCAGGTCGCGCATGGGCACGAAGGTATCGGACTTCATCAGGTGCGCGGTGACCGAGATGTTGCTGCCCATGACGCCGACGGTATAGCCGTCGGGCTGCGACTGGGCCAGGACCTGGGCGCCGACGTGGCCCGACGCCCCGAGCCGGTTCTCCACCACCACCGGGACCTTCCAGACCTTCGCCAGCTCTTCCCCGACCAGGCGGGCCAGGCGGTCAGGTCCGGTACCTTGCGAGAAGGGCACGATGAAGCGCACGGCCTTGTTGGGGAAGTCGTCGGCCAGCGCCAGGGACGAACTCGCGGCACAGCACAGGACAAGCAGGAATTTCCAGACTGAACGGGTAAGCATGGCAAGGCCCTCTCATAGAAGCTCTACACGGCACATCCACCGCCAAGCACGCTGCCTGCGCGGCATCCAGAGGCGATGGCTTTCAGGCCACCGTCTCGTTCACCAGTTTCCGTACGTCGACGCAAGCATCGAGATTCGCCACGGCCGAGATCAATGCCTCGGCCTGCGCGGCCCGGCCTGCGCCCAGGTTTTCCTTGAACTTCTCGACCAGGGTGTCGAACGAGATCGGCACGCCGGCCGACCCGGGCGCGGCCTCCCGGCCGCCGCTCCAGCGATTGCCGGCCTCGTCCTCGATCACCACTTCCGACAACAGGTTGGACGGCGAAGCCTGCTCGGCCTGCACCACCCGGACGCGGCCATCCAGCAGCCGGCGCAGCTCGGGCGATTCGCGCAGCGGCGCCTCGAAGCTGGCGGGGCCGATGCCGCCCTGCACCAGCGCGGCCGCGACGATGTAGGGCAGGGAATGGTCGGCGGCCTCGCGCGTGCGGGGCGCGAACGGATCGACGCGGATCTCGTACAGGTGGCGATATACCCCGGGGTCGGCATGCACGGTCACCTTGGCGATCGTGCCGGACGACCGGCCGGCTTCCTGCCATGCGGCACGCGCGCGCAGGGCCGACTGGATGGCGCTCTGCGCGCGCGATCCGACCGGCCAGCGCTTGAAGCTGCCGCGGGTGATGCCTTCGAAGCGCTCGATGCCTTCGATGCGCCGCATGGCCTGTTCCGCCTCGTCGGGGGTAACCTGCAGCTTGGCGAGATAGCCGAACTTCCCTTCGAAGGGGCGAACCACGCCCTCCACACCGCACTTGGCCAGGTGGCAGGCGTAGATCGAGTGCCGGACCCCGTCGCCGCCGTTGAAGCGTTTCCACATGGTCAGCTCGCCATGCGCGTCGAACTCGGAAGACTCCGCTTCCAGCGACGGATAGTTCGCATTCACGGTGATCGAGAACGCCTGCCGGAACTGCGCATGATCGAGCTCCAGCATGTCGCCGACCGCGGCCGTGGCGCCCAGCGCGGTCAGGCACGGGTAGTCCCAGCCTGCGCGGTCGGGATCGATGTAGTCGCTCATGGCGACGATCGTCTCGTAGCCCAGGCACAAGGCCCGCGTCACCTCCCGGCCGCCCGCGCCGGCCGACTCGGCCACCGCGATCACGCCCGTCAGGATGTCGCTGGGATGGGCGCCGCCCAGGCGGCCGAGATAGAAATCGTTGAAGTCGTAGGCGCGCAGCGGCGGACTGTTGAGCAGGGCCGCATGCTCGATGCCGACGCGCTCGCCGGTTCCCCACAGCCGGGCCCCGCCCGCGGGCACCGGAAAGCAGGCGGCAAACTTGCGCGCGCACCGGGCGGCGCGATGGTCCAGCGCACCCAGCACCACGCCGAACGAGTCCAGCACGATCTTCCTGACAGCCTCGCGACAGGCGGCATCGATCTCGAAGCGGCGGGAACGGATGCAGAACGCGGCCAGGCGATCAAGAAATGCATCGTTGGGAGAGACGGCGTGCATGCGGGATTCCTGTGGAAAACGGTTGACGGGGGATCAGCGGGTGATGCGGTACTTCTGCGTGCCCAGGCCGGCGATGCCCAGTTCGATCAGCTCGCCGCCCCGCAGGTAGCGCGGAGGCTTCATGCCCAGGCCGACGCCCGCGGGCGTGCCGGTGATAACCAGGTCGCCGGGCTCCAGCGTCATGCACTGGCTCAGGTAGCTGACGATGGCCGGGCAGTTGAAAATCATCTGGCGGGTGTTGCTCTGCTGCACGCGCTCGCCGTCCACCGAGAGCCAGATGTCGAGCGCATGCACGTCGGCGATCTCGTCCCGGGTCACGAGATAGGGACCGACGGGACAGAAGCGGTCGAAGCTCTTGCCCTTGTCCCACTGGCCGCCGCGATCGAGCTGGAAGGCCCGGTCGGACAGGTCGTTCGCCAGCACGTAGCCGAAGATGTTGCCGGCCGCATCACGCTCGGACACGTCGCGGCAGGACTTGCCGATGACGATGCCCAGCTCGACCTCCCAGTCCATCTTCTCGGCCTTCGCCGGCTTCGGTACGTCGTCATACGGTCCCGACAAGGTCGACGGCGCCTTCATGAACACCACGGGTTCGGCCGGAATCGCCATGCCGGATTCCTTGGCATGGTCGACGTAGTTCAGGCCGATGGCGATGATCTTCCCCGGCCTCGCCAGCGGCGGTCCCAGGCGGGGCGTTCCATCGATCCGCGGCAGCCTCTCGGCATCGACCGCGCCCAGGCTGTCCTGGAGGCCGCGCGCCATGGCCTGCGGATCGATGTCCCGCAGCAGCCCGGACAAGTCCCTCAGCCCGCCCTGCCCGTCCAGCATGCCCGGCCGCTCGCATCCTTCGGCGCCGTACCTGACCAGCTTCATGTGCTGTGCTCCCTGATCATCAATAAATGAAGGCGAGATTGCCTTGCCACCCGGCGCGGTCGAGCAGGTGGACGCGTTTCTCGTGGATCCGGAATCCGCCGTCGGCCCGGCGCAGCAGATAGTCGACGCGGGCCACGATGGCGTTCTTCTCGCCCAGGCCGACCTGGGTCCAGTCGCCGCCGCGGATCTCGTGGATCAACTGGCTGCTCGATACGGACCAGAGACCGCCGCGTTCGTCGGCCACGACGTTCGAGACGAAGTGCAGCGTGCGCGACGGCGGCTGCTGCGCCGGAAACCAGTGATTGACCAGGTGATACACGCGCTCTTCGCGGGCCATCCTGTCGTCGTTCACGATGGCGGCCTGCCGGCCGGGCCGCGCCTGGTCCACCAGCGGCACGATGTAGAGGCCGTCGTCGTCGAACAGGCCGAGCCAGTCGTCGAACCGCCTGTCGTCCAGCAATCGGGCTTCGCGATAAATGAACTGGGTGATGTCTTGCAACATTGCGCTTTCCATGCTCGGTTCCCGCCTCAAGCGTGCTTCGATGCCTGCTGCATCATTTTTTTCCAGGCCCGCCAGAGAGCGCGCTGCGGCGCTTCGCTGGACGGCAGGCCCCGGTAGTCGCCGCTCTCGGTCCGCTCATCGCTGTCCATGCCGCGGTCGAACACCAGCCATTCCACGCTGCTGGCGCGCAGGCCCTGCGTCACGCGCGCGAATATCTCGGTATCGTCGGTCATGCCGAACCCCGACGGCCCATAGAACCGCTCCTGGCTGCGCAGCATGCCGGCGTTGAATGCATCGGGCGCGCCTTCGATCTCGTACGGGTAGATCAGCACCTCGGTCTCGTCGACCGAGATCGGGCGCCAGACCCGGATCTGCTGGTGGATCATGCCCATGCTGGGGAATACGGTGGAGGTCGCCTTGGAGGTGATGCCCGCGAAGGCCGCTTCGCCATGCCTATCCAGCAGCTCGCGATACATGCGTCCGAACTCGCCGTCCAGCAGATAGCCGGGATCGGCCGCCGGCACACGCGCGAAGCCATGCCCTTGCCGGCAGGACCAGGTCTCGCCGCGAAAGCGCTGCTCCCGCATCTCGCGCGAACTGCGTCCCTTGTGCACGCCGAAATCGCCGGTACTGTCGCCGTACTTTGCCTGCAGCTTCACGAAGGCGCCGTGGGTGTGCATGAAGTGATAGGCATCGACGATGTTCTCGGTCTGCAGCTTCCAGTTGCCCCGGTATCGGCAGACATAGGGCTTGGAGGCGATCGCGATGCGGCCCACGGGCGAGAGGTCGAGCTTGGCGTCGATGACGGTCTTGAGTTCGCCCAGGTAGGAAGCCAGCGGCTGGATGTCCGCATCGAGCGACACGAACAAGAGGCCGCGATAGCTTTCCAGCCGCGGCACGCGCAGCAGGCCTTCCGGTTCGATGAAGTTGGCGCCATAGCCGCCCGGGTCCCCTCGTTCGGACACCAGCCGCGTCCTGCCCGCGAGGTCGAAGATCCAGCCGTGGTACGGGCACCGCATTTCCTGCACGGTCCCCTGGTGCTCGCGCAGCAGCGTCGCGCCGCGATGCACGCAGCGGTTGAAGAAGGCGCCGATCTTTCCTTCCTTGTCGCGGATCACGACGATGGGCTGGCGGCCGACGTATGCCGTCTTGAAACTGCCGGCCGACGGAAACTCGGTCTCGTGTCCGACGTAGATCCAGGTCCGCTCGAAGATGTGCTTCATCTCCAGCTCGAAGACGTCCTCGTCCGTGTACGCCTCGGTGCGAACGAGGAATTGCTGCCCGGGTATCTCGCGGACGTAGTCCCCAACATCGATCTCTGGTGTCCTGCTCATGCTTGCCTTTGACACTATCTCTGTCGTGAAAAAGTGGATACACTTTTAGTCTGTTGGCAGCCAGAATCTTTGTCAATCACTTTTCGTACGAATCCACGCCCATGCGTGAAAACCCCCAACGGGAGGCAGTCATGTCGAAAGTCCTGCGCCTAGCGATCGCCGAGAAGCGAACCGTGTTCGGCGGATGGTGTGCCCTACCTTGCGCGTTCGGCGCGGAACTCCTGGCCGCGGGAGGACTGGACTACGTCTGCGTGGACCAGCAGCACGGCCTGATCGACTATGCCGAGGTCACGCCCATGTTCACCGCCATCGAACGCGCCGGCGGCATTCCCGTGACGCGCGTGCCGGCCGCGACGGACTGGATGATCGCCAAGGCGCTGGACGCCGGCGCGCAAGCCGTGATCGTGCCGATGTGCGAGACGCCTGCGCAGGCGGCCGCGGCCGTCGCGGCCTGCCGCTATCCGCCCGCCGGCATCCGTTCCTACGGCCCCATCCGCTCGGCCCTGGTGCGGCAGGCGCGCGATACGGCCACGCTGGGCGACGAGCCCATGTGCTTCGTAATGATCGAAAGCCGCCGGGGGCTCGACAACCTGGAGGCGATCGTCGCCACGCCGGGCCTGGACGGCATCTATGTCGGTCCCGCCGACCTGGCGCTGGGCCTGGGACTGGAGCCTGACCTGGACAAGCCGGAAAAGGAACACGCCGACGCGGTGGCGGCCATTCTCGAGGCCTGCCGCCGCCATGGCCGCGTGGCCGGCATCCAGTGCTCGGGAGGCGCCTCGGGACGCCGGTATGCCGACCAGGGATTCGGCTTCGTCACCATCGCCAAGGACAGCGCGCTGCTCCAGGCCGGCACGCGGCAGGAACTGGCGCGGGCGCGCGGCGACGCGGCCAATCCCGCGGCATCGGGCTATACCTGAAGCGATCGTTGCGGATCGTCGACATGCCAATAAATTTACCCGGGTGATATTGCAATTTCATTTTTACCCGGGTAAATTATCGCCACATTCTTTCTTGTGGTGAATGCCATGCCTGCCCTTACCTGCACCGCCTTCGGCGGCCACCGCCTGCTCGCGAGCGGCCCCTTGCGCGACGTCGCGCTGGCCGTGCGGCGTGCCGCGCGAGCGCCGGACCACGCGCCGATTCTGATCTTCGACGACGCGACCGGGAAAGCCTTCGACATCGACACACGCGGCTCGGAACGCGAGATGCTGGCGCGCCTGGGCCCGCCGCCGTCGGCCGCCCCCGACGAAGCCAGCGCCGCCGGCGAGCCCGCGGCACCCCGCGGCAAGGGACGCCCCAAACTGGGCGTGGTCGCGCGCGAGGTCACCTTGCTGCCCCGCCACTGGGAATGGTTGAATGCCCAGCCCGGCGGCGCCTCGGTGGCGCTGCGCAAGCTGGTGGAGGAGGCACGCCGCGCCCACGCGGGCCAGGACGAGCAGCGGCGCGCGCGTGAAGCGGCCTACCATTTCATGTCCGCCATGGCGGGCGACCTGCCCGGCTTCGAGGAAGCCGCCCGCGCCCTCTTCGCGGGCGACGGCGAGCGCTTCGCGGCGTTGCTGCGCGACTGGCCGGCGGACGTGCGCGACTACGCGCTGCGCCTGGCGGCGGACGCTACCCCTCGATGACGGCCACGACCTGGCCTTCCTCGACCGGGTCGCCCTCGCCCACGCGCAGCTCCAGCACCGTCCCGGCGACAGGCGCCGGGACGGGGATCTCCATCTTCATGGATTCGACGATCAGCAGCGCCGCTTCCGCATCCACGTTCGCCCCCACGGAAGTCTCCACCTTCCATACGGTGCCGGTGATCTCGGATTGCACTTCGATACGCGCCATGGCGCCCTCCCCTGTCGATGTTCCGCGGGCTCACGCGGCGTTCGCCGCGGCAGCCGCCTTCATGTCCCGCACGACCTCGGCCGCCAGGCCGGTGTCGATATCCGCGTTGACGAACCGTTCGTTGCGCAGCAGCGCGAGCACGAACGGAATATTGGTCTTGACCCCTTCGACCACCGTGGCGCGCAGGGCCTCTTCCAACGCGGCGAGCGCGCGCGGGCGATCCTCCGCATGCACGATGAGCTTGGCGATCATGGGGTCGTAGTACGGCGTGACGCGGCAGCCCTGGGCGTAGCCGGTCTCCACCCGTATGCCGGCACCGGACGGCCATTCCAGCCTGGCCAGCGGTCCTGGCGAAGGCAGGAAGCGCAGCGGGTCCTCGGCATAGATGCGCGCCTCGATCGCGTGGCCGTTCAGGCCGATCGAGGGCGGCAGCACCGCATCCAGCCGCTCGCCGAAGGCCAGCCGCACCTGGGCCTGCACGAGATCGATGCCGGTGACCTCCTCGGTGACCGCGTGCTCCACCTGCAGCCGCGTGTTCATCTCCAGGAAATTGAAGCCGCCCTCGCCGTCGTACAGGGTCTCGACCGTGCCGATCACGTCATAGCGCATGTCGGCCAGGATGCGGGTGAGGCGATCGGCCGCGGCGGCCAGCGCGGCGCGCGGCAGGCCGGGCGCCGACGCTTCTTCCACGACCTTCTGGTGGCGCCGCTGGACCGAGCATTCCCGTTCGTACAAATGCCGCACGTTGCCGTGCCGGTCGGCCAGCACCTGGAACTCGATGTGCCTAGGCCGCTCGACCAGCCGCTCCAGGTAGAGGTCTGCGCAGCCGAAGCTGCGCTGGGACAGCGAACGCGCCTGCGCGACGGCGGCCAGCAGTTGCGCGTCGTCGTGCGCGGCCAGCATCCCTATGCCGCCCCCGCCGCCGGCGGGCTTGACCAATACCGGATAGCCGATGCGCCGCGCGGCCGCGAGGGTCGCTTCGGCATCATCGTCCAGCAGCCCGGAACTGGACCCCAGCGGCATGCCGCGCGCGGCCATCAGGTCGCGGGCCCGGGTCTTGTGGCCCATGGCCTCGATCCAGTCCGCGCCGGGCCCGATGAAGGTCGCCCCCTGGGCCGCCACGCGGCGCGCGAAGCCGGCATTCTCGGACAGGAATCCATAGCCGGGATGCAGGCCGTCGGCCCCCGTCTCGGCCAGCACCGCGAGCAGCGCATCCTGGTTCAGGTAGCTGGCGCGCGCATCGGCCGGACCGATCGCTCGGGTCTCGTCGGCCCACGCCAGGTAAGGCAGATCGCGGTCCGCCTCGGAATACACGGCAACGGTACGGATGCCGAGCTGCTTGAGCGCGCGCAGCACGCGGGCCGCGACCGCGCCGCGATTGGCCACCAGCACCTTATGGAACATGGCGCTCGCTCCTCATGCCGGCTCCTTGGGTTCGCCGCAGGCCACGATGCCGCGCTCGACCAGCGCGTCGATCTCGTCGGGCGACAGTTGCAGTTCATCGGCCAGCACCTGCCGCGTATCCTGGCCCAGGTCCGGCCCGGTGTGCATGATCCGCCCGGGGGTGTCGCTCAGCCTGGGCACGATGCCGGGATGATGCAGCGAGCCCAGCTCGGGGTGCGGGATTTCCGGCAGCATGCCGCGCGCGGCGAACTGCGGATCCTCGAAGATGTCGGCCATCGTGTAGACCCTCGACACGGGCACTTCCGCCTCGAGCAGCATGCGCTCGATCTCGCTGCCGTCGTGCTGCAGCGTCCATTCGCTGACGACGCTGTTGCAATAGGGGATGTTCGATCCGCGCGCGCGGATCGAGCTCATGCGCGGGTCCTCCATCAGTTCCGGCCGGCCCATGACCGCGATCAGCCGCTCGAAGGTGGGATTGCTGTTGGCCGCGATCAGTACATAGCCGCCGTCGCGGGTGGGATACAGGCTGTTGGGCGCCATGTTGGGCAGGTTGGGCCCCACCCGCTTGGGGATCAGATTCAGGGTCTTGAAGGCGGGCACGTAGACTTCCATCTGCGTGAAGGCCGTCTCGTACAGGGCCACGTCCACCACCTGCCCCTTGCCCGTGCGGGTCCGGTTCAACAGCGCCGACACCGTGCCGAACGCGGCATAGACCGCCGACAGATAGTCGGTCGTGGCCACCGCCACGCGCGCCGGCGGCCGGTCGGGATCGCCGGTCAGGTGGCGCACGCCGGCCATGGCCTCGCAGATCGCGCCGTAGCCGGGCCGCATCCGGTAGGGACCGGTCTGGCCATAGCCGCTGATGCGCACCATGACCAGGCCCGGGTTGTCGCGCGACAGGTCCTCGTAGCCCAGGCCCAGCCGCTCCATCACGCCGGGCCGGTAGTTCTCGACCAGCACGTCGGTCTTGGCCGCCAGCCGGCGTACCAGGTCCCGGCCTTCCGCGGTCTTCAGGTCGATGACCATCGCGCGCTTGTTGCGCAGTGCCGTGGCGGCGTACAGCGACACGTCGCCCACGTGCTTGCCCATGTTGCGCAGCGGATCGCCGCTGGGCGGTTCGATCTTGATGACGTCCGCGCCGAAATCCGCCAGGATGCGCCCGCACGCGGGGCCGGCCACCGTGGAGCAGATCTCGATCGCCTTGTAGCCGCTCAGCGGGCCGGGATGCCCGGTCAGCCTGGCATTGCTCATTTGCCCGCCCCCAGCAATCCCAGCTTGGCGACGATCTCGCGCATGCTCTGGTACTCCTCTTCGTAGAACCGCGCCGCGTCGCGGTGTCCCATGAAATTGGGCCGGCTCTGGTTGGTCTCGGCCAGTTGCTCCCACATCGGCGACTGGCTCATGCGCCGGCACATGTCTTCCCAGAACTGGATCTGGTCCTCGGAGATGCCCTTGGCGGCGACGATGCCCATGGCCGAGCTGAAGGTCGAATCGATGCCCTGCTCCTTCCAGGTCGGCACGTCGGCGAACTGGCCGCCCAGCCGCTGGCCGGCACTGACCGCGAGCACGCGGATCTTGCCGGCCTTCTTCAGCGCGATCACGTTGGGCGTGGTCGCGGCCACCACGTCCAGGTGGCCGCCGACCAGCGCGACCATGGACTCGGCCGAGGACTTGAACGGCGCCACCACGAGCTTGCGCACGTCCACGCCTGCCGCGCCCAGGGCCTTGGCGGTGCCGATGTGGATGTGGTTGCCGATGCTGGTGGCCACGCCTATGCGCTGGCTGGCGGGATCCCTGCGCAGCCGCTCGGCCAGGTCGGCGGCGGACTGTATGGGCGACTCCGTGCGCACCGCCGCCACCACGAACTCGTCCTGGATCACGGCGATGGGGGTCAGGTCCCGATGCGGCAGGATGTCGAGGTTGCCCGTCAGGTAGCTCGAGATGTAGCCGTGGGAATTGATCGACAGGTAGTGCGGATCGGCCCGTTTCTGCAACAGTACCTCGAAGGCGATCTTGCCGTTCGCTCCCGGCTTGTTGGTGACCAGGAAGGTCTTGCCGCCCGGCACGTGGCTCTCGTCGTAGAACTGCTTCATCGCGCGGCCGGTCTGGTCCAGCGCGCCGCCCGGCCCGGCCGGCACGACGAACTCCACGTTCTGGTCGGGCCGCCACGCACCCCACGCCGGCCGTGCGGCCGCGCCCAGCAGCAATCCTCCCATGCCCGTCCCCAGCGCGGCGATCGCGCGGCGGCGGCCTTGATAGATAGTCTCCATGCTTCCCTCCTGACGGGAATGTGTTCTACGCTGGCACTTCGGTCTCCAACAAACGGCGGATCTCCCGCCAGTTCTCTTCCAGGCGACTGGCGAAAAACTGTTCGGCGGCGTCGGCATCGCCGCGCCGGATGGCATCGATGGCGCTGCGCCACAGGACGAGGGAACGGCGGCGCCGCTCACACGACCGCAGCCCCAGGCTGGTGTAGCGCAGCATCTGCATGGACAGCGAGGCGATCAGCGGGAACAGGCGGTCGTTGCCGCACAGCGCCGCGCACAGCAGGGTCATCTGCGCCGCGGTCTCGCCGTAACTGCGCGCGGTGGCCGGGTCGTCGGCCGTCTCGCCCAGGGTGCAGAAACCGATCTCCAGCAGTTCGAGCAGCCGCTCGGGGCGGTGCTCGGCGGCACGGCGCCCGACCAGGCGCACCAGGCTGGCGCGCACCTCGAACAGGTCCTGGATTTCCTTCTGCGCCAGGAAGGTCGCGCGGGCGCCCCGCCTGGCGTGTATGCGCACCACGCCCTCGCGCTCCAGCAGGCGCATGGCCTCGCGCACCGGACTGCGGCTGACGCCGAACTGCTGGCCGATCTCCTGTTCGCGTATCCATTCGCCCGGTGCGATGGCATGCGAGATGATGCGGTCGCCGACGCTGGCCGCGATCTGCTCGGGCAGCGTCAGCGTATTGGACGGCCCGGCGAACACCCACCAGAACGCGATGGGCGTGCCGCGGTCCTCTTCGAAGGCCTGCAGGAACGCCGCGGCGCGGCTGGTGTCGGGCGGCGCGGGCCGTGCCGGTGTCACGGGCGCACTCCCGCGCGCAGCTTGGGGCCCAGCGTGGTCCGCAGCCGGCCCTGCGCCGCATCGATGAACTGGCACAGGTAGGGCCGCGTCTCGCGGGGGTCGATCAGGTCCTCCACCGCGAAGGCCTCGGCGGTGCGGAATGGCGAGGACAGCGCCCGCAGCTCGGCCTCGATCTCGGCTTCGCGCGCGGCCGGGTCGGCGGCGCCCTGGATGTCCGCGCGGTAGGCCGCCTTGACGCCCCCTTCGATGGGCAGCGAACCCCAGCTGGCGGACGGCCAGGCGATCTTGAAGTTCAGCCCCGAGCGGTCGATCACGCTGCCGCCCGCGACCCCGAAGCACTTGCGCACCAGCACCGTGTAGATCGGCACCGTGGCCTGCGCCAGCACGTAGCGCTGCTGGATGCCGAAGCGCATGATGGCCTCGGATTCGGACTCGACCCCGATCAGGAGACCGGGCACGTCGACGAAGAAGATCAGCGGAATGTTGAAGGCATCGCACAGATCGATGAAATGCGTCTGCTTGCGCGCCGCCTTCACGTCGACGATGCCGCCGAACATGGGGTTGTTCGCCACCACCCCCACGACCTTGCCGTTCATGCGCGCCAGCATCGTGATGACGGCCCGGCCGAAGCCCGGCTGGATCTCGAACTCCGACCCGCGGTCAACGACCATGCCCACCAGCTTCTTCATGTTGTAGGCCTGCCGCTCGGACCGGGGCACGATGTCCACCAGCGCGTCCTCGCAGCGGTCCACGGGGTCGCCCGACATGAGCACGGGCGGCAGCTCCCAGGCGTTCTGCGGCATGTACGACAGGAAGCGCCGGATCTGCGCCAGGCAGGTTTCCTCGTCCGGCGCCACGTTGTCGATCGTGCCGGCGGTGTCGGCGGCGATCTTGGCGCCGCCCAGGTCGTTCTTGTGCAGCTTGACGCCGAAGGCGCGCTCGACCACCGGCGGGCCGGCGGCGAAGATCTGGCTGCTGTCGCGCACCATGACGGTCCAGTGGGCCAGCATGGCGCGCCCCGCCGGGCCGCCCGCCACCGTTCCCATGACCGCGCTCACCACGGGCACCATGCCCATCAGCGACACCGAACGCTCGAAGCCGTCCTGGCCGTAGCCTGGCGTGACCGAGTAGCCCTTGCGCTTGACCGTGTTGACGGTGCCGCCGGTGCCGTCGATCAGGTTGACCAGCGGAATGCGATAGTGGAAGGCCAGGTCCTCGACGAAGCCGCCCTGCCCGCCCTTGCGGCGGTCGCTGCCGAAGCCGGTGCCGGCGCGAATGGTGTAGTCCTCGCCCCCCACCGCCACGGGCCGGTCGGAGATGCAGCCCAGTCCCATCACATAGGGCGCGGGCTCGAAACCGGTCAGCTTGCCCTCCGTATAGACGGCCCGGCCGGCCAGTTGCCCGACCTCCTGGAACGACCCGGCGTCCAGCAGCTTGTCGATGCGTTCGCGCACCGTCAGCTTGCCGGCCGCGTGCTGGCGCGCCACCGATGTTTCGCCGCCGCATGCCCGCGCCAGTTCCCGCCTGCGCCGGATCTCGTCCGCTTCCGCCCGCCAGCTCATGCCGTCTCCTCGGACCGATGAATGTCTGCCCCACTATAATTGCCTGCTTTATTATTGTCGACAATTTTATTGCACAACAAAAAGGGCGCCCCCTGGGGCGCCCCGTGCCGTGCTTACCTGCTCTTGCCTTCGCCCTCGTAGGCGAACTTGCCGTCGCGCACGATGCCCATGACGCGCGAGCGTTCGTCGAACCCCTGGTGGTCGCTGGCCGAGATGTTCAATACTCCGTTGGGTACGGTCAGGTTGGTGGTCGATTCGATCGCGTCGCGCAGCGCGGCGCGGAACTCCGGCGTGCCGGGCTTGGCGCCCTTCTTCAGCGCGCGTCCCACCGCATCGTCCAGCAGCATCCAGGCTCCCCAGGCGTCGCCTGCGAACTGGGTGACCGAACCGGCGCCGAACTTGGCCTCATAGCGGTCGACGAACTCGGTGGCCACCTTCTTGACCGGGTGCGAGGCCGGCAGGCCGTGCGCCACCACGCCGGGGCCGGTCGGGAACAGCGTGCCTTCCACCGCCTTGCCGCCCAGGCGCAGGAACTCGGGCGTGGCGATGCCGTGGGTCTGGTAGAGCTTGCCCCGGTAGCCGCGGTCCACCAGCGTCTTCTGCGGCAGCAGCGCCGGGGTGGACGAGGCGGCCACCAGGATGGCGTCGGGCTTGGCCACCATCAGCTTGAGCACCTGTCCGGTCACCGAGGTATCGGTACGGTTGTAGCGCTCGTTGGCGACGACCTTGATGCCGGCCTTCTGCGCCAGCGGCGAAAACTCGTTCCACCAGCTCTCGCCATAGGAATCGTTGAAGCCGATGAAGCCGACCGTCTTCACCCCGGCGCGGGCCATGTGTCCGACGATGGCGCTGGCCATGAGCGAATCGTTCTGGGGCATCTTGAAGGCCCATTTGCGCTTGGCGTCGGCATGGGGCTCGATGATGGAGGCATTGGCCGCCAGGGCCACCATGGGCGTCCTGCTTTCGGCGATCACGTCCAGCACCGCCAGCGCGGCCGGCGTGGTGTTGGGGCCGACCAGGACGTCGATGTGCTGCTCGGACGTGAGCTTGCGCACATTGGTGACGGTATTGGTGGGATCGGACGCGTCGTCCAGGATGATGTAGCTGGCCTTCTGGCCGCCCAGCGTGGGCGGCCACATCATGACCACGTTCTTGGAGGGAATGCCGATCGCCGCCGCCGGGCCGGTGGTGGCGAGATCGATGCCGACCGTGATGTCCGCTTTCGCGGCCGTTGCCAGCGCCAGCCCGGCCAGCAGGAAGCCGCGCAATGCCCATGATTTCATTTGAACCCCCGGAATGAGAACCGGCCGGAAAAAACCCCCGCGATGGGGCCGGCCATGTCCGCTAGTTTACGCCGCCGGGGGGCCGGCGGGCGGCCGCTTCCGGGTCATTCGAGCAGGTCGGCCCCCAGTTCCCCCGAGGCGATGCGCACATCCACCTCGGCCTGCATCACCGCCTCGAGCAAGTCCAGGTAGGTGTTCTTTTTTTCGGCCACGGCCTGGATCGCATCGACCAGGTCGAGGATGCTGCCCCGGCCCAGCGTGTAGGAATCCTGCGCCATCTGCCGCAGGCGCGGGATCATGGACAGGCCTTCCTTCTCGAAGCGGTCGGCCAGCTGCTGGCGACGGTTGAGCTGCTCGGTGGCGCGGCGCAGTTCGCTTTCCGCGGCCACGACGATGGCCCGGCTGCGCAGGCGCATGCCGTCGGCCTCGGCGGCCGCGCGCGCGATGGGCCCCTGGTTGCGGTCGAACAGCGGAATGGCCACCGACACGCCGTACTCGGTGCTGCGGCCCTCGTTGTTGTTCAGCCGGCCGACCATGAAAGTGGGCGTGGGATAGGCCTGGCGCCGCTCGGCCTCCAGCTGCTTCTCGGCGAAGGCTTGCTGGGCCAGCGCCGCGCGCACCGCGGGCAGGCGGTTCTGCGCCTGCGGCCAGATGGCGTCGAAACTCAGGGCATTCCAGTGCGAGACGATGGAACCGGCCGCGCGCGGCCGCCACGCCGGCGCGCCGACACTGGCCGCCACCCGGGCGGACGCCTGCAGCGTCTCGGCCTGGGCCTGGGCCAGTTGCGCATCCAGCGAGGCGCGCTCCACCTCGAGCCGGGTCAGATCGTAGCGGCTGCGCGCCCCCGCCTGGACCTGGCCTTGCACGATGCGGAAGGCGCCTTCCAGGTCGTCCTTGGCGTCCAGCCAGCGCTTCTCGCGCTCCTGCGATACCAGCAGCGACATGAAGTCCCGGGCCGCATCCTGCAGGGCCTGGGCATAGACCAGCCGCAGTTGTGCCCGGGCCGCCTCGACGCCGCTCTTGGCGCTCTCGATGCGGGCGCCGCGCTGGCCGAAGATCGGAATGTCCTGCGAGATGGTGGTTTCCTTCTCGCCCCGCTTGTGGGTATAGGCCACGCTGGGGTTGGAGAAGGTCTGGGCCGTCATCAGGTCGGCCTCGGCCATCGCCACCTGCGTGCGCTCGGCCTGCAGCGCGGGGCTGGAGGTCTTGACCAGTTCCAGCAGCTGGGGCAGCGACACTTCGGTGCCCAGCGCCGGGGGCAGATCGGCCGCGCGCGCCGCCGGCAGGCACAGCGCGACCAGCAGGATACCTAGATACTTACGCATTTTCGTTGTCCATAGATGCCGCGTCGCGCTCCTCGGCGGTCAGCATGCGCCTGGGTCCCAGCCAGGCATACAGCACGGGCAGCACGAACAGCGCCACCAGCGGCAGCACCGCCATGCCTCCCACCACCACGGAAGCGAACGGACGCTGGGTCTCGCTGCCCACGCCGGTGGACAAGGCCATGGGCAACAGGCCGATCAGGCCCAGCAGCGCCACCATCAGGATGGAGCGCATGCGCTCGGCGGCCCCCTCGATCAGCGCGGGAACCAGCGCCACGCCCTCGCGCCGCAGGTTCTCGACCGCGCTCAGGACCAGCAGGCCGGCCAGCGCCACCTGCCCCAAGAGGGCGATGAAGCCGATCGCCGCGCTGATGGACAGGTCGATGCCGGTCAGGTGCAGCGCGACGATGCCGCCTATCATGGCGAACGGCGCGGTCAGCAGGATGATGGACGCGCTGCGCGCGCTGCCCAGCGCGCTGAAGAGCAGGACGAACACCACCAGCAGCGACAGCGGCACGACGATCTTCAGGCGGGCCGAGGCGCGCTGCTGGTTCTCCCACTGGCCGCCCCACTGGGCGATGTAGCCCTCGGGCATCTTCACGTCCTTCTTGAAGGCGGCGATGGCCTCTTTCACGACCGAGCCCATGTCGCGCCCCTGGACGTTGAACTTCAGCGCCATGTAGCGGGCGTTGCCCTCGCGGAAGATCGAGGAGTTGCCCACCTTGAAGCTGATGCTGGCCAGGGCGTGCAGCGGCACGTAGGTGCCGTCGGGCGCCGAGACCTGGATCTCGCGTATGCGTGCCTCGTCCATCCGGTCCACGTAGGGCAGGCGCACCCGCACGGGCACGCTGCGCTCGCCTTCCCAGGCGGTGGTGACCACCTTGCCCGCCAGCGCGGTCTCGACGGCGGTGTCGGCCACTTCCATGGAAATGCCGTAGCGCGCCAGCGCGTCGCGGTTGAACTCGATGTGCAGCTGCGGGGCCGGTGCGTCGCGGTACAGGTCCAGGTCGACCACGCCATCGATGTGGCTGACGGCCTCCTTGGTCTGCTGCAGGATGCCGCGCATGGTCTCGATCTCGCTGCCGAACACCTTCAGCACCACGTGGCCGCGCGCGCCCGAGGTCGATTCCTCGACGCTGTCGCGGATGGGCTGGGCGAAGTTGAACTGCACGCCAGGGATGTCCGCCAGGGACTGGCGCATCTGGGCCACCAGTTCGTCCTTGGTCAGGCCCTTGCGCCACTGGGCGCGTTCCTTCAGGCGCACCAGCACCTTGGCGACGTTGATGGTCTCGTTGTCGGTGCCGTCTTCCGGCCGCCCCTGCTCGCTGGTGACGGAGATCGCCTCGGGCACCTCCTTGAGCCGCATGCGTATGGTGCGCAGCAGCTCCTGCCCCTTCTCCAGCGAGATCGACGGCGGCATCTGCACCAGCACGTAGGCGTCGCCCTCGTCCAGTTCGGGCAGGAACTCGGTCCCCAGTTGCGAACCCGCGTACAGCGCCAGCAACAGCGCCACGACGGCCACGGCGAACACGTTGCGCCGGTTGCGGCGGCTTTCCAGCACGCGCGCGATCCATCCCGAATAGGCATGGTGCATGCGCAGGAACACCGCCGGCTCGGGCGCCACCACGTCCTTGGGACGCAGCAGCAGCGCGCACAGCGCGGGCACCAGCGTCAGCGCGAACACCAGCGCGCCGACCAGCGCGAAAGTGTAGGTCATGGCCAGCGGGCGGAAGATGCGGCCTTCGATGCTTTCCAGCGAAAACACGGGGATCAGGGCCGCGATCACGATGGCCATCGCGAACAGCGTCGGCTTGGCCACCGACATGGCGGCCTCGATGATCAACTCGAACATGTCGCGGCGCGAGGCGGGTTTTCGCAGCCTGGCCTTGTGGATGATGGCCTCGGTCAGCACCACCGCGCCGTCGACGATGATGCCGAAGTCGATGGCGCCCATGGAGATGAGGTTGGCCGGCATGCCCAGGAAATGCAGGCCGACGAACGCCACCAGCAGCGACAGCGGGATGACCACCGCGACGATCAGCGAACCGCGCAGGCTGCGCAGGAACAGCCACAGCACGCCCACGATCAGCGTCGCGCCGAACAGCAGGTTGTGATAGACGGTATGCAGCGTATGGCCGACCAGGTGCGAGCGGTCATAGCTCGGCTCGATGCGCATGCCCGTGGGCAGCATGTGCGCGTTGATGTCGTCCACCTTGGCGTGGACCTGGTCCAGCACCTTGCTGGGATTCTCGTCGCGCTTGAGCAGCACGATGCCTTCGACGATGTCGTCCTCGTCGTTCATCCCCACCGAGCCCTGGCGCGGCGTGTAGGACTGCACCACGCGGGCCACGTCCTTGACGCGCACGGGGGTGTTGTTGTGCACGTCCAGCACGATGGTCTCGATGTCGCGCGGCGTGCGCAAGAGGCCGATGCCGCGGATGATCAGCGATTGCTCGCCGCGGCGCAGCAGCCCGCCGCCCACGTTCTGGTTGGACTTCGAGACGGCCTCGACCACCTGGTCCAGCGTCAGGTTGTGCGCCATCAGCTTGGCCGGATCCACCTCGATGTGGAACTCCTTGACGAAGCCGCCCATGCTGACCACATCGGCCACGCCCTGGATCTGCTTGAGGACCCGGGCCACGGTCCATTCCTGCTCGGAGCGCAGCTGGGCCAGCGTGTGGCGGTCGCTGTTGAGCCGGTAATAGAAGATCTTGCCCAGCGGCGTGTTGTCGGGCGCCATCTCCGGCGTCACGCCGTCGGGCAGGTCGGCCGACGGCAGCCGCTGGGTGACCTGCACCCGCGCGTCGAAGCTCTTGGTCTTGTCGTCGAAGACCATGGTGATCATCGACAGGCCGAAATAGCTCTCGGACCGCAGCGACACCAGCCCGGGCGTGCCGTTCAGCGCCCGCTCGAGGGGAAACGTCACCTGCCGCTCGACCTCTTCCGGCGCCAGGCCGGGGGCGAGCGAGATGACGCCCACCTGGACGTTGGTGACGTCGGGATAGGCCTCGATGGCGGTGTTCAGGAAGGCGTAGACGCCGTAGATGGCGACGATCAGCGTCGCGGTCAGCGCCACCAGGCGGCGATGGACCACCAGCGCAATGAGTGAACGCATGGCGGATCCTTACAGCAGTTGGTTGGCGGCGCCGTCGAGCAGCAAGCCGCCCTTGGTGACCACCTTGTCGCCCGGCTCGATGCCCGACAATACGGGGATGTAGCCGTTGGACGGTTGGCCCAGCGACACGGTACGCGCCTCGAACACGTTGTCCGAGACCTGGACGAATACGATGGAGCGCTGGCCGTCCTTGATCAGCACCGAGGTGACGGGCACCGACAACCCCTCGGCGGCGCGGCTCTGGATGCCGGCCCGGGCCAGCATGCCCGCGCGCAGGTTGGGATTGGAGTCGTCCAGCGTGATGAACACCTGCCCGCGGCGGGTCTGGGCGTTCAGGGCCGAGCCCACGCGCAGCACCTTGCCCGTCAGGGGCCGGTCCAGCGAGGCCACCACGATCTGCACCGGCGCCCCCTGGGCGATCGTGCTGAGGTCGCTTTCGAAGACGTCGGCGTTGATCCACAGCGCGGTCGGATCGCCCACGGTGAACAGCGATCCGGAATCGGGTCCCACCGACGCGCCGGGCGTGGTGTTGCGGTTGATGACCACGCCGGCGCGCGGCGCGCGCAGCAGCAGCGTGTCGCTGCCGCCGCCGCCCAGGAAGCTGGCGGCCCGCGACGCCACGTCGGCGTTGTGCTGGGCCTCCTGCAGCTTGGCCTCGGCCACGACCAGTTCGGCCTCGATGCCGATGCCCTTCTCCATCATCAGGCGCTGGCGCTTGGCCTCGGCCTGGGCCACCCGCAGTTCGACCTGGGCATTGGCGTAGTCGGCCCGCACGCGCGAGGCGTCGGGGCTGGACAGCGTCGCCAGCGGCGTTCCGGCCTTGACCACGTCGCCCACCTGGGCCTGGACCTGGAGGATGCGGCCGGATGCCGGCGCCACCACCTCGGCCACCTGTTCCTCGCGGAAAGCCACCCGGGCCGGCGCCCACACCACGTGCACCGCGCCCTGGGTCCCCATTTCCTGGATTTCCATGTACTTGAGCGAGGCCGGCTTGACGCGGACCTGCCCGGGCGCGAGCGGCGCGGCGTTTTCGGTGGGAGCCGGAGGAGCCTCTTGCTTGTCCGAGCAGGCCGCCAGGGCAAGCAGACAGGTGACGACGACAAAATGGGCAAAACGCGGCATGAGCGACCTTTGACGATTTTACGGCTCGGATCGGTCGTCGACGCGTCCCACGGCGCGAGGCACTCCTGATCCGGATCGCGTGATGTTAGCGACCGGCTGAAAGGGAAAGCATGGCCGAAACATTACCGTTTTGTCATTTTTCCCAGCCTGGGCAGCGTGATACGGGCCACCAGGCCGGGGCCGGCGTCGTCCAGGTCCAACGAAGCGTTGTGGAGGCTGGCGATGGCCGTCACGCTGGCCAGGCCCAGGCCGTAGCCCGGTACGCGGCGGTTGAGCCGGAAGAACCGGGTCCCGACCTTGGAGCGCTCGATGGCCTGGATGCCGGGCCCGTTGTCCTGCACCACCAGCGACACCGTGTCGCTTTCTCGCTGCGTGCTGACCGTGACGCGGGCGGGGCTGCCGGCGTATTTGATCGCGTTGTCCAGCAGGTTGGCCACGGCGCTGGCCAGCAGGTCCTTGTCGCCCGCCGCCATGACGTCTTCGTCCATGCGCACGCGCAGCTCCACGCCCTTTTCCTCGGCCACCGGCTCGTACAGTTCCACCACGTCGGCCACGATGTCGTTCAGCGATACCGGTTGGAAAGCCTGGCGCCGAGCGCCCGACTCCGCCTCGGCGATCTGCAGCAGCTTGTCGAAGACGATGGTGAGTTCCTCGATCTCGCGGATGGCGAAGGTCGTGGCCTGCGCCACCTGCGCCGGGTCCGTGCCCGGACGGCTGGCCACTTCCAGCTTGGCGCGGATCCGCGACAGCGGCGTGCGCAGATTGTGGGCGATGGTGTTGGAGACGTGCCGCACGCCGTCCATCAGGATCTCGATCCGGTCCAGCATCAGGTTGATGTCGTGGCTCAGGCGCGCGAACTCGTCGTCCTTGCCGGACACCGGGATGCGCTGCGTCAGGTCGCCGGCCTCGATCTGGGCGGCGGTGCGGCGGATCGCGCCGACCCGGCTCTCGAGCTGGTCGCGGAACACGATGGCGCCGATGATGGCCAGCAGCACCGAGACCACCGCCGCCGCCATCAGCGCGTTGCCGACCAGTTGCTCGAGGTCCTTCTGGTCGCGCATGTCGCGGCCGACCAGCAGGACGGACCCGTCGGCCAGCAGTTCCGTGCGGAACCGGCTGTAGGAGATGCGCCCGTCCCGCAGCACCTGCTTTTCGACGATCCCGAAGGTGGGCTTGAGCAGGTCGCGGGAAACGGCGATGTTGCCCGCCATTTTCTTGCCCGCCGCTGTGGCCAGCAGGTAGACCTCGGTATCGGAGTTGACGCCGTCGGTCAGGGTCTCGGTGATGTCGTCGGCCAGCCGCTCGGGCCCGTAGGCCTCGAAATGGCTGACCATCCGGTGGCTGGCCGACACCAGTTGCCGGTCGATGCGATTCTGCAGCACGCCGATGGTCTGCACGTACAGCACCGACAGCAGCACCATCATGAACAGCACCACCGACACGCCATAGCCCAGCGCGAGCCGGAACGCGACCGACTGCCACAGGCGCCGGACGAAGGCCAGCGGCCCGGTCTGGCGGCCGGGATAGTCGTCGTAGGCCGTGCTCAACGCGGCGCCGCCGAGATCATGTACCCCACCCCGCGCACCGTATGGATCAGGGGAGGCGCGAAGCCGTTGTCGATCTTGTTGCGCAGGCGGCTGATCTGCACATCGATCACGTTGGTCTGCGGATCGAAGCGATAGTCCCAGACCGCCTCGAGCAGCATGGTGCGGGTCACGACCTGTTCCTGGTTCAACAGCAGGTAGACCAGCAGGCGGAACTCGCGCGGCTGCAGCGTGATGGTCTTGCCGTCGCGCTCGACGGTGCGCTTGGTCAGGTCGGCCCGGAGATTGGCGATGCGCAGTTCGCGCACATCGTCGCGGGCACGGGCCCTGCGGTACAGGGCCTCGACCCGCGCCGCCAGCTCGGAGAACGCGAACGGCTTGGTGAGGTAGTCGTCGCAGCCGCCGCGCAGCCCCCTGACCCGCTCGTCCAGCCCCGCCAGCGCGCTCAGGATCAGCACGGGCGTCGTCTTGCCTATGCCTCGCAGCGTGGTCAGGATGGACAGGCCGTCCACGTCGTTGGGCAGCATGCGGTCCAGGATGATGACGTCCCAGGCCTCGGTCATGGCGCGATTGAGCCCGTCGGCGCTGTCGCGGCAGGCCGCCACCTCGTGGCCGGCCTCCTTCAGACCGTTGCAGATATAGCGCGAAGTATCGACTTCGTCTTCGATGACCAGGCAGCGCATGGCGGCTAACGATTCCCGACTGATGAAGATCCGGCGCGCGTGGATGGCGCCGGGCTCCTAATAGTCTACCCTCGTTGCCGCGACCAGGACGGCCGCCTCAGGCCTCGATGACGGCTTCCAGGAACTGGCGCGTGCGCGCGCGGGCCGGATGACCGAAGACCTGGGCGGACGGTCCGTCCTCGACGATGCGGCCGCCGTCGAAGAACAGGGTGCGGTCCGAGCTGCGCTCGGCGAACTTCATCTGGTGCGTCACGACGATCATCGTCATGGTGCGCCGCGCCGACAGCTCCCGCATGATCTCCAGCACGCCGCCCACCAGTTCCGGGTCCAGCGCCGAGGTCACCTCGTCGAACAGCATGACTTCCGGCCGCATGGCCAGCGCGCGGGCAATGCCGACCCGTTGCTTCTGGCCGCCGGAAAGATTGGCGGGATACCGATCCAGCTTGTCTCCCAGCCCCACCATATCCAGGTATTCGCGCGCCCGCTGCTCGGCCTCGTCCCGGCCCAGCCCCAGCACGTGCCTGGGCGCCTCGGCCACATTGCGCAATGCCGTCATATGGGGGAACAGGTTGAAGTGCTGGAACACCATGCCTATCCGTCCCCGCACCCTGCGCAGATGCGCCGGCCGGGCCGGGACTTCCCGGCTGCCCCGCCGTTCGGTCCACATGGATTCGCCATCGATCAGGATGCGGCCGGCATCGGGCCGCTCCAGCGTCATCAGCAGGCGCAGCAGCGTCGACTTGCCGGACCCCGACGGACCGATCAGCGCGACCGTCTGGCCGGCCGGAATGTGCAGGTCCAGGCCCCGCAGCACCTCGACCTCGCCGTAGCGCTTGCAGACATTCTCCAGCGTGACACTGGCGCTCATGCGTCCTCCTTCATGTCGTCGTCCGGCTCAGCGCAGCCTGGCTCCCACGCGCCTCACTCCCCAGGCCGCGGCCAGGCTCAGCGCCAGGAAGATCAGCCCCACCAGCGTGAGCGGCTCGGTATAGCGGAACGTGGCCGAACCGGCGATCTTGCTGGCCTGGAGCAGTTCCACCACGGTGATGGCCGACAGCAGCGGCGTATCCTTGAACATGGCGACGAAGTAGTTCCCCAGCGCCGGCACGATGGGCGGGATCGCCTGCGGCAGGATGACGTCCCGCAGCGTCCGCCAGCGACCGAGATTGAGCGCCAGCGCCGCGTCCGACTGCCCGCGCGGCACGCTTTCCAGGCCGGCCCGGTACACCTCGGCGCAGTAGGCGGCGTAGTGCACGCCCAGTCCCAGTACGCCGGTGGCCAGCGGCGAGAACTGCACGCCCGTGACCGGCAGCACGTAGAACAGGAAGAACAGTTGCATCAGCAGCGGCGTGCTGCGCACGAACTCGATGACCAGCGCCGCGCCCCAGGCCAGCAGCCGCAGCGGCGCCCTTCGCATCAGCGCCAGCACCAGCCCCAGCGTCACGGCCAGCGCCATGCCCAGCAGCGTGGCCTGCACGGTGATCGCCAGGCCGTCCAGCAAGGTGGGCAGCACGGCGCGGGCATAGCCCCAGTCGAACAGCGGCTGGCTGGCGGCCGCGCTCATGTCCGCCCCCGGTGGCGGGCCGCACGCCGCTCCAGCAGCCGCATGCCGCCGTTCAGGACCTGGGCGGCGGCGAAATACATGAGCAGCGCGATGCTGAACACCTCCACGGTGCGGAAAGTCTCGCTGCGCAGCAGTTGCGCGCTGAAGGTCAGGTCGGTGATGGTGATCAGCGACACCAGGGCGGTGTTCTTGAGCAGTTCGATCAGGAGGTTGCCGGCCGGCGGCAGCATCAGCGGCACGGCCTGCGGCACCAGGATGCGCCACAGCGTGGCCGTCGGCGTCATGTTCAGCGCCACCGCGGCCTCGGCCTGCCCCTTGGGCACGTTGGCGATCGCGCCGCGCACGATCTCGGCTCCGTAGGCCCCGGTATGCAGGCCCAGCACCAGGATGCCCGCCCAGACCGCCGGCAGCCGCAGGCCCAGCAGGGGCAGCACGTAGTAGACCCAGAAAAGCTGCACCAGCGCGGACGTTCCGCGGAACACCTCCACGTAGCAGGCCGCGGGCCACGATAGGTAGGGCCGCCGCGACATGCGCCCCAGGCCGGACAGCAGCGCCGCCGGGATGGCCAGCGCCGCCGCGCCCGCGGTGAGCTGCAAGGTGACCCACAGGCCGCGCAGCAAGGGCGGCAATAGCTCGGGAAGGTCGGTCATGACGGATCGGAGGCCGGGGCGGGCGCGGCGGCGGGAGACTGCCCGCACAACTGCGCCGACGTCGCGTCGCCCGGCAGTTCGTTCGCGGTGAAGCCGAAAGGCTCGACCAGGCGCTGGTGCTCGGGCGTCCCGATGAAATGCGCCAGCTCGCGGTCGAAGGCTTCGCGCAGCGCCACGTCCCCCTGGCGGAAGCCGAACGCGCCGTACCCGCGCACCGCTTCGCCGTTCTCGGTAGGCTGGACGAACCGGGCCACCTTGTCGATCTGCCAGTCCGGCACCTTGGTCAGCACGTAGTTCAAAGTCAGCGCCGTCGCGGCATAGACGTCCGCCCGCCCCGCCACCACGCCCTCGACCGCGCTGACCACGTCGGGAAACACCACGACCTGCGACGGCGGCACGCCCGCGCGCGCGGCGTAGTCGTTCTGCACCGCCCCGACCACCACGCCCACGCGGGCGCCGGGGTCGGCGGCCACGTCGGCATAGCCATGCAATCGGCGCGGATTGTCCGTACGCTGGAGGAACCCGTCGCCCACGCCGTAGGTGGGATTGGAGAAGGCGATCTGGCGGCACCGGTCGGGCAGCACGTACATGCCGGCGGCGATCATGTCAAAACGGCCGGCCAGGAGGCCCGGGATCAGCGCGCCGAACTCGGTCAGCACGCCTTCGACCTCGCCTATGCCCAGCCGCCCCAGGATCACGCGGGCGATTTCCGGGGCTTCGCCGGTCAATCGGCCCGCCCGGCTGTCCATGTAGGCGAACGGCGCCTCGTTCGCATAGCCGATGCGCAACCGGCCGGCCTGGACGGCGCGCTGCAGGCTGTCGGGCTGGGCCGCGGCCCCGGGAGTCGCGCCAGCGTCGGCCGCTCCCGCCGAAGGCGCGATGCCTGCCAGCCATACCGCCGTCCACGTCGCAAGAAGAAAACGAGTCATGAGTCGCCCGGGCAATACCAAGGCAAATCATATCTCCTAATAATATTTCAGTTCAAATCAATTGAAGGCGAATGATCTGGACGATGCGCGATGGCCCGGACGTGAAAACGCCCGCGCGCGCGACCTGGGGCCGCGGGTCGGGGGCGTCGGGCGCGGCGGCTGGCCGCCGCGCCGGGTTGCCTTGCAGGATGCCGTCAGGCGGCGCGACGACGGGAATCGAAGCGGCGCACGGGCGCGTCGCGGCGATCGCCTTCCGGACGGGCCGCGCGGGGACGGTCGGCCCAGGCCTGGGCCGGACGCTCGCGGCGGTCGCCTTCGGGGCGGCCGCCCTGGGGACGATCGCCCCAGGTGCGCTCGCCCTGCGGACGGTCGCCACGCGGCCGGGCGGCGTAGCCCTGGCCTTCGGGCGAACGCTCGCGGCGATCGTCCTGGAAGCGCGGCTCGTACCGGCGCTCACCGTAGCCCTGGCGTTCGCCCTGGGACGGTTCGCCATGGCGGCGCTCGCCGCGCGGACGGTCGCCGAAAGCCGGACGCTCGTCGCGGTTGCGGTCGAAATGGCCACGGCCTTCGTACTGCCGCTGCCCGCCTTCACGATTCTGGTAGCCGCCACGGCCGCCCTGGCGCCAGCCCGGCTTGCCGCCGGGGCCGCCGCGGCGCGGACGGTCGGAGCCGGGCCGCGGCGCGCGCTGCGGCTCGAGTCCGGGGATCACCTGGACGGGGATGCTCTGGTCCGTATAACGCTCGATGGTGCGGATCTTGTGACGCTCGCCATGCGCGGCCAGCGTGAACGCCAGGCCGTCGCGGCCCGCGCGGCCGGTACGGCCGATGCGGTGCACGTAGTCCTCGGCCTGCATGGGCAGGTCGAAGTTGACGACGTGGCTGATGCCTTGCACGTCGATACCCCGCGCCGCCACGTCGGTGGCGACAAGGATCTGCACCCGGCCGCGCTGCATGTTGCCCAGGGTACGGGTACGCTGGCGCTGGTTCATGTCGCCATGCAACGCCTCGGCGGCGAAGCCCTGGTCGGCCAGCGTGTCGGCCAGATCGTCGGCCGCGCGCTTGGTCGAGGTGAAGACGATGGCCTGCTGGATGTTGACGTCGCGCAGCAGGTGGTCCAGCAGGCGCATCTTGTGCTCCATGTCATCCGCGTACAGCAGCGACTGGGTGATGTTGGCGTGCTTTTCCTTCTGGCTGGCGATCTCGATGCGCTGGGGGTCGCGCATCATCTTGGCAGCCATCCGGGCCACCGAGCCGTCCAGCGTGGCCGAGAACAGCAGCGTCTGCCGGGTGGCGGGCGTGCGCGCCACGATGGCCTCGATGTCGTCGATGAAACCCATGTCCAGCATGCGGTCGGCCTCGTCCAGCACCAGGACCTCGACCTCGGACAGGTTCACCTTGCCGGACTGGACGTGGTCCAGCAGACGGCCCGGGGTCGCGACCAGCACGTCGACCCGGCGCGACAGCGCCTTCAACTGGGCACCATAGGGCATGCCGCCGACGACCGTGGCCGTGCGCAGCCAGTTCAGCGCCTTGCCATAGGTGCGGGTGGCTTCCGACACCTGCTGGGCCAGCTCGCGCGTGGGGGTCAGCACCAGCACGCGCACGCCGGGCGTGCGCAGCGGCGAAGCCTGGACCTGCCGGTTCAGGGCCGGCAGCATGAAGGCCGCGGTCTTGCCGCTACCGGTCTGGGACGACACCATGAGGTCGTGCCCCTCCAGCGCCAGCGGGATGGCCCGGGCCTGGACCGGCGTCGGCTCGGTAAAGCCGGCTTCGGTCAGCGCGCCGACGATGGCGGGAGCAAGGCCGAGTTCAGTGAAAGACATATTCATTCCTTACGTTACGTATGGCGCAACGCAAGCCTTTCCCCGCCGGACATACCCGGACGCGCGAAAAACGCGGCCATGGCCCCGCCAAGGACGGGGCCGGATTCATCGAGCCTGGAAAGCTGGCGCTACGCTGCGGAGACGGACACGGCCGCTCCGGACGGATCATCGGCGCCGACCGATATCACCGTGCGCGCAACGCAAAGGGAAAAACGAGGTCAGAGACGATGCAGTTTTCGGTCAACCCACTTGGTTACCGATCGTCTGCATGAAGGCCACACCGGTGCCCGACAGGGCGATGGCGTGATTTGTGCAGTACAGCAATATTACCCCAGATTTACCCTAATAGATACCCCACAAAACCACACACCTCAAAAAAATACCCCCACGCTTGCCGCTACGCGGCGGCGCTGCCCCCCGAGGGGGCGCTTTTTGCCTTGGGGCGGCCCGGCGGCAAAAAATATGCCCCCACGCTTGCCGCTACGCGGCGGCGCTGCCCCCCGAGGGGGCGCTTTTTGCCTTGGGGCGGCCCTGCGGCAAAAAAACAGGCCGCCAACAACCATCGACGGCCCCACACAGACCCAGGGCACAGCGGATCCGGCTCCGCCGGTCCGCCAGTGCCGCCCCCTGGGGGGCGCGCGTAAGCGCGTACGGGGGGGTCAGTCCGCCAGTTCCACCTCCGGCTGCGGCGCGGCCTTCGGCGGCGTATCGTCGAAGTTGAGCTTGATCTCGTCGTCGACCATGTCCACGGTCACCCGGCCGCCGCTGACCAGCTTGCCGAACAGCAGTTCGTCGGCGAGCGCGCGGCGGATGGTGTCCTGGATCAGGCGCTGCATGGGACGCGCGCCCATCAGCGGATCGAAGCCCTTCTTGCCCAGGTAGGCGCGCAGGGCATCGGTGAAGATGACCTCGACGCGCTTCTCGTGCAGTTGCTCTTCCAGCTGCATCAGGAACTTGTCGACCACGCGCAGGATGATCTCTTCGTTCAGGGCCTTGAACGAAATGATCGAGTCCAGGCGGTTGCGGAACTCCGGCGTGAACATGCGCTTGATTTCCGCCATCTCGTCGCCCTGCTCGCGCGCGCCGGAGAAGCCGATCACGTTCTTCTGCAGAGTTTCGGCACCGGCGTTGGTCGTCATGATGATGATGACGTTGCGGAAATCCGCCTTCCGGCCGTTGTTGTCCGTCAGCGTTCCGTGGTCCATGACCTGCAGAAGGATGTTGAAGACCTCGGGGTGGGCCTTCTCGATCTCGTCCAGCAGCAGCACGCAGTGCGGCTTCTTGGTGATGGCCTCGGTCAGGAGGCCGCCCTGGTCGAAGCCGACGTATCCCGGCGGCGCGCCGATCAGGCGCGAGACGGCATGGCGCTCCATGTACTCGGACATGTCGAAGCGCAGCAGCTCGATGCCCAGGATGAAGGCGAGCTGCTTGGCCACCTCGGTCTTGCCGACGCCGGTGGGACCGGAGAACAGGAACGCGCCGATGGGCTTGTCGGGCTTGCCCAGCCCCGAGCGCGCCATCTTGATGGACGCGGACAGCGCGTCGATGGCGGCGTCCTGGCCGAACACCACGGCCTTCAGGTCGCGCTCGAGCGTGGCCAGCTTGCTGCGGTCGTCGCTGGAGACCGATTGCGGCGGGATCCGGGCGATCTTGGACACGATGTCCTCGATCTCGGCCTTGCCGATGACCTTCTTCTGCCGCGACTTGGGCAGGATGCGCTGGGCCGCGCCGGCCTCGTCGATGACGTCGATGGCCTTGTCCGGCAGGTGGCGGTCGTTGATGAATTTGGCCGACAGTTCGGCGGCCGCCGACAGCGCCGCCGACGAGTACTTGACGCTGTGGTGGTCCTCGAACCGCTGCTTGAGGCCGCGCAGGATCTGCACGGTCTGCTCGACGCTGGGCTCGTTGACGTCGATCTTCTGGAAGCGCCGCGACAGGGCATGATCCTTCTCGAAGATGCCGCGGTATTCGGTGTACGTGGTCGCGCCTATGCACTTGAGCTGGCCCGAGGACAGGGCCGGCTTGAGCAGGTTGGAGGCATCCAGCGTACCGCCCGACGCGGCGCCGGCGCCGATGAGGGTGTGGATCTCGTCGATGAACAGCACCGCCTTGGGGCTTTCCTTGAGCTGCTTGAGCACCGCCTTCAGGCGCTGCTCGAAGTCGCCGCGGTACTTGGTGCCCGCCAGCAGCGCGCCCATGTCCAGGGAATAGACGCAGGCATCCGCCAGCACGTCGGGCACGGCGCCTTCGGTGATGCGCCAGGCCAGGCCCTCGGCGATGGCGGTCTTGCCCACGCCGGCCTCGCCCACCAGCAGCGGATTGTTCTTGCGGCGGCGGCACAGCACCTGGATGACCCGCTCGACCTCGCTGTCGCGGCCGATCAGCGGATCGATCTTGCCGGCCTTGGCGGCCACGTTCAGGTTCTGGGTGTACTGGTCCAGCGGCGACTGCTTGGCCTCGGCCTCGGCTTCCGCCTCGGGTTCCTTGGGCGTGCTGGAGGACTCCAGCTGGGGCTGCTTGGTGATGCCGTGGGACATGAAGTTGACCACGTCCAGGCGGGTGATGCCCTGCTGGTGCAGGTAATAGACCGCGTGGGAATCCTTTTCGCCGAAGATGGCGACCAGCACGTTGGAGCCGGCCACTTCCTTCTTGCCGTTGCCCGTGGACTGCACGTGCATGATCGCGCGCTGGATGACGCGCTGGAAACCCAGCGTGGGCTGGGTATCGGCCTCTTCCGTGCCCGGGATCACGGGCGTGTTGTCGTTGACGAAATTGCGCAGGTTGCGGCGCAGGTCGTCCAGGTTGGCGGCGCAAGCGCGCAGCACCTCGGCCGCCGACGGATTGTCGAGCAGCGAGAGCAGCAGATGCTCTACCGTGATGAATTCGTGCCGAGCCTGACGGGCCTCGACGAACGCCATGTGAAGGCTAACTTCCAATTCTTGAGAAATCACGCTTCCTCCATGATGCACTGAAGCGGATGCTGGTTCTGCCGTGAGAAACGGCTTACCTGGTCGATCTTGGTCCTGGCGATGTCCCGCGGATAGATTCCGCAGACGCCGCGACCCTCGTGATGCACCTTGAGCATGATCTGGGTGGCCTGCTCGCGCCCCTTGCTGAAAAATTTCTCCAATACCAGCACAACGAACTCCATCGGCGTGAAATCATCGTTCAACAACACCACCGTGAACATTGGAGGTGGTTTGGTCTTCGACGGTTCCCGCTCAAGCAGCGTTGTCTGATCCGGTTGAGAATCGAACCCGGTGCCCATGCGCCTATTCTATCCACTTGAAAGTGCCCCGCAAGCCATCAGCATACTCCTATATGCCCGGGCCATCCCGAGCTTGACGCAGCCGGACATCTTTCCCATTATTTGATGCCTGGGGCCAGGTTTATCAAGCCCCGGAAGTAGCAAACCCACCAAAACTCGCACCGGCGAAGCGCACGATCGACTGCCTACGGCACCGGGGGAGCGCGCCTCGCATATGTTGTAACTGACTACAAGAAGGCATTACGTCATGTCCAGCGATATCAGCCAAGGCAAGAGGGGTAGCGGCACCGTCAAATGGTTCAATGATGCCAAGGGCTTCGGATTCATCACGCCCGACGACGGCGGCGACGACCTGTTCGCCCATTTCTCCTCCATCCAGATGAACGGCTTCAAGACCCTGAAAGAAGGCCAGAAGGTCACCTTCGAGGCGGCCCAGGGTCCGAAGGGCAAGCAGGCGCTGAACATCAGCGAAGCGGCCTGACCGGCTCCGGTCCGGCGGCCTGAACTGCCCGGGCCCGCCAGAGCCACCTGCTCCGGCGGGCCCCTACATTTTCCCCCCAGCGCCGGCCCATCGCGCCTTTAACCTTGTCGTGGGCCTGGTCATGCTACCCTCGCCGGGAGCCTTCCGCGGCGGCGCCGCCCCGTGGACGCTCGCCCCTACCCTTTTCCGCCCCCCTGCCGACGTCATGACCCGCATACGTTCCTTCCTGCCGCGCCTGGCTGCCGGCGCAGGCGCCTGCATCGCCACCGCCCTCCTGGCCTCGACCGCCTCGGCCCAGGCCACGCTGCCCGTGCAAACGTTGCGGGCCGGCATGCACCTGATCCACGCCGAGGTCGCCAGTACCCCGCCCACGCGCGAGCGCGGCCTGATGTTCCGCGAACGCCTGGGGCCCAACCAGGGCATGCTGTTCATTTTCGAGATGCCCGGCACCCAATGCATGTGGATGCGCAACACGCTGATTCCGCTGTCGGTGGCCTTCATCGCCGATGACGGCACCATCGCCAACATCGAGGACATGGCGCCCAGGACGGAAGACAGCCACTGCGCCGCCCAGCCCGTGCGCTACGCCCTGGAAATGGAACGCGGCTGGTTCGCCAAGCGCGGGCTGAAGGCCGGCTCGCGCCTGGAAGGCATCCCCGGCGTCCGCTAGGACCTGCTGCCGGCCGGCGCCCGTCCCGGCCCATGCCGGGACGGGCCCGCCTCCGGCTCTCCTTCCCGCCGCCATCCTTGCACCTTCAGCGTGCCGCCCCGGGCCACCCTTGCGCCTGGCGTAAAACTCTTTTCCGGTTTTTCCATTCAAATCGTCCCCGGCCACGTCTACAGTAGCCGACCTGAGCACGCCCGTGGCAGGCGGAAGAAACAAGCATCCAGGAGACCACGCCTTGCGCAACCTGAACGAAGACACCATCACCCAGGCCGTGCTGGCCCGGCACGCCCAGGCGCCCGACGCCCGCCTGAAGCAGATCATGACCAGCCTCGTGCAGCACCTGCACGAATTCGCCCGCGAGGTGAAACTGACGGAAGCGGAATGGGCCGCGGGCATCGAGTTCCTGACCGCCACGGGACACATCACCGACGACAAGCGGCAGGAGTTCATCCTGCTGTCCGACACGCTCGGACTGTCGACGCTGGTGACCGCGATGAACCACCGCAAGCCACCCGCCTGTACGGAAGCCACGGTCTTCGGTCCGTTCTTCGTCGAAGGCGCGCCCGAGTACGCGCTGGGAGACGACATCGCCAACGGCGCCAAGGGCGACCCGTGCTTCGTGCGCGGCACGGTCAGGAGCGTGGACGGCACGCCCATCGGCGGCGCGGAAATGGAGGTCTGGCAGGCGGACGCGGAAGGCTTCTACGACGTGCAGAATCCCGACGATCCCACCCACCGGGGCCGCGGCCGCATCCATTCCGCGCCGGACGGCAGCTTCCATTTCCGCTCCATCCTGGCCGAAGCCTATCCCATCCCCCACGACGGCCCCGTCGGCCGCATGCTGGCCGCGCTGGGCCGCCATCCCTGGCGGCCCGCCCACCTGCATTTCATGATCCGCGCCGAGGGCTACGAGACCCTGGTCACCCACGTCTTCCGCGACGGCGACCAATACCTGGACTCCGACGCGGTATTCGGCGTGCGCTCGTCGCTGATCGCGCAATGGGTCCGGCACGAGCCCGGCCCCACGCCCGACGGCGGCACCAGCGCGCAGCCCTTCCATACGCTGGACTTCGACTTCGTGCTGAACCCGGTCTCCGGGTCCACCCCCTGATTTTCCCGACTGGAGGACTCATGTACGACCAAGAAAAACTCGCCATACGCGAATTGGTGGAGAACTGGGCGCTGTGGCGCGACGCCGGCGACTGGGAACGCTTCGCCACCGTCTGGCACGAGGACGGCCGCATGAACGCGACCTGGTGCCAGGCCTCGGCCACCGAATTCATCCGGCAAAGCCGGGAAGGCATGGAGCGCGGGGTCAACATCCTGCACTTCCTGGGTGGCATGACCATCGACCGCGAAGGCGACCGGGCCGTCGCCCAGACCAAGATGACCATTTCCCAGCGCGCCACCGTGGACGGCGTGCTGTGCGACGTGGTGTGCACCGGCCGCTTCTACGATTTCCTGGAAAAGCGCGGCGGCCGCTGGGGCATGGTCGAACGCCAGCCCATCTACGAAAAAGACAGGATGGACCCGGTGGACCCGGCCGCCCGCCCGGAACTGGACGCGGCGCTGCTGGCGCGCTTCCCCGAGGGCTATCGCCACCTGGCCTATCTGCAGGTCAAGATAGGCATGGACGTCAAGACCACCATGCCCGGCCTGCACGGCCAGGAAGTCCAGGCGCTGTACGCTCGCGGCAAGGCCTGGCTGGCGGGATCCGCGCGGCCCTGACGCCTCGCGGGAAAGCCTGCCGCCGGCTCCGGGCCGGCGGCAAACCACAATAAGAAGCACACAGGAGACTACCGATGTTCCATACCGACCCGAAACGGCCGGGCGCGCTGCTGTGCGCGCTCGCCTTGACCCTGGCCCTGCCTGCGGCCGCCCAGGACTGGCCCAGCCGGCCCGTGCGCATGGTGGTGGGCTTTGCTCCCGGCGGGGGCACCGACATCATCGCCCGGATGGTGGCCCAGCCCCTGGCGGAAATCCTGGGCCAGCCCATCGTGGTGGAGAACAAGCCCGGCGCCGGCGGCACGCTGGCCGCGGGCACGGTGGCGCGCGCCGCCGCGGACGGCCACACGGTGTTCGTCATGAACAATGGACACGCGGTCTCGGCGGCCATCTACCGCAAGCTGCCCTTCGATTCGGTCAAGGACTTCGCGCCGGTCTCCATGCTGTGCGCCCAGCCATTGGTGGTGGCAGCCGGCAAGAACTTCCCGGCCACCGATATCGCCGGCCTGGTGAAAATGGCCAGGGCGCAGCCCGGCAAGCTGAACTACGCGAGCGTCGGCATCGGCAGCACCCAGCATTTCGCCGGCGAACTGCTGCGCCAGGTCACCGGCATCGACATCGTCCACGTCCCCTACAAGGGCACGCCGAACACGGTGGCCGCCGTGCTGAGCGGCGAGGTGGAACTGCTGGTGGACGTGGCCTCGCCCCTGCTGGGCCACATTCGCGCCGGCGAGCTCAAACCCCTGGCGGTGACGTCGCCGCGGCGCTATGAAGGCCTGCCCCAGACGCCCACGGCGCTGGAGTCGGGCGTGGCCGGCTACGACGTGACGACCTGGTACGGGCTGGCCTTCCCGGCCGGCACCCCCGCCGCCGTCGTCGACAAGATGAACCAGGCGGTGCGCCGGGTGCTTGCCGACGAAAACGTCCGCAAGCAGGCGCTGGCGGCGGCCTGCCTGCCGGAGGCCTCCACGCCTCAGGCGATGGCCACCCATGTCGGCGCCGAGATCGAGCGGTGGCGCACGGTCATGCAGAAGGCCGGCATCGAGCAGCAATGAGCCGGGGCCGGACCGCGGGTCGCGGGGATCAGAGCAGCGTGGCGGCCTGCTCGAAGGACAGGCGCGGCTGGCGATCGAACAGCTTGGACGTGTCGCCGTAGCCCAGCGAGCAGATGAAGTTGGCGGTCAGGCGGCCGTCGGGGAAGAACTCGGCGTTGACCTTGGCGATGTCGAAGCCGCTCATCGGACCGCAATCCAGGCCGATGGCGCGGGCGGCGATGATGAAATAGGCGCCCTGCAGGGTGCCGTTGCGGGCGGCCGTGGCGGCGGCCAACGCGGCGTTGCCCTCGAACATTTCCTTGGCGCCCTCGCGGAACCAGAGCTGCGGCATGAACTCGTAGAAGCGGGTGTCGGTGGCGATGATGGCCGTGACCGGCGCGGCCTTGACCTTGTCCACGTTGCCCGGGCTGAGCGCGGGCACGAGCCGTTCCCTGGCTTCCTGGGTGCGCAGGAACACCACGCGCATCGGCTGGCAGTTCATCGAGGTCGGCCCCATTTTCGCAATGTCGTAGACTTGCTTGAGCTGCTCGTCGGACACGGGCTTGTCCAGCCAGCCGTTCTGCGTGCGGGCGGACATGAACAACTGGTCTAGGGCTTCCTGCGAAATGATGGCCATGAAGAGCTCCGATTGGGCGGAATAGTCGTGAGGTTCCGGATTATAAGTGCGCAGCCCGGACGAAAACGCCGGCATAGCTCCGGCAAACGGAAATCACTTTTGCAATTCTGCTAATAATCGAGGGACAAGCATGGACCGCTGGCGCGAACTGGAGCTGTTCGTCCACATCGCGGAACTGGGCAGCCTGACGCGCGCCGCCGAGGCCGCCGGCCTGTCGACCGCCGCTGCCAGCCGCCATCTGGCCACGCTGGAACAACGCCTGTCGGCCCGGCTGGTCGAGCGCAACACCAGGCGCCTGTACCTGACCGAGGTCGGGCAGGAGTTCTACCGGCGCAGCAAGAACATCCTGGGCGAGATGCAGGAGGCCGAGTCGGCCGTCAACGCCACGGTGCTCAACCCGGTGGGCGATCTGCGCGTGACCTCGTCGCTGTCGTTCGCGATGCGCCACATCGCGCCGCTGCTGCCCGAATACAACCGGCGTTTTCCCAACGTCAACGTCCATGTGATCACCGCCAACCGCTACTACGACCTGATCGACAACGGCATCGACCTGGCGGTGCGCACGCGCGAATACGAATCCGACTCCAACCTGACCATCCGCCGGCTGGCCGAGACACGGCGCATCCTGGCTGCTTCGCCCGGCTACCTGCACCGCCATGGCACGCCGCGCACCATCGACGAACTGGCGAACCACAGGCTGCTGCTCTACACGTATTCCAACCGCTACGACGAATTGCGCTTCTCGCGCGCGGGCGAAGTCCGCGTGCTGCCGGTGAAGGGCGTGCTGGAAGCCAACGACGGCCAGGTCCTGTGCGCCGCTGCGCGCGAAGGCCTGGGCATCCTGGTCCAGCCCAAGTACATCGTCTACGACGATATCGTGGCGGGGCGGCTGGTGCCGGTGCTGGACGACTGGGACCTGCCGCGCCTGACCATCAACCTGGCCTACCCGCACCGGCAGTACCTGCCGGCCAAGACGCGCACCTTCATCGACTTCATGGTGGAACACTTCCGCAAGATGGACTTCGACCGCAAATGGGCCAGTTGAGCCCGGCGGCATATCCCGGTTTCGTATGCTTGCGAAACGATCATGCCGCGGTCCGGCGCGCCGAAGTACCATAGCGGCGGCGCCGCGTGCGGCCCCTGCCCCTCCCTTCGCCCGGCACGGCGACCCGCGATGGAAGACACATGACAGAACCGCAACCGGCGCTTGCCCCGACCGAACTGGAACGCGACCTGCGCCGGATGGCCCGGCGCCTCGCGCTGACCCGCATGCTGGGCGCGAGCGCCGCGGCGCTGGGCCTGCCCGGCCTCGCCCGAGCCGGCGATGCCGCGGCCGTGGGCACCTGCATCGCGCTGCCCGAGGAAACCGCCGGCCCCTACCCCGCCAACGGCGGCGGCCCCACCAGCAACGCGGCCAACGTCCTGGCCTCGTCCGGCGTCGTGCGCAGCGACCTGCGCAGCAGCTTCGGCGGTGCCGGCGGCACGGCTCAGGGCGTGCCGCTGCAGCTGACCATCAAGCTGGTCGACGTCAGCGCCGGCTGCGCGCCGCTGCCCGGCCGGGCGGTCTATCTGTGGCATTGCACGCGCGACGGCGGCTATTCGCTGTACACCCGGGAGCTGCGCGACGAGAACTTCCTGCGCGGGGTCCAGGTGGCCGATGCCCACGGCCAGGTCAGCTTCCAGACCATCTTCCCGGGCTGCTACCCCGGGCGCTATCCGCACCTGCACCTGGAGGTCTACCCCACCGCTGACGGCGCCCCGCGCTACGACCGCAAGTACCTGACCTCGCAGCTGGCGCTGCCGCAGGATGCCTGCGGCGCCGTCTATGGCGAGACGCGCGGCTACGAATCCAGCCTCCAGGCGTATGCGCGCATCAGCCTGGAGAAGGACGGGATCTTAAGCGACAACTCGCCGGCCGAGATCGCCGCGCAGACCGTGGTGATGAAAGGCAGTCCGGGCCACGGCTACGTCGGACGCGCGATCGTGGGCATGCTGGGCTGAGCGCCTCGCCAGCCCGGAAACGACGATGCCCCGGGGCGCCTGCCGCGGGGCATCGGTGCCGGACGCCGCGTCGGCGGCGCCCGTGGCCGGGATCAGACCCGCTCGAGGATGACGGCGATCCCCTGGCCCACGCCGATGCACATCGTGCACAGCGCATAGCGGCCGCCGGTGCGGTGCAGCTGGTTGATGGCCGTCGTGGCCAGCCGCGCGCCGCTGGCGCCCAGCGGGTGGCCCAGCGCGATCGCGCCGCCGTTGGGATTCACGCGTGCGTCGTCGTCGGCCAGGCCCAGGTCGCGCAACACCGCCAGGCCCTGCGCGGCAAACGCCTCGTTCAGCTCGATCACGTCGATCTGGTCCAGGGTCAGGCCGGTCAGCGCCAGCACCTTGCGGGTGGCGGGCGCGGGCCCCATGCCCATGATGCGGGGCGGCACGCCGGCGGTCGCCATGCCCACCACGCGGGCGCGCGGCGTCAGGCCGTGGCGGGCCGCCTCGGCCTCGCTGGCCAGCAGCAGCGCGCAAGCGCCGTCGTTCACGCCCGAGGCATTGCCGGCGGTGACCGTGCCGTCGGGGCGGACCACGCCCTTCAGGCGGCCCAGCGCTTCCATGCTGGTCTCGCGCGGATGCTCGTCCCTGGTCACGACGATGGGGTCGCCCTTCCTCTGGGGAATCGTCACGGGAGTGATCTCGGCGTCGAAGAAACCGGACTTCTGGGCCGCGGCGGCCTTGGCCTGGCTGGCCAGTGCCATGCGGTCCTGGGCCTCGCGCTCGATCTTGTAGTCGGTGGCGACGTTCTCGGCCGTCTCGGGCATGGAGTCCACGCCGTACATCTGCTTCATCAGCTTGTTGACGAAGCGCCAGCCGATGGTCGTGTCATAGATCTGCGCGTTGCGCGAGAACGCGGTCTCGGCCTTGCCCATCACGAACGGGGCGCGGCTCATGCTCTCGACGCCGCCAGCCAGCATCAGACCGGCCTCGCCCGACTTGATCGCGCGCGCGGCGGTGCCGACCGCGTCCAGGCCCGAACCGCACAGGCGGTTGACGGTCGACCCCGGCAGCTCCAGCGGCAGGCCGGCCAGCAGCGAGGCCATGTGGGCGACGTTGCGGTTGTCCTCGCCTGCCTGGTTGGCGCAGCCGAAGATGATGTCGGTGACGGCGGCCCAGTCCAGCCGGGGGTTGCGTTCCATCAGGGCCTTGAGCGGGATCGCCGCGAGGTCGTCGGTGCGCACCGACGCCAGGGCGCCGCCGTAGCGGCCGATGGGGGTGCGGATCGCGTCGCAGATGAAGGCGTGTGTAGTCATGTTCTGTCTCGGATTGGGTAAAACTGTTCTAGGGGTTGCGACTGACGTTGGTGACCGGGCGTACACCCGCCCAGGCGTTCTGCAGCAGCGCGCGGATGGCCGTGCGCTCGATGGGACGCGGGTTCCAATAGGGATTGGACACCGCGATGTCGGCGGCGCGATCGAGATCGGCCTCCGGCATGCCGAGATCCCGCAGGGCAACGGGGGCGCCGTTGTCGCGGGCAAGATCGTAGAGCCCCGCCGCCGCGTCCTGGGTGCCGATGGCACGCGCGATGCGGGCCATGGCCTCCGGCGCGGCCGGGGCGTTGTAGGCCATCGCATGCGGCAGCACGATGGTATGGCATTCGGCGTGCGGCAGGTTGAAGCTGCCGCCCAGCGTGTGGCAAAGCTTGTGGTGCAGGGCCATGCCGACGTTGCCCAGCACGGTGCCGCACAGCCAGGCGCCATACAGCGCCTGCGAGCGGGCCTCGATGTCGCCGGACCGGCGCACGATGCCCGGCAAGGCGCGGGACATGGCCGTCAGGCCTTCTTCGGCCATCAGCGACATGATGGGATTGCTGTCCTGCGCGTAGAGGCCTTCGGCGGCATGCGCCATGGCATTCATGGCGCTGGTGACCGACAGCCCCACCGGCAGCCCCGTCGACAGGTCGGGATCGTAGATCACGGTACGCGGCAGCACGCGCGCGTCCTTGCCCGTCTTTTTCAGCCCGCCTTCGGTGATGCCGTAGATGGGCGTCATCTCGGAACCGGCGTAGGTCGTGGGAATGGCCAGGATCGGCAGCCCCGACTCGAGCGCGATGGCCTTGCCCAGGCCCACCGTGGAGCCGCCGCCGATGGCGACGGCGCAGTCGGCCTCCAGCCGGCGCGCCTCGTCGCGCGCCTGGCGGGCCGCCTCGATCGGCACATGCATGACCGCGCCGTCGAAGATACCCGCCGCCTTCGCCCCCAGCAGGGCCGCCACGCGCTCGGCCAGCTTGCGCTGGCCGGGCGTGGACAACACCAGCGCCCGCTGCGCGCCCAGCAGCCCGATCTCCCGTTCCAGGTGCTGCAGCGAACCCGCGCCGAACACCACGCGGGCGGCATGGGCGTTGTAGACGAAGGCGTCCATGGCGTCAGGCCTTGCGCAGCGGCACGCCGCACAGGCGCTGCAACTCGTCGAACGACAGTCCGTCGACCACATCGCTGACGGAGACCCCGTCCTTCTTGATGTCGAACACGGCCAGGTCGGAATAGACCCGGCTCACGCAGCCGACGCCGGTCAGCGGATAGGAGCAGGTTTCCACCAGCTTGCTGGACCCCGTCTTGGTCAGCAGGTCCATCATCACGAATACCTGCTTGGCGCCGATGGCCAGGTCCATCGCGCCGCCCACGGCGGGGATGGCGTCCGGCGCGCCGGTGTGCCAGTTGGCCAGGTCGCCCTTGACCGACACCTGGAAGGCACCCAGCACGCAGATGTCCAGGTGGCCGCCGCGCATCATCGCGAAGGAATCGGCGTGGTGGAAATAGGCGGCACCGGGCAGCGCGGTGACCGGCTGCTTGCCGGCGTTGATCAGGTCCCAGTCCTCCTGGCCCTTCTCGGGCGCGGGGCCCATGCCCAGGAGGCCGTTCTCGGTGTGCAGCAGGACCTCGCGATCGGCCGGCAGGTGGTTGGCCACCAGCGTGGGCAGGCCGATGCCCAGGTTCACGTAGGCGCCCTCGGGAATGTCGCGCGCCACGCGCTGGGCCATCTGGTCTCGATTCATCTTGTTCATGTGCATGTTCCTCAGGCGGCCTGTTGGGCGTTGGCTTGGGCCCCGACGGCCACCACGCGCTTGACGAAAATGCCGGGCGTCACGACCGCTTCGGGATCGAGCTCGCCCAGTTCGACGGTTTCGTGCACCTGGGCGATGGCCATCTTGGCAGCGGTCGCCATGATGGGCCCGAAGTTGCGCGCGGTCTTGCGATAGGTCAGGTTGCCCCAGCGATCGCCCTTGTAGGCCGAGATCAGCGCCACGTCGCCGTGGATGGGGTATTCCAGCACGTAGTCGCGGCCGTTGATGTGCCGCGTTTCCTTGCCCTCGGCCAGCAGCGTGCCGAAGCCGGTGGGCGTGTAGAAGGCGCCCACGCCCGCGCCGGCGGCGCGGATGCGCTCGGCCAGGTTGCCCTGGGGCACGAGCTCGAGCTCGATCTTCTTGGCGCGATAGAGCTCGTCGAACACGTAGGAGTCGGTCTGCCGCGGGAAGGAGCAGATCACCTTGCGCACGCGCCCGGTCTGCAGCAGCGCGGCCAGGCCCGTATAGCCGTTGCCGGCGTTGTTGTTCACCACCACGAGATCCTTGGCGCCCTGCTCGATCAGCCCGTCGATCAGCGCGTTGGGCAGGCCGGCCGTGCCGAACCCGCCTACCAATATGGTGGAGCCGTCCTTGACGCCGGCCAGCGCTTCGGCCACCGAAGCCACGATTTTGTTGATCATCTATGTCTCCGCACGATGCCTGCCGTCCGGGGGGACGCAGGTGGCGTACCTGATTGCAAAACGGAAAAAGTTCTATACGCGAACTATTGTTCGAATATTAAACATCGATTACGCACGAGGGGCAAGAGGCCAGAATCATCATAAGCCTCCCGAGCCGTCATTCCGAACGTGTTCCGGCAGTCCGCGCACGGCGAAGCGCACGCTGTCGTAGCGACCGCCCTCGTCCATCACGGTGACGGTATGCGCGCCGTTCGAGGTGAAACGCAGCGAGACCGGACTCGCGCCATCGGTGCGGCGGACCGGCTTGCCATCCAGCATCCACCACAGCGTCCCGTCGCCGCCCAGCGCCCGCAGTTGCACGTCGATCCGGTCGCGTCCCGGCACCGGGCGCAGGATCGCCCCCGTGTCCAGGCCTTCGAGCCGCACGCCCGCGCCCGCGTGCGAGACTGCCCCGCACGCCGGATGCCAGCGCGCCGCGCCGGTTCCGGGCAGCATTCCCGCCTCCGCCCACGGCTGCAGGGCCAACGGCCAGCGCGCGACCTGCCTGGGCGTGCCCGGCACGCGGCATCCCGGATCGGTGCGCATTCCCGAGCGGGGATCGACCCAGATCGTCTCCACCAGTCCGCCCTGCGTTCCGCGCTCGGGCAGCGTGGGCGGAACGGCATCGTCCAGCGCCCAGGCCTGGCGGCGTTGCAGGCACATGCCTTCGGGCGTGCTGTCGGTCCGCAGGCCCAGCGGCCAGCAGATCGACTGCGCGCGTACCGAGGCGGGCGGCACGCGGGGAACGGGCGCGGCCGCCGGCAGCGCTGCCACCAGGTCCTGCAGCAGCGGCGCGGCGACGTTGGCGCCGAAAAAACCGGGATTGGGCGTGCCGTCGGGCCGGCCCACCCAGACGCCCAGCGTCCAGGCATCGGTCACGCCCACGGCCCAGGCATCGCGAAAGCCGAAGCTCGTGCCGGTCTTCCAGGCCAGCCCCCGGCCGCCGGCATAGAACGGCCGGTCGGGCCGGCCGCCGCTCTCCAGGATGTCGCGCACGATGAAGGCCGCGCCCTCGCTCATGATGCGGGACTCGACGCGCGGCTCGTCGGCGGTCAGCCGCACGCGGCCGGCGATGCCGCCGCGCGCCAAGGCGCGGTAGGCGCCCACCAGCTCTTCCAGCGTGGTACCCGCCCCGCCCAGGATCAGGCTCAGGTTGGGGGCCGCGCCCGCCGGGATGCGCAGGCGCAGCCCGCCCGCGCGCAGCGCCGATGCGAAGCGCGCTGGGCCGATGCGATCGAGCAGGTCGACCGCGGGCACGTTGAGCGAACGCTGCAAGGCCTCGGACACGCTGACCGCCCCCGAGAAGGACGCCTGGAAATTGCCCGGCCGGTAGCCGCCGAAGGTCTGCGGCGCGTCGACCAGCAGGCTCTCGGAATGGATCATGCCCTCGTCCAGCGCCATCGCGTACAGGAAGGGCTTGAGCGTCGAGCCCGGCGAACGCACGCCCCGGACCATGTCCACGTGGGCCGCCCGGCGGGCGTCGGAAAAATCGGCCGATCCCGCGTAGACACGCGCCTCCATGCTGTCGTTGTCCATCACCAGCACGGCCATCGACACCTTGGGCGGCAGCGTATCCACGCGATCCAGCAGCATGTCCTCGACGATGGACTGCCATTCGGCGTCCAGGGTGGACCGGACCACGCGGCGGGCCGCGGCGGTCCCCCGCGGCCGCTGGCGCAGGCGTTCGGCGGCCAGCGGCGCCAGCCAGTGGCCGCGCAGCGGCTGCACGATCACGCGCTCGATGCGCGCATCCCCGGCCACCTCGGCGGTCCAGCGGCCGCGCTCGACCATCCGGGCGAGCACCTTGTCGCGCGCCGCCCGGGCCGCCTCGGGCGCGCGGTCGGGCCGCAGCCGGGACGGCGCCTGCGGCAACGCCGTCAGCAGCGCGGCCTCGGCATGGCTCAGCTGGCGCGACGGCTTGCCCAGGTAGGCGCGGCTGGCCATCTCGACGCCTTCGACGATGCCGCCCATGGGCGCATGATTCAGGTACAGGGCCAGGATGTCGCGCTTGGACAGGTGCCATTCCAGTTGCACCGCCCGCGCCATCTGACGCAGCTTGGCACCCATGCTGCGCGGTGCGCCGCGCAGCGCCGGGTCGATCATGCGCGCGACCTGCATGGTCAGGGTCGAACCGCCCGAGACGATGCGGCCCGAAGCCGCCCACTGCCAGGCCGCGCGCGCCATGGCGTAGGGATTGATGCCACCATGCCAGTAGAACCAGCGGTCCTCGTAGGTCAGCAGCGCCTGGAGATACAGCGGGGACACGTCCTCGGGCGAAACGGGGTAGCGCCAGATGCCGTCCTCGCCCGGATAGGCACGCAGGGGGCTGCCGTCGGCCGACGTGACCACCAGGCCACCATCGGCCGGCCGGAAGGCCTGGGCCGGCAGCGGATGCATCCGGTCCGCCGCCCACAGCGCCCCCAGCGCGACCGCCCCCGCCGCCGCGGCGGCGAACCAGCGCCGCCTCAGCGCGCGCCTCCGCGCGGGTCGCTGATCACCAGCGGGCCGGAAGACGCGCCCACGGCGCGGATCTCGGGACGGTACATGTCCTCGACCACCGGCGCGGGCACGACGAAGCGGCCCGGCGTGACCACCCGCACGCGATAGAAAACGGTGACCGGCCCCTGTATGGCCACGGCCGCGACATAACGATCGTCACGGTACTCGCGGTGCTTGATGCGCGTGTCGTTCAACGCCTCGGACACCTGCACGCCGCCTACCTTCCAGTCCGCCAAGTCCGGTCCCTGGCTCAGGTTCATGTTCTCGACCTCGAGCCCCGCGGGCACGCGGTCCACCACCAGCGCGTCCTCGATGCGGCGGTCGGAGGCGACGTCCAGCTTGACGATCAGCATCTCGCCGGTCTGCAGCGGACGGCCGTTCCAGGGACGTCCGTCCGACTCGTACCAGCTGCGCGCGATCGTGACGCCGGAGGCGCGCGGCGCCTCGGCCTGGCGCGGGTAGCCCTGCACGTCCACCTCGACGAACAGCGGATCGGCCTGCGTATTGACGATGTCCACGCCGCCGGCCAGCTGCGCGGCCGTGAAGCTGCGTGCCTCGGTGTCGCGCGAACTGAGCTGTTGCTCGCCCTGGGCCGTGCGCAGCGTCGCCGTCCATTGCGCCCCGGCAACGCCGCCCGCCGCCCGCGCGGCCAGGAACAGCGCCAGTTGCTCCTGGGTGGACAGATAGCTGCGGCTGCCCAGGCGGCCGGCCACGTCGCCCAGCAGGGCCTCGCGCCGCGGATGATCGATCTGGTGCTGCATCATCAACGCATAGGACATCGCGTAGTCGCGCAGCGCCGAACCGTAGTCGCCCAGCCATTCGCCATAGCCGCCGTAGCGATTGGCGTCGATGCCGTAGCCGCGCGTCATCGCCTCGTCGAAGGCCGAACGCGCGCGCGTCTCGTCGCCCATCAGCTTCAGGGCGATGCCCAGGTGCACCAGCGGCAACGGCGAGCGCGAGCGGTCGCGGTAGTTGTCGTACAGCACCCGCAGGGTGGACAACGGCGCCTTCTGCTCGCGGGCCAGCACGTAGGCCGCGTTGGCCAGCTCGGCGAAGCGGCGATGGCTGTCGCGCAGCAGGTTGTAGTCGTTGTCACGCAGCCGCTGGCCGGGGCCGGCGGCAAGCTGGGCCAGCAGGTTCTGCGGCAGGCTGGGGAAGTTGGCCGAGGATTGCTGCAACTGGCTCAGCAACCAGTCGGAGGCGCGGCGCGACACCAGGTCGGGCACGTTGAAACCCGCCGTGCGGGCATCCTGCAGGAAGCCTGTCACATAGGCCGACAGCCAGATCTCCTGGGCACCGTCGCCCCACAGCGCGAAGCCGCCGCCTGCCTTCTGCATGCCGGCGATACGGCCGACCGCGCCTTCGATCATGCGTTCGCGCTCGGCCCGCGTGCGCGGCGTCAGCCCCCAGGCACGGGCTTCGTCCTCGCCGATGAATACATGGGGATAGGCCGCGCTGGCGGTCTGCTCCAGGCATCCATAGGGATAGTCCAGCAGCCCCTGAACCAGGCGCTTGACGTTGAACGGCGGCTTGTTGGAGATCGCCACGCTGGCGCTGGCCGAATCCGGATACAGCTTCGCGATCCAGCTGGACTCCAGCTTCAGGCTCTCGCCCTGTCCCAGCCGGACGCGGCGCACGTCGCGCGTCGCCGCGACCGGCGGCTGGACCTGCAACAGCGACTCGCGCACGATGCGGATGGGGTTCGCGCCTCCCTGGCCGTCGACCGTCAATCGCAGCCGCCCCAGCCCGTAGGCGCCCGTGGCCTCGGCCACGAAGCGCAGCGTGGTGCGCTGCTGGTTGGCCAGGCTCACGCTTTGCGACCCGCCCCGTATCCGTACCGGGTCCAGGCCCTCGAGGTTCACCGTCAGCGTCTGCGGCGCGCCGCTCAGGTTGGTCACGTCCAGCGCGATCGCTGCCTCGTCGCCCGGGCTGATGAAGCGCGGCGTCGACAACTCGGCCACCACCGGCGCCGCCACCACCATCTCGGCCTGCGCGTTGCCGAAGCGGTCGGGCGTGAAGGCCGAGGCCATCAGGCGCAGCGTGCCGTTGAAGTCGGGCAGGTCGAGCGGAATCTGCGCCTCGCCCTGCTCGTCCAGCCGCACCGGCCCGCTGAACAGGTCCACCAGCCGCACCTTCACCGGCATGCTGCGGGTGTCGCGCATCGCGGCGTCCCCGCCCCATTTCAGCTTGCCCTGCGTGCCTTCCATCTTCTCGATCAGCTTGCCGTACAGGTCCAGCAGCTCGGGCGCATAGCGGTGCTTGCCGAAGAAGAAGTCGAAGGGGTCGGGCGTCGCATAGCGCGTGATGTTCAGGATGCCCACGTCGACCGCGGACAGCGTCACGTACGCCTGCTGGCCCTGCCCCGCGTTGCCGACCTTGACCTTCACGGTGGACCGCTTCTCGGGCAGCACCTTGGCCGGCGCGGCCAGCTCCACGGCCAGCCTGCGATCGTCGCGGGACAGCGGCAGATAGGCCAGGCCCAGCGCGCGCGCCGGCGTGACGCGGTCGCCCTGGCTGCCCGGACGGAACACGGTGACCGACACGTACAGGTCGTGGCGGCTCCAGTCCTTGCCAACCGGGATCTCGACCGTGGACCCCGACGCCTTCACGCTGGTGCGCTGGCTCCACAGCATGGTGCCGCCCTCGACCGCGATCAGCGCCTCGCCGTCGTGGGGCGGCGTGATAGACAGCTTGACCGTCTCGCCCTCGCGCACGGGCGCGTGGTCCAGCTTGAGCTGCACCCGGTCCGGGCGGTTGCCCATTTCTTCCGCATCCTGGGCTCCCCAGCCGGCATAGAAGCGGTAGCGCAGCGTATCGCCGTGCTCCGGATCGCTCAGCTCCAGCCGGTAGCGGCCCCACTTGACCGGCACGCCGAACTTCACGCGGTCGGGCAGCGCCAGCACGCGCGACTCGACCAGTTCCTCGGTTTCGGTGAATCCGCTGTTCCATCCGCGCTGATCGTCGAAGCGCCAGTAGTACACCCGTTCTTCGCGATATACGCGCAACTGGGCCTGCTTGAGCGGCACGACCTTGCCCTGCGGATCCACGCGCACCGCCTCGAACTCGGCCATCGTGCCCTCGCGCGCGACGTCGCGATCGAACAGCGGGCGCACGCCGATCAGGGACGGCGCCGGCCAGACGCTGCGCTCGATGGAACGCACCACGGGGCGGCCGCCCGATTCCAGCAGGCTGAAGCTGGCCTTCACCTTCATGGGCGAGGCGGTGCCGGACACGTCCACCGGCACGGCGACGGCCGCCGCGCCCTTGTCGTCCAGCGTGGTCTCCTCCAGGTCGCGCCGCTGCTTGCGATCGTCGTCGGCGAAGTCGCCGAACAGGAAGCCCGGCCATTGCCGTGGCAGCGCATAGCGGTCGCGCTCGATGGATACCGTCCCCAACAGCCGGTTGCCGGCCGCGGGCGCGCCGTACAGGTAGTCGCCCTGCACCTTCACGTTCAGGGGCCGGCCGGCCTCCAGCACGCCTTCGCGCGACTTCAGGTCCAGCTTCATGCGCTCGGGCAGGAACTCTTCCACCTGGAACTTCCACGAGGCATCCGCCGCGCGGGCCGCCGGATCCAGCCGCGTCTCCAGCAGCCAGGTACCCGTCTGCGCGTCGGCTGGCAGTTCGATGGCCTCCCGCACGTAGCCCGGCACCTGCGCGTCGGGCCGCCACAGGGCGGTGCGCACGGTACGGCCGTCCGGCCGCTTCAGCGTGGCGGTGATGGGCGCGGCCTGCACGGCCCGTCCGTCGGCGTCGCGCACCAGCACGGATACGTCGAAGCGCTCGCCCGGCCGGTAGAGATCGCGGCCGGCATAGACGAACAGCTTGTTGTCGCGGGACGGATAGCCGCCCACGTCGAACTCGGACAGGTCCAGCGCGGGCTCGGCCAACGCCACCACGGACAGCTCCGCGCCCCGGCGCGCCAGCAGGATGCGCGCGGCCTCGAAGCTGCCGGTGAACACGGCCCGCCCTTGCCCGTCGGCCTTGGCGCGGCCGAGCGACTTCGCGTTCGCGTCCAACAGTTCGAACTCGACGTCGTCCATCGCCTTGCCGCTCTTGAGCGAGGTCGCGAACGCGTCGAGCTGGCCGGCATAACGCCGCGTATGCAGGCCGATATCGCTGACGTAGAAGTAGGTGACCTGGTATTCGTCGCGGAAACGTCCGGGCTGGCTCATCACGGCCACGTAGATCCCGGGGTCCTTCAGTTCCTTGATGCCCTCGACCGGCAGGAAGGTGACGTGGCGGCGGTTGGCCTTGTCGTCGGTCAGGAAGCGGCCGGCATAGACGCTGCGCGTCACGTCCTTCAGGCGGTCCAGGTCCCAGCTTCCCACCGTGCCCTTCAGGCTGCGGTTGCCGCTGTAGCGCCACTCGTCGTCTTCGTCGCTCTCGTCCTCGGCGTCCGGGTCGGTCTTGGCGACGGGCCGGCGCACGCCCAGCACCTGCTCGAAGAACCGGGGGAACTGCGCCGGGTCGATGCGCAGGAACTGGACGTCGACCTCGGGCGTATTGACCGTGACCACCGGCAGCCCGCCGTTCTGGCCCGCGGGCAGCACCACCCCGCGGCTGGCGAAATAGAAGGACGGCGGCATGGCTTCGCTGGCCACCTCGCAGCCGAAGGCCTCGGGCAGCGCCTGGCCGCCCGCGCCCTTGACGGACTCGGGTACGGCGATCGCATAGCGGCGGTTCGGCTGGATGTAGGGAAAATAGGCGACGCGCGGGTTGTCGCCCAGCGACCATTCGCCCGCCACCGGCTTGCCTTCCGGCAGCGCCTGGCCGGGCTGCGGCTTGCCCTGGGTCTTGGCGGCCTCGTCGTCGCCCGAGGCCGCTCCCAGGTCGACCACCTGCAGCAGCTTGCCCAGCGACTGGCGGCGGTCGAGCGGCTGCGAGAACGTCACGGCCAGCGCCAGCGACTCGTCGAACAACCGCGTCCTGCACTCGAGCAATGTGAAGGGATCGGCACTGCCGACCAGCTCGGAGGCGGGCGGCTCGCCGCCCCCTCCCCCGGACTGCTTGCCCGCCCACCATGCGCCGCCCGCCACCGCGGCCAGCAATACCACGCCCGCGGCCCAGGCGGCCGCCTTCTTCTTGTCTGCCATGAAATCCCCCGGACACGCCTTCGTGCGTGCTTTCCGTAGCCGCTATTAGAGGGTGAGAGCCCCCTATTGTGAAGCATGGACTTCACAAAATTACATTTGGGCACCACTTGGCGGCGCGGCGTTTGCAGGCCCGGCGGATGGCCGGTGGTGGGGATGCATGACTTCCTTGTGAAAACGCAGCGCCATCGCGTGATAGAACGGCCGCGGGCAGAATTGCCGGGACACCAGCGACGCGACGAGCGTGGCCATCAGCAGGTGGAACATCAGGTCCTGGCTGCGCGTCATCTCCATGACGATCACGCTGGCCGTGATGGGGGCCTGGGTCGCCGCCGCCAGGAAGGCCGCCATCGACACCAGCGCCAGCGTGCGCGGATCGGCGGCGGGACCGGCCAGTTGCACGATGTGTTCGCCCATGCCCGCGCCTATGGCCAGCGACGGCGTGAAGATGCCGCCGGGAATGCCGCAGACGTACGAGGCGATGGTCGCCGCCCACTTGGCGATTCCGAACCAGGCGCTCTCGACGGGGTGCCCGTTCAGCAGCGCTGCGGTCTGCTCATAGCCGGTGCCGTAGGTGGCACCGCCCGTCAGGCAGCCCAGCACCGCCACGACCAGGCCGCACAGGAAGGCCACCCGCACCGGATGCTGCTGCAGCCAGGGGCGCCACCGCGCCGGAACCAGCCCCGTCACGCCGCGCACCATCGTGGCGGCGAACAGCCCGCCCACGGCGCCGTTCAACACGCCGCTGGCCAGGGTCCAGCCCCACGCCCCCTGGGCGAACCCGGCCGCCGCCGCGGCATGGAAATAAGGATTGTTGCCGGCGATGGCCAGCGCGATGAAACCCGACGCCAGCACGCCCGACAACGCCAGGCGGTTCCAGCGCACGGCCGCGCCCCGTCCCAGCTCCTCGATGGCGAACACCACGCCTGCCAACGGCGTATTGAATGCCGCCGCCAGGCCGCCGGCCGCGCCCGCGGCGATCAGTTCGTTCGCCCGGAATTCCAGCTTGACGCCTATCCGCTCCTGCCAGAACCTGCCCCAGGCCAGCATGGCCGCCGCGCCTACCTGTACCGAAGGCCCCTCGCGCCCCACCGAGGCGCCGGCCAGCAGCGCCATGGCGGTCAGCGGAATCTTCCAGAGCGCCTGCCGCAGCGACACCAGCCCCGAGGAGGCGATGGATGCCGGGATCGAGGTGGCCGCGATGACCTGCGGAATGCCGCTGCCCCGCGCCATAGGCGCGAGCCGCAAGGTCAGCCAGCGCAGGCCCGCCATCGCCAGGGGAACGACCACCAGCGCGGCCCACGGCGCGGCCGAGGTCCAGTGGCGGTTCCACTCCAGCGCGATCTCGGCCAGCCAGGCGAAGGCCAGCGACAGCAAGGCCACGACCGCCGCCCCGCACAGGACCAGCGCGTAGCGGAAGGTCTTGCGCGATACACGCAGGACCTGCCGTCCCTTGCGCCGCACGGTGATGGAGGCCTGGTCGCGCCAGGGCACTGAGCGTCGAGCTTTCATGTTGAAACAATGAAAAACGCGCGCTGTGCATTCAAGCCTAAGCTTGCGACAGCGCGCGTCATGCGGCGGCCCCGCGGGGCCGCGACGGGAATCAGCCGAGGTTCTTGGCCACGAATTCCCAGTTGACGATGCCCCAGAAGTTCTCGAGGTACTTCACGCGGGCATTGCGGTAGTCGATGTAGTAGGCGTGTTCCCACACGTCACAGGTCAGCAGCGGCGTGTCGCCGGTGGTCAGCGGATTGCCCGCGGCGCCGGTGTTGACGATGTCGACCGAGCCGTCGGCCTTCTTGACCAGCCAGGTCCAGCCCGAACCGAAGTTGGCGGCGGCCTGCTTGTTGAAGGCGTCCTTGAACGCATCGAAGCTGCCCCACTTGGCGTTGATGGCATCGGCCAGCTTGCCGGCGGGCGGGGTGCTTTTGGGCGTCAGGCAGTTCCAGTAGAAGGAGTGGTTCCAGTGCTGCGCGGCGTTGTTGTAGATGCCGCCGGACGACTTCTTGACGATGTCCTCGAGCGAGGCGTTCTCGAACTCCGTGCCCTTGATGAGGTTGTTCAGATTGGTGACGTAGGTCTGGTGGTGCTTGCCGTGGTGGTACTCCAGCGTTTCCTTGGAGATGGTCGGAGCCAAGGCGTCCTGGGGATACGGCAATTGCGGAAGAGTGTGTTCCATCTGAGCTCCTGCTTCTGGTTGGGAGGTTTGCGGGGGCATTTTATCGGCAAGTATGCCGCTTGGCTCGGAAGTCCCCGCGTCACGCAAGGTTAACGCGCCAGGGCGACGCAGTCATGTCACGCCCTGGCGGCCGCGCGGATCGAGGCCTTCACACCAGCCCGCGGTCGGGCTCGACCGCCGTCACCGAGGCCTGGGCGGCGCCTTCGGCGAAGCTCAGGTCGAGCCGCGCGCCGGCTTGCAAGCTGCGTGCCTGGCGCACGATGCCCCCCTGCTCGTCGCGCACGATGGCGTAGCCGCGCGCCAGCGTCTGCTCGGGCCCCAGCGCGCGCAGGTGCGCGGCATGCGAGGCCAGCCGCTGCTGCAGGCGGGCGAGCTGGTACGCCTGGCACTGCCGCACGCGGCGCGCCAGGTCGTCCACCCGCGCCGACAGCCGCGCGGGGTCCGGCAACTGGGCGATCAGCCGCTGCCGCAGCAGGCCGGCCTCGGCCTCGCGGTCGCGCTGGGCGCCGGCCCAGGCCGCGCCCAGGCCGCGCACCAGCGCAGCCAGCCGTTCCTGCTGCCGCGCCAGGCGCTCGCGCGGGGATATCAGTTGCGCCGCCGCGCGGTCGAGCCGCTGCCCGGCCTGCTCGAGACGGCGCCGCTGCGCCCGTCTCAGGTCCTGGGCCGCCTGGCGCAGGCGTGCCAGCCACTGCTCGCGCGGCAGGCCCGCCATCTCGGCGGCCGCCGTGGGCGTGGGCGCCCGCAGGTCGGCGGCGAAATCGGCGATGGTGAAGTCGGTCTCGTGGCCGACGCCGCTGATGACCGGGATCGCGCTGGCGACGATGGCCCGCGCCAGCCCTTCATGGTTGAACGCCCACAAGTCCTCGATGCTGCCACCGCCCCGCACCAGCAGCAGCGTATCGACCTCCGCGCGCCGGTTCGCGAGCGCGATGGCCTGCGCCAGCCTCGGCCCGGCCTCGTCCCCCTGGACCGGAGCCGGATAGATCACCACCCGGACATGCGGCACCCGCCGCGCCAGCGCTGTCAGCACGTCGCGCAGCGCCGCCGCCTGCAGGGACGTGACGATGCCCAGCGCGCGCGGCACGGCCGCGGTCGGGCGCTTGCGGGCCGGGTCGAACAGCCCTTCGGCCGACAGCTTCTCCTTGAGCCGCAGGAAGGCTTCGAACAGATCGCCCTGGCCGGCCCGGCGCATGGCCTCGACCTGCAATTGATAATCGCCGCGCGGCTCGTACAGCGACACGCGCGCCCTGACCTCGATGCGGTCGCCTTCCCGGGGCGTGAAGCCCACCAGCATGGCCCGTCCGCGAAACATGACGCCGCGCGCGGCGGCGCCTCCGTCCTTGAGCGTGAAATACCAATGGCCGGAAGCCGCCGCGGTGAAATTCGACACTTCGCCCCGCACCCACACCAGAGGGATGTTGCGCTCCAACAAGCCCGCCACCGCGCGGTTTAGCTGGGAGATAGTCAGGATCCCCCGCGAAAAATCGTCATGTGCGGACGCAAAACCAGAATTCATGAGGGTTTCCAGGCAAGAAGCTTTCCACAGGCTTGAAAACTATGGTTGTCAAGTAATTTCTCTGTCACAGACAGCATTATTTTCTTATAAGCCATTGATTTGATTGGTTTTTTGACTTCACCGATCACTGAATCAAAAGCGGGCATCCTAGCAAGAACCGCATATTTCGTGGCCCGGGGCCAAGTTACACACATAATTATCCACAGATTCTGTGGATACTTTCGAGCCGGCGACTTGCCCTCGCCCGCCCACGCCCGTACATTCTCGCCTTCATCGAAAAGGAGAGGTTTCTTGCTCGCCATCGTCCGCGAGGCCGGCTGGCCCATCTGGCCGCTGATCGCCACTTCGTTCATCGCGCTGACGCTCATCGTCGAACGCCTGCTCGCCCTGCGTCGAAGCAGGATCGCCCCGCCCAGGCTGCTGGAGGACGTCCTGGCCCTGGTACAGAAGCGGCGCATCACTCCCGAAATCGTGACCCGGCTCGAAGCCGACTCGCCGCTGGGCCGCGTCCTGGCCGCGGGACTGCGCAACGCCCATCGCTCGCGCCCCGCGCTCAAGGACGCGCTCGAGCAATCGGGCGAGACGGTCGCCCATAACCTGAACCGCTACGTCGGCGCGATCGGCACCATCGCCGCGGTGGCGCCGCTGATGGGCCTGTTCGGCACCGTGGTCGGCATGATCGAGATCTTCGGCTCGTACGCGCCGGCCGGCAGCGATCCCGCGCAACTGGCGCACGGCATCTCGGTGGCACTGTACAACACGGGACTGGGCATCTTCATCGCCATCCCCGCCATGATCTTCTACCGCTATTTCCGCGCCCGCATCAACGACAGCCTGCACGACCTGGAACGGGCCGCCGCCCGCCTGGCCGACAGCCTGCAAGCCGAGTGATGCGGCCCGGCGCCCGCCCATGAACTTCCGCCGCCACCTCGATACCGACGAGCCCGACATCAACCTGATCCCGCTGATCGACGTCCTGCTGGTCATCCTGATCTTCCTGGCCGCCAGCACGTCCTTCTCGCGCTTCAGCCAGTTGTCCGTGCGCCTGCCCGACGCGACCGCGCAGTCCGCCGAAGCCTCCGCCGGCCTGACCGTCACGGTCGCGGCCGACGGCCGCTACGCGCTCAACGGCAAGGCGCTGCCCATTGCCGATGCCGACCAGTTGTCCGAGGCGCTGCGCAAGGCGGCGGCCGGACGGGACGATCCCTCGCTGGTGATCGACGCGGACGCCGCGGCCACCCACCAGGCCGTGGTGCGGGCCATGGAAGCGGCGGGGCGGGCCGGCATCTCGCGCATAGGATTCACCACACAGGCCGCGCCGGCGGCATCGGGCAGATGATGCCGGACCCCGCCCTGCGCTCGGTGCTGCAACGCCAGTGGCAGACGGGCGGATGGCTGTCGTGGCTGCTTTCCCCCCTGTCCCTGCTGGCCTCGGCCGTGGTCGCCGCCAAGCGCCTCGGCTACCGGGCAGGCTGGCGGCGGGCCGAGCGGGTGGGCGTGCCGGTCGTCGTGGTCGGCAACGTCTATGTCGGCGGCACCGGCAAGACTCCCTTCATCGTGGCCGCGGCTCGCGCCCTGCGGGCGCGCGGCCGCCAACCGGGCGTGATCAGCCGGGGCTACGGGGTGCGGGTCGGCCCCGCTCCCCGCGTGGGCTGCGGCCAGCTGGACCCCGCGGACTTCGGCGACGAGCCGGCCCTGATCGCACGCCAGGCCGACGTCCCGGTGGCGGTCCACCCCCGCCGCGCCGACGCCGCGCGCGCACTGCTGGCAGCACACCCCCATGTCGACGTGATCCTGTCCGACGATGGACTGCAGCACCTTGCGCTGGCCCGCGACCTCGAGATCGTGGTGCAGGACGAACGAGGCATCGGCAACGGCCGGCTGCTGCCCGCCGGTCCGCTGCGCGAGCCCGCGTCTCGCCTGCGCGATGTCGACGCGATCGTCACGAATCGCAGCGGCGGCGCCGGCGCCCCCTTGCCCGCCGCGCCGGCCGGCGTCCGCGCCGTGGACATGGACCTCGTCGTCGACGGCGCCTGGCGCCTGGCCGACGGCGAACGGCGGCCGCTGGCGGAGCTGGCCTCGATGCGCCGCATCGCCGCGGTGGCGGGCATCGGCAACCCCGGCCGCTTCTTCGCCACGCTGCGCCGCGCCGGCGTCCGGCTGGACGTCACGCTGGGCCTGCCCGACCACTACGATTACGCGCGCCCGCCGTTTGCCGCGATCGAAGCCGATCTCATACTCGTCACCGACAAGGACGCCGTAAAATGTCCGGCGGTGGACGACCCGCGCGTGTGGGCCGTCACCGTTTCGGCGCATTTGTCCGACCCCGCGTTCTTCGACTGGCTGGAAACCCGACTCCATGGACATACGCCTGCTTGACATCCTGGTCTGCCCGCTCTGCAAGGGGCCCCTGCGCCACGACCGCGCCGCTCGCCTCCTGGGCTGCCGCGCCGACCGCCTGAGCTTCCCGATCCGCGACGGCATTCCGGTCATGCTCGAATCCGAGGCCCAGCCCTGGCAGGACGAGACCGACGCCCCGGCCGCCGAGGCACCCCATGCCTGATCAGGCCGACTTCACCGCCATCATCCCGGCCCGCGCCGCTTCCACGCGCCTGCCCGGCAAGATGCTGGCGGACATCGGCGGCGTCCCCATGATCGTCCGCGTCGCGCGGCAGGCCGAGGCCAGCGGCGCATCCCGCATCCTGGTGGCCACCGACGACGCCGCCATCCGCGACGCGGTTCGTGCGCACGGCTTCGACAGCCTGATGACCCGCGCCGACCATCCGACCGGCACCGACCGGCTGGCCGAGGCCTGCGACGCGCTCGAACTGGACGACACGCACATCGTGGTCAACATCCAGGGCGACGAACCCCTGATCGATCCCGCGCTGGTGGCCCACGTGGCCCAGACGCTGGACCGCCACAGCGCGGCGGCCATCGCCACGGCGGCGCATCCCATCGACACCCCCGAAGAGTTGTTCAACCCCAACTTCGTCAAGGTCGTCTGCGGCGCCGACGGCCATGCCCTGTATTTCTCGCGCGCCCCCATCCCCTGGGCCCGCGATGCCCTGGCCGGCGGCGAGCGCGTCTTCGCGCCCGGCCTGCCCGCGTTGCGCCACATCGGCCTCTACGCCTATCGCGTGGGCTTCCTGCGCCGTTTCCCCACCCTGCCCCAGGGCCGGCTCGAACGATGGGAGTCGCTGGAACAGTTGCGCGCGCTCGAGCACGGCTATGCCATCCAGGTCCACGTCACGCCGCAGGCCCCCGCGCCGGGCGTCGACACGGCCGCCGATCTCGAATTCGTGCGGCGGCTGGTGGCGGCCCAAAGCTGATTTGACCGGCGCCGCGCGCTTGAGGTAAGTTTGGGGACACTCGTGCCTGAAACACGCGGCCATAGGGGGGTCGGCATACCGACATCGACCGCATGCCGCAGCGCATCGGCCTTCATCACCATCCCGGCGACAAGTTCGCGGCCTGGACCCTGATGGGCCGGGCCAGCGGTGTGTGCGCCGGTAACGCCGCAGGCCAAGAACACCAACTCAATCAGGAAGCATCAATGCGTCTAATCTTGCTCGGAGCGCCCGGCGCCGGCAAAGGCACTCAGGCCGCGTTCCTCAAGGACCGTTACGGCATTCCCCAGATTTCCACCGGCGACATGCTGCGGGCCGCGGTCAAGGCCGGCACGCCCCTGGGCATCGAAGCCAAGAAAGTCATGGATGCCGGCGGACTCGTGTCCGACGACATCATCATCGGCCTCGTCCAGGACAGGCTGAAAGAGCCGGACTGCGCCAATGGCTATCTGTTCGACGGATTCCCCCGCACCATCCCCCAGGCCGAGGCGCTGCGGTCGGCCGGCGTGCCGCTGGATTTCGTGATCGAGGTGGACGTCCCCGAGGAAGAGATCATCGAACGCATGAGCGGCCGCCGGGTGCACCTGGCCAGCGGCCGCACCTACCACCTGCGCTTCAACCCGCCCAAGAACGCCGGTGTCGACGACGTCACGGGCGAACCGCTCGTCCAGCGCGACGACGACAAGGAAGAGACGGTGCGCAAGCGTCTCGAGGTCTATCGGCAGCAGACCCGGCCGCTGGTCGACTATTACTCTCAGTGGGCCGCCGAAGGCGACGCGAAGGCGCCCCGCTACCGCAAGATCTCCGGCGTCGGCTCGGTCGACGAGATCAAGACCCGCCTGTTCGATGCGCTGAAATAAAGCCCCCCCTACGCGCTTACGCGCGCCCCCAGGGGCGGCACTAGCGGACCGGCAAAGCCGGATCCGCTGTGCCCTGGATCGGGGATGTCTTGCACTGTTTTTTGTTTGCTCGGTAGTTTTTGAAACTTTCGTAGTTGAACAAAAGGAGGAGTTGCATGGCAACCGGTCTGTCATTCGCGCTCGTATGCGGCCTTCTGGCCGTGGCGTTCGGCGCGATTTCCACCTTCTGGATCCTCAAGCAGGAAAGCGGGAATACCCGCATGGTGGAAATCGCGACGGCCGTGCAGCAGGGCGCTCAAGCCTATCTCGCCCGTCAGTACACGACCATCGCCATCGTCGGCGTGGTGCTGTTCATCGTCATCGGCCTCGTGCCCGGCCTGGGCTGGCCGTGCGCGCTGGGCTTCGCAGTGGGCGCCGTGCTTTCCGGCGCCGCGGGCTTCATAGGCATGAACGTCTCGGTGCGCGCCAACGTGCGTACCGCCCAGGCTGCCACCCGGGGCTTGAACGAAGCCCTGACCGTCGCCTTCCGCGGCGGCGCCATCACAGGCATGCTGGTGGTGGGCCTGGGGCTGACCGGCATCACCGTGCTGCTGTGGGTATTGCTGGGCACCAACCTGTCGGGCGCCGAAGGCGCCGGGCTGCACGAGCAGTTGCAGCCCCTGATCGGCCTGGCGTTCGGCTCCTCGCTGATTTCCATCTTCGCCCGGCTGGGTGGCGGCATCTTCACCAAGGGCGCCGACGTGGGCGCCGACCTGGTGGGCAAGGTCGAGGCCGGCATCCCCGAGGACGACCCGCGCAATCCCGCCGTCATCGCCGACAACGTCGGCGACAACGTGGGCGACTGCGCCGGCATGGCGGCGGACCTGTTCGAGACCTATGCCGTCACCATCGTGGCCACCATGCTGCTGGGCTCGCTGGTGATCGAGGTGGCGCCGCTGCAGGCGGTGATCTACCCGCTGGTCCTGGGCGGTTTCTCCATCATCGCCTCGATCCTGGGCTGCATGGCGGTCAAGGCCAGCCCCGGCAAGCGCATCATGAGCGCACTGTACCGGGGCCTGGCGGTGGCGGGCATCCTGGCGCTGGTGGTGTTCTACCCGCTGACGGCCTGGGTGTTCGCCGGCACCCCGCTGGACGACGGCAACAGCCTGGGCCGGCTCTACGGCTGCACGGTGGTGGGCCTGGTGCTGACCGGCCTGATCGTCTGGATCACCGAGTACTACACCGGCACCGAATACAAGCCGGTGCGCTACGTGGCGCAGGCCTCGACCACCGGACACGGCACCAACATCATCGCCGGCCTGGCGGTCTCGATGAAGTCCACCGCCGCGCCCGTGATCCTGGTCTGCCTGGCCATCTACGCCGCCTATACGCTGGCGGGCCTGTACGGCATCGCCGTCGCGGCCACCGCCATGCTGTCCATGGCCGGCATCATCGTCGCGCTGGATGCCTACGGTCCCATCACCGACAACGCCGGCGGCATCGCCGAGATGGCGCAGATGCCCGAATCGGTGCGCAACATCACCGATCCGCTGGACGCGGTGGGCAACACCACCAAGGCGGTCACCAAGGGCTACGCCATCGGCTCGGCCGGCCTGGCCGCGCTGGTGCTGTTCGCCGACTTCACCCACGCGCTCGACCATCTCGGCAAGAACGTCGATTTCTCGCTGGCCGAGCCGGCCGTCATCATCGGCCTGTTCGTGGGCGGCCTCATTCCCTTCCTGTTCGCGGCGATGGCGATGGAAGCCGTGGGCCGCGCCGCGGGATCGGTGGTGGTCGAGGTCCGGCGCCAGTTCACCGAGATCCCCGGCATCATGGAAGGCACCGGCAAGCCAGAATATGGCAAGGCGGTGGACATGCTGACCAAGGCCGCCATCAAGGAAATGATGGTGCCCTCGGCGCTGCCCGTGGTGGTGCCCATCGTTCTGGCCCTGGTCATCGGCGTGCTGATGGGCGGCGAGTCGGCGCGCATGGCGGTGGGCGGCATGCTGATGGGCGCCATCGTGACCGGGCTGTTCGTCGCCATTTCCATGTGCACCGGCGGCGGCGCCTGGGACAACGCCAAGAAATACATCGAGGAAGGCCACCACGGCGGCAAGGGCTCCGAGGCCCACAAGGCCGCCGTCACCGGCGACACCGTGGGCGACCCCTACAAGGACACGGCCGGACCGGCGGTGAACCCGCTGATCAAGATCGTCAACATCGTCGCGCTGCTGCTGGTGCCGCTGCTCTAGCGGCCGGGCGCGGCGGCGGGGTCCGGGCCGCTCAGGCCCGGACCGCCGCCATCACCGTGTTGCGCAGGCTTCCCACCCTCTCGATCTCGCATTCGACGACATCGCCCGGCCGCAGGTAGCGGCCGTCGGCCACGCCACAGCCCGCGGGCGTGCCGGTGGCGATGACGTCGCCCGGCCGCAGGGTCATCGCACGCGAAATGTGCGCGACCAGCGCCGGGATCTTGAAGATCATCTGCTCGGTGGACGCATCCTGGCGGGTCTCGCCGTTGACCCGGCACATGATGCGCAGCGGATACGGCCGGGGAATGTCCCGCGCCAGCGCGATGGCCGGCCCCAGCGGGCAGGAGCGGTCCAGGCTCTTGCCCTGCAGCCAGTTCTGTCCGTAGCGGCCGGTCAGCGTCGGCGCCGCCTCGTTGGCCTGCAGCTCGCGGTAGCTCACGTCATTGCAGACGGTGTAGCCCGCCACGTGGTCGTAGGCGTCCTCTTCGGCGATGTCGCGCCCTTCCCTGCCGATCACGACCGCCAGTTCCGCCTCGTAGTCCATCTTGCTCGAGAAGTCGTGGCCGCCGATGGGGTCGCCGGGAGCCACCACCGTGCCGGGCAGCTTGGTGAAGAAGAAAGGCTGCTCGGGCGGCGTCAGCTTGCCCTCGGCGCCATGGTCGAAGTAGTTGACGACGTGCGCGAGGATCTTCGATCCCGCCTCGATGGGCGCCAGGAGGCGCACCGACTCCAGCGGGACGGCCGGCCCGGACGCGGCCAGGCCGGCGGCCGCCTCGCGGGCCATGTCGCCCGCTGCCAGGAACAGCCGCAGGTCGCGAAACAACGGCGCCATCCATTCTCGGTCCGCCGCGCAGGCGGCCAGCGCCAGGTCGACGACGCGATCTCCCTCGATCGCGCACACGTGCGCTCCGGCCACGGTGGCCATGCGTCCGATCTTCATCCTTGCTCCTTTCTTGTGTCAACGTCCCGCCATGTCCTTCATCACGGCGTACAGGCCGGGCTGGCGCTCGAAGCCGATGCCCGGCGACTGCGGCAGGATGGCCTGCCCGTCTGCGATGGCGACTTCCTCGCCGAAGCCGCTGAAGATCCCGAACGTGTCCGGGTAGGACTCGCATCCTCCCAGCCCCAGGCCGCCGACCAGGTGCAGGCACATCAGGTTGCCGCCGTGCGGATACATCGCGGAACGGGCGAAGCCGTGCCTGCCGGCCACCTCCAGCACGTTCAGGTATTCGGTGATGCCGAAGGACAGCGGAGGATCGAGCTGGATGATGTCGCGATCCGGACGAAAGCCCGCGTAGGACAGGAAATGGTCCAGCTCCTTGCCGCAGGCCATGTTCTCGCCGGTGGCCAGGGGCCCCTCGTAGGCGCGGGCCAGTTCGGCATAGATGTCGTACTCCAGGAAATCGCAGGGCTCTTCAAACCAGCGCAGGCCGTAGGGCGCGATGGCCCGGGCATAGTCCAGCGCGGTGTCGCGGCCGAACGCGCAGCTCGCGTCCACGGCCAGGGCCCGGCCGTCGCCCATCTCGCTCAGCACCGCCTCGATGCGCCGGCAGTCCTCGTCCACGGACAAACCGCCTATCTTCATCTTCACCATCCGGTAGCCGGCGTCGCGGTAACGGATCATCTCGTCCTTCAGGTCGCGCGCGGTCTGGCCCGGGAAATACCAGCCGCCACCGACATACACCGGGGCATGCGTCCGTGCCCGCCCGCCGCCGTGGCGCTCGGCCAGCACGGCGTGCAGCGGCTTGTCCTCGACCTTGGCCACCAGGTCCCATACGGCCACGTCCACCGTGCCCATGGGAATGGCGCGTTCCGCGTAGCCGCCGCGCCGCTCCCGCCGCTGCCCGCAGGCCAGGATCGCCGCCGGATCGAAGTTGCGTCCCGTCGCATCCAGCAGGCTGTCGGGATCGGCCCCCAGGATGCGCGGCGCGATCCGGTCGCGGATCTGCTCGCCGCAGGCATAGCGGCCGAAGGAGTTGAACGCGAATCCCACCAGCGGCCGCCCGTCGCGGATCACGTCCGAGACCACCGCCACCACGGTGGCGGTCATCTGGCTGAAATCGGAGCGGGCGTTGGACAGGCGCGACTCCAGCGCGACCGTCTTCTCGATGACGTCGACGATGCGCATCAGTTCACCGTCGCGCCGGAAGCCTTCACCGCGGCGGCGAACTTGGCCATCTGCTCGCGCACGAAATCCACGCTGCGCGGATACGGCACGACGGTGCGCTCGAACGAACTCTCGGCCAGCTTGGCCTGCATGTCCGGCCCCGCCATGGCCTGTTCGATGGCGGCCACCAGCTTGTCGTGGACGGCGGCGGGCAGGCCCTTGGGCGCGGCCACCACCCACAGCGACACGGCATCGACGCCCGGATAGCCCGCCTCGGCGAAGGACGCGGTGTCGGGGAACAGCGGCGAACGCTTGTCGCCGGTCACCGCGATCGGAGCCAGCACGCCGCTCTTGACCTGCTGCACGACCAGCGCCGGCAGGTTGAACATCATGTCCACCTGCCCTCCCAGGAGGTCCGCGATCGCCGGCCCCGCACCCTTGTAGGGGACGTGCAGCAGCTTGATCCCGGCGGCGGTCTTGAAGGTCTCGCCATGGAGGTGGACGACGGTGCCCGCGCCGGCGGACGCGAAGCTGAGCTGGTCGGGCCTGGCCTTGGCCTCGGCCACCAGTTCCCGCACCGTCCGCGCCTTGATGCGCTTGCTGTTGACCACCAGCACGCCGGTCGCGGTGGCGACCACCGACAGGAAATCGAAATCCTTCAGGCTGTCGTAGGGCAGGTTGGCGTACAGGCTGGGATTGATGGCGAAGGCCGTATCCAGCAGTCCTATGGTGTAGCCGTCGGGCTGCGCCCGCGCCACCGTGGCCGTGCCTATCGTGCTGCCGGCGCCGCCCTGGTTCTCGACGAAGACCTGCTGGCCCAGCGCGGCGCCCAGCCGCTGCGCCAGTTGGCGGCCCAGCAGGTCGGTGCTGCCGCCCACGACATAGGGCACCACCATGCGGACCGCACGGGACGGGTAGTCCGCCTCGGCCGCGGCGGCCGCTCCCATCGCGCTTGCCCACAGGCATGCGGCAAGTCCCAGCCGGCGTAACGGTCGATACATGGCGCCCTCCCTTTTCCGGTGGCGCGGACGGCATGCCCCGCACGCCCCGCGCATGCGAAAAAGTATAGGAAGCGCGGCCGCCGCCGGCCATGGACGGGATTGGCGACTATTTGGACAAAATCAGGACGGCGCCTGCCAGGCCTCGCCCCGTTCGGCCGGGCTATCGCGGCCCGCGGCCTGGCCGCGATAGGCGCTGGGCGTCACGCCGCGCAGCTGCCGGAAACGCCGGGCGAAGTAGGCCTCGTCGGGAAAGCCCACGCTGGCCGCGATCTCGGCGATCGGCCGCGACGATCCCGTCAACATCCGGCACGCGAGGTCCATGCGCTGGTCGGCCAGGATCTCGGTGAAGGTGCGGCCGGTCTCCCGCTTGAGCAGATGCGCAAGATAGTGGGTCGACAGGTAGGCGGCGGCCGCCGCGTCCGCCAGCGTGATGGGCTCGGACAGGTGCTCGCGCATGAAGCGGCTCACGCGGGCCAGCGATGCGCGGCGGCTGCCCTGGAGCATCGAGGTTCGGGCCAGTGCCTGGAGGTCGTCCTGGTACCGGCGGCACACCAGGCCGATCAGGCGGAACAGGTCGGCGCGGATGAATTCGATGGCATAGAAGCCACCCCGGTCGTGCTCGGCCTGCATGCGCAGGCACAAGCGGCGCACCTCGGCCAGTTCGTCGGCGCCGAGTTCGAAATCCAGGTGTTCCTGATACAGGAAGGGCGCGAGTTCGGGCATCTCGTCGACGGAGACATCCTCCAGCTCCAGCAGGTCGATGCGCGACTCCGGCCGCAGGAAATCGCGGCGGAAGTTGATGACGAAGAATTCGGCCGGCTCGACATGCCGGATGCAATGCACGCGCAGCGGCATGATGAAGCTGAGCGTGCCCGGCAGGATGGGCCGCACTGTCGCGCCCAGCACGTGCTCGGTGCGGCCCGCCAGGTTCACGTAGACCTGGAAGTACTCGTGCTTGTGCAGCGGCGGCTGCCCGACCGCGGTGGCCTGATCGCGGATCCAGAACGCGGTATGCGGAAGGAATTCGCTCGTGCGGTTGATCGGCGCGTCAGGCATCGCTTCGGTGCTCCCGGTTGCCGGCGCTTCCTATTCCCTGGGCGGAGCCGCGCGGCGCCGGAAATCGCGCAGCCGGAAACCCAGCGCGAACAGCGCGCCGAAATAGATCACGGCGGCGCCGGCCACCGCGCCCAGCAGCAGGGCCACACGCAGCCAGGCGTGAGCCTGCAGGCCCAGCCAGTCCACACGCTGTTCGGCCAGCCACAATGCGGCGCCCATGGCCGCCAGCGCCACCGCCACCCGCGCCAGGAAACCGCCCCACCCGGCCGCCGGCCGATAGACGCCGCGCCGGCGCAGGCCCGCAAGAAGAGCGAGCGCATTGATGCAGGCGCCCAGCCCGATGGACAGCGCGAGCCCGGCGTGATGCAGCCACGGCACGAACACCAGGTTCAGGCACTGCGTGGCCACCAGCACCACCAGCGCGATCTTGACCGGCGTACGGATATCTTGCCTGGCGTAGAAACCGGGCGCCAGGATTTTCACGGACAGGAGTCCGATCAGGCCCACCGCGTAGGCTACCACCGCCATGCGGGTCTGGGCGACGTCGGCGGCGGTGAAGGCGCCGTAGTGGAACAGCGTGCTGACCAGGGCCTTGGACATCAGCGCCATGCCCAGGCAGGCGGGCAGGCCCAGCAGCAGCGTCAGGCGCAACCCCCAGTCCAGCAACGCGCTGTATTCCTCGGCATGGCCGGCGGCATGCGCCTGCGACAGGTTGGGCAGCAGCACGGTGCTGAGCGCGATGCCCAGCAGCGCGGTGGGGAACTCCATCAGCCGGTCGGCGAAGGACAGCCAGGTGACGCTGCCCGGGGCCAGCCAGGTGGCGATGTTGGTGTTGATCAGCAGCGACACCTGGGCCACCGAGACACCCACGATGGCCGGCAGCATCTGTCTCAGGATGCGCCGCACATAAGGGTCCGCCCAGGCCGCGCGCAGCCCCGTGCCGATGCGGGGACACAGGCCCAGCCGCGCCAGGGCGGCGAACTGCATCGCCAGCTGCGCCACGCCGCCGGCCATCACCCCCAGCGCCAGGGCATAGAGGGGGACGTCCAGATGCGGCGCGAGCCAGAGGCTGGCGGCGATCATCGACAGGTTCAGCAGCACCGGGGTGAACGCCGGCACGCCGAAATGCCGCCAGGTATTGAGCACGCCCGAGGCAAAGGCCACCAGCGACATGCACAATATGTAGGGGAACATGACGCGGGTCATCCAGACCGCCGCCTGGAAGTCGGCCGCGCGCTCCGCGCCCCGCAGCCCGCTGCCCATTGCGCTGACCACCCAGGGCGCGGCGATCACGCCCACTGCCGTCACCGCCATCAGCGCGAAGGTCAGCAGCGATGCCACGTGATCCAGGAGGCGGCGGGTGTCCTCGGGCGCATGGCGGTTCCGGACCTCGCCCAGGATCGGCACGAAAGCCTGCGAGAACGCTCCCTCGGCGAACAGCCGCCGCAGCAGGTTGGGAATGCGGAAGGCGACCCAGAACGCGTCGGTCAGGCTGCCCGCGCCGAACGCCCGGGCGATCAGCACGTCGCGCACGAGGCCGGTGATGCGGGACAACAGGGTATAACTACTGATCGTGGCCGCGGCGCGCAGCAAATTCATGGATGACCTTGTCTTGTACGCGGCGCGCCGCGCGAGTATGGTTGCCTTGCTCGTGGTTTTGCGGGGACTTCGCCACGAAGCATTTGATTTTACGGCCATTTGGGGCTATAGTCTTTGGCTTTGCGAAGCTCCTGCCGCCGCGTATAGCACATATAGCAAGTCGTGACTTCGCCCTACCAGATACGGAATTTTCATGGCTAATACCGCCCAAGCACGCAAGCGCGCCCGCCAAGCAGTGGTCCGCAACAAGCACAACTCCAGCCTGCGTTCGATGCTGCGCACGTCCATCAAGCGCGTGCGCCAGGCCGTGGAAGCCGGCGACAAGGCCGCCGCCACGGAAGTGCTGCAGAAAGCCACCAGCGTCATCGACCGCGTCGCGGACAAGAAGATCATTCACAAGAACAAGGCCGCTCGCCACAAGAGCCGCCTGGCCGCCGCCGTCAAGGCCCTGGCCTGATCTGACTCCGCTGCGCGGCCCGGCGCCGCGCGCGCAAGACGCCAGCCTGGCAGGATATCCTCCTGCCAGGCTGGCGTTCGTTCGTCCATACATATCGCAAGCAGATACCCCGCTCGCGCAGGGAGACGCCCCGCCGCCCCTCAGGGCTGCCGGGGCTTGCCCTGGGCGTCGGGAATCAGGCAGGCCTCGACCGTGCGCAAATCGTTGTCGCGCGCGAAATCGTTCACGAACTGCCAGGCCAGGGGCTCGAGCGCCCGCAGCCGTTCGTCGACCACCACGCACTTGACGCCGTCGATGAAGGTGGGCACGACATAGGGCGAATAGGTGAAAGGACTCGCCACGCTCCCCTTGGGCCGAAAAGGCGACATCACGCCGGCCAGGCGTTCGGCCCAATCGCTGGGGCGGAACTTGCTGCCATTGGAAGTGATACCCTGGATAATGAACTGCCTGACGCTTTCAGCCATCGTCGTTGTCTGCGGAAGGAGTCCGCGGTGAGGGGTCTCGTGAACCCGATGGATCCTGAGCCCGGTCTGTTGCACACCGGCGTTGCATGCGCCGACCGGGCCGCCCCGCGCGACGGCGGGGCTCGACGCGGACCCGGCAAGGCCCGATAGGGTCCCGCCAGGCTCGCAGCGGGCGGGTGCACGCCCCGCCAGGGAAGCTCGCCATTGTAGCGTATCGTCCCCCTCGCCCTCCACCCGCATGCTCAACGGCGGGCAGCGCGGCACGACCGCTTCCGGCTCCACGCGGACCAGGTCGCCGACGCGATCGCGCACAATCCTGGCGCGGCCGACACCGCCCCCGCCGCCTGTAACAATGCCTCGGGTATCATTGACCCTTTCCGCGAAACGAGCCGATGAGTCGATGGCCCGCGGCGCCACGGCACCGCCCGCCGATTCGGCAACTCCCTGTCAGAGGCGTCGTATGAACGCAAATCTCCAGCAAAACCCGAAGACCTCTCCTCCGCTGCGCCATTTCCTCCAGTTCAACGACTTCACGCGCGAGGAAATCGAATATCTATTCAGCCGCGCCGCGCTGATCAAGCGCAAGTTCAAGAACTACGAACCGCACTTCACCCTGAGCGACCGCACCCTCGCCATGGTGTTCGAGAAAGCCAGCACCCGCACCCGCGTGTCGTTCGAAGCCGGCATGTACCAAATGGGCGGCTCGGTCATCCACCTGACCACGGGCGACTCCCAGCTCGGCCGCTCCGAGCCGGTCGAGGACTCCGCCCAGGTCATCTCCCGCATGGTCGACCTGGTCATGATCCGCACCTTCGAGCAGACCAAGATCGAGCGTTTCGCCGCCTACTCGCGCGTGCCGGTCATCAACGGCCTGACCAACGAGTTCCACCCCTGCCAGATCCTGGCCGACATCTTCACCTACATCGAGCATTGCGGCTCGATCCAGGGCAAGACCGTGGCCTGGGTGGGCGACTCCAACAACATGTGCAACACCTGGCTGCAGGCCGCCGAGCTGCTGGATTTCAACCTCCACGTCTCGACCCCGCCCGGATACGAGCTCGAGCCCGAACGCGCGGGCGTCGTCGACGCCGAGCGGCTCAAGCAGTTCGCCGACCCCATGGAAGCCTGCAAGGGCGCGCACCTGGTCACCACCGACGTCTGGACCAGCATGGGCTTCGAAGCCGAGAACGAGGAGCGCCGCGCCGCCTTCGCCGACTGGTGCGTCGACAGCGACATGATGGCCGTGGCCGACCCCGGCGCGGTCTTCATGCACTGCCTGCCTGCCCACCGCGGCGAGGAAGTCACCGCCGAAGTCATCGACGGCCCCCAGAGCGTGGTGTGGGACGAAGCCGAAAACCGCATGCACGTCCAGAAAGCCCTGATGGAATTTCTGCTTCTGGGCAAACTATAAGGGAAGCCCACCCCCTACCCGCTGACGCGGGCCCCCTCAAGGGGGCGATGCGGGTGGACCGGCGGAGCCGGATCCACCGCATCCTGGGTCTGGGGCCTTTATCCTGGGTTGGCGTCCTATGCTTCGCTGGCTGCCAGCGGCAGCAACGGCGTGGCGTACCAAGAAACAAGTACTAGACCGAGGGCGCCGCGGATCCGGCTTTGCCGGTCCGCCAGCGCCGCCCCCTGGAGGGGGCCCGCGAAGCGGGTAGGGGGTGGTACAATCCCGGATCGCCCTTGTGAGGCCGGGGGGCGATTGCACGATCCCGCGCATATGGCACGGAGCGCCCCTTGGGTGCGCCCCCATATCCCGGTGACCTGACCGGCCAGAAAGCTGCACCGCCCAAGCGCGGGCCGTCCATGCCCTGGGAACATCAATGAGCGAAGTAAAGAAGGTCGTACTTGCCTACTCGGGCGGTCTTGACACATCCGTGATCCTGAAATGGCTCCAGGACACGTATCAGTGCGAAATCGTCACCTTCACCGCCGACATCGGCCAAGGTGAAGAGCTCGAGCCGGCACGCGCCAAGGCCCTGAAGTTCGGCATCAAGCCGGAACACATCTACATCGACGACCTGCGCGAGGAATTCGTCCGCGACTTCGTCTTCCCGATGTTCCGCGCCAACACCATCTACGAAGGCGAGTACCTGCTGGGCACCTCCATCGCCCGCCCGCTGATCGCCAAGCGCCAGATCGAGATCGCGCGCGCGGTCAAGGCCGACGCCGTCTCCCACGGCGCCACCGGCAAGGGCAACGACCAGGTCCGCTTCGAACTGGGCTACTACGCGCTGGAGCCGGGCATCAAGGTCGTCGCCCCGTGGCGCGAGTGGGACCTGCTCTCGCGCGAGAAGCTGCTGGCCTACGCCGAAAAAGCCGGCATCCCCATCGAAATGAAGCACAAGCAGGGCGGCGCGCCCTACTCGATGGACGCGAACCTGCTGCACATCAGCTACGAAGGCCGTCACCTGGAAGACCCGAAGGCCGAGGCCGAGGAATCCATGTGGCGCTGGACCGTGGCGCCTGAAGCCGCGCCCGACGCCCCCGAATACCTCGACGTCGAGTTCGAGCACGGCGACATCGTCGCCCTGAACGGCAAGCGCATGACGCCCGCCGAAGTGCTGACCGAGCTGAACAAGCTGGGCGGCAAGCACGGCATCGGACGCCTGGACCTGGTGGAAAACCGCTACGTCGGCATGAAGTCGCGCGGCTGCTACGAGACCCCGGGGGGCACGATCATGCTGCGCGCCCACCGCGCGATGGAATCCATCACGCTGGACCGCGAAGTCGCCCACCTCAAGGACGACCTGATGCCGCGCTACGCCAGCCTGATCTACAACGGCTACTGGTGGAGCCCCGAGCGCAAGGCGCTGCAGGTGCTGATCGACCACACCCAGCAGGCCGTGAACGGATGGGTGCGCCTGAAGCTGTACAAGGGCAACGTCTACACCGTCGCCCGCGATTCGAAGAACACGCTGTTCGACCAGACCATCGCGACCTTCGACGACGACGGCGGCGCCTATGACCAGGCCGATGCCGGCGGCTTCATCAAGCTGAACGCCCTGCGCATGCGCATCGCGGAAAACGCCCGTCGCAAGCGCGGATGAGCCAACCGTCCGAACCTGTGCCTACCACCAGCCCGGAGACGGGCTGGCGTTGACCCGCCGTCGGCGGCCCTCGGGCCGCCGATTTGTTTTTCGAGCGCCATGAACGAGAACGCCCATCCGCCCCTAGTCATCATCCAGACCGGGCTCCCGCCCGAACCGGTGTCCAACCGGCACGGCACCTTCAGTTGCATGATCCGCGAAGCGGCCGGGCTGCGCGCCGGCGACGTGGAAGTCGTGGCCGTGCACCAGGGGGCCGAGCTGCGGCCGCCCTCCAGCTATCGCGCCGCCATCATCACCGGCTCGCCCGCCATGGTCACCGACCTGGCCGACTGGAGCGAACGCACGGCCGCCTGGATACGGCGCGCGGTGGACCAGGGCCTGCCCATCCTGGGCATCTGCTACGGACACCAGTTGCTGGCCCATGCGCTGGGCGGCAGGGTCGACTTTCATCCCCGCGGCCGCGAGGTGGGCACGCAAACGGTCGAACTGCTGCCTGCCGCCAGCGACGTTCCCCTGCTCGCGGGACTGCCCTCGCGCTTTCCCGCGCACCTGATCCACCAGCAAAGCGTGATGGAGCTGCCGGCCGGCGCCACCGTGCTGGCACGCTCGGAACACGACGCGCACCAGATCGTGCAATACGGCGATCGCGTGATTTCCAGCCAGTACCATCCCGAGTTCTGCCCCCGCATCATGGGGACCTACCTCGCGCACTTCGGCCCCAGGCTGGGCGAGGAAGGCTTCGACGTCCAGGCGCTGAACGCCCGGCTGCGCCCCGCCCCCGAGGCCCGCGAGCTGCTGCTGCGCTTCGTGCGGCAGCACGCGGCACTGCAGGAAGCGGCCTAGGGATCGATACCCGGCACCACGACCGGCTCGATCTCCAGTTCCAGGCCGTAGCGTTCGCGCACGTCGTGCTGCACGGCCCGCGCCAGCGCAAGCACGTCGCCCGATTGCGCGCCCCCATGATTGACCAGCACCAGCGCCTGGCGCTCGTGCACCCCCACCGGCCCCATGCGGCGCCCCTTCCAGCCGCATTGGTCGATCAGCCACCCCGCGGCCAGCTTGTAGCCGCCGTCCTCTTGCGGATACGCCACCAGGCCGGGAAAGCGGGTATGCAGCCGCTCGTATTGCGCGGCCGGCACCACTGGATTCTTGAAAAAACTGCCGGCATTGCCCAGCACGGCCGGGTCCGGCAGCTTCGCGCGCCGGATCGCACAGACCGCCTCGAATACGTCGCGTGCCGTAGGCGAGCCCGCCAGGCTCTCGTGCCGCCGCAGATCGGGATAGTCCAGCACGGGCGTCCATTGCCGGGGCAGTCGCAACCGCACGGCGGTGATGACCCAACGTCCGGGTTCGCGCTTGAAGACGCTGTCCCGATAGGCGAAGGCGCATTGCGCCGCGTCCATCTCCGTCCAGGCGTCGCGCAGCAGGTCGTAAGCCGTCAGGCCCGCGAAGCGGTCGCGCAGTTCGACACCATAGGCACCTATGTTCTGCACCGGCGCCGCGCCGACCGTGCCGGGAATGAGCGCGAGGTTTTCCAGCCCGCCCCAGCCCTGTTCGACACAATAGGTAACGAAGTCGTGCCAGATTTCGCCCGCCGCGGCTTCGACCACGCGGGACTCGTCGTCCTGGGCCAACAGCCGGATACCGCGCAGCGCCATCCGCGCCACCAGGCCGCGCACCCGGGGCGGCAGAACCAGGTTGCTGCCGCCGCCCAGCACCAGGAGCCCCGCACCGTCGGAACGCGCCAGGCAGGCCAGCGCCGGCAGCTCGTCGCGGCTGCGCAGCGTGACGCAGGCCGGCGCCGAACTGGCCAGCCCCAGGGTGTTGAGAGACGAAAGATCGCAGGCACCGGGCACGAGGCCCGCGCGAGCGCTGGAATCGGGAGCGACAGCCAATCTGGACACCAGGCAGGACGAACGAATGCGGCGGGAGGGATTTCCCGCGGCCCCGCCATCTTACTTGACTACAATTCCCCTATTCCAAGACAGGCCGCAAGCCGCACGCAAGGAGCTCACTCATGCCTACATTCGATGTCGTCTGCAAGCCCAACCTGGTCGAACTGCGCAATGCCGTCGAACAGGCCAACAAGGAAATCTCCACCCGCTTCGACTTCAAGGGCTCGGATGCCCGCGTCGAACAGACCGACAAGGAACTCACGGCCTATGCCGACAGCGATTTCCAGCTGAACCAGGTGCGGGACGTGCTGTTGAACAAGATGACCAAGCGCAGCGTGGACGTGCGTTTCCTCGACCAGGGCAAGGTCGAGAAGATAGGCGGCGACAAGGTCAAGCAGGTCCTGACCGTGCGCAACGGCGTGCCCCTGGACGCGGCCAAGAAGATCGTGGCCCTGATCAAGAACAGCAAGATGAAGGTCCAGTCCAGCATCCAGGGCGACACCGTGCGCGTGCAGGGCGCCAAGCGCGACGACCTGCAAAGCGCCATCGCGCTGCTGAAGAAGGACGTGACCGACCTGCCTCTGGGCTTCGAGAACTTCAGGGACTGAACGGCCCGGCTCGCGGAACGATCATGAACGCCCCGCCGGGACTCAGAGCACGGGGCGTTTGAACAGCATGGCGGGGTCGAGTTCGAGCGCCTTGGCCAGTTTCTCGATGTTGTCGACCGAGATGTTGACGCGCGCCCGCTCGACCTGACTGACAAAGGTCCGGTCGAGATGGGCGGCAAACCCGAGCTGCTCCTGCGACATCTTCTGCGCGACCCGGAACGCTCGTACGTTGTAGCCGAGGATCTCGCGCAGCGTCGTCAAGGACGCCGACGGATTGGGGGATCTCAGAGGTGCGGGCATTGACGCATACTCCCCACGACAGCGCGTTATATCTACCGCTTTTACATCACTTTTACTGGACGCGATTGCAACGCTTCGCAAAGCGCTTCAGCAAAAGTAATTCTGCGCCTGTCGGAGGGCGACACACATACGGGGCTAACCCTCGGTCATGCGGGCCGCGCCCGACGCGGGAAGCGCGCGCTTCCCGCGTTCGGGGGATCAACTCACCTGATCGGGAAAACGCTCGCGCACCGAACGCTCGATGCCCGCCGCGTCGAGCCCCAGCCCCGCCAGCAGCGCGCCCTGCTCGCCATGGTCGATGAAACGATCGGGCAGGCCGAGCTGCATCACGGGCACGGTCGTGCCAGCCTCGTTCAGCACCTCGCAAACGGCGCTGCCCGCGCCTCCCATGATGCTGCCCTCTTCCACCGTGACCAGCGCGGCATGCCGCGACGCCAGGTCGAGTATGAGTTCGCGGTCGATGGGCTTGACGAAGCGCATGTCCACCACCGTCGCATCCAGCGCCTGCCCCGCCCGCAACGCGGGGATGGCCAGCGTGCCGAACGCGAGTATCGCAATGCCGGCCTTGTCGCCGGGCTGCGCGCGGCCGCTCTGGCGCCGCACGACGCCCTTGCCCAGGGGCACGGTGTCCAGGCTGGCCGCCGGCGTCGCGCCGGCCCCCGCGCCGCGCGGATATCGGACCGTGGCGGGCCCCGGATGCCGATAACAGGTCGATAGCAACAGCCTGCATTCGGCCTCGTCCGAAGGGGTTGCCACCACCATGTTGGGAATGCAGCGCACGAAGGCGATGTCGTAGTTGCCGGCGTGCGTCGCGCCATCCGCGCCCACGAGGCCGGCTCGATCGAGCGCGAAGGTCACGTCCAGGTCCTGGAGCGCGACGTCGTGGATCAACTGGTCATAGCCTCGCTGCAGGAAGGTGGAGTAGATGGCCACCACCGGCTTGAGCCCCTCGCAGGCCAGGCCGCCGGCGAAGGTCACGGCATGCTGTTCGGCGATGCCGACGTCGAAATAGCGCTCCGGAAAGCGCCGCTCGAACTCGACGAGACCGCTGCCCTCGCGCATGGCCGGCGTGATGCCGATCAGGCGCGTGTCCTCGGCCGCCATGTCGCACAGCCAGTCGCCGAACACCTGGGTGAACGTCTTCCTGGGCGGCGTGGACGGCTTGCTGATGCCCACGGCGGGGTCGAACTTGCCCGGTCCGTGGTACAGGACGGGATCGGCCTCGGCCAGCTTGTACCCCTGCCCCTTGCGAGTGACGACGTGCAGGAAGCGCGGCCCGGAGAGCTTGCGCATGTTCTGCAGCGTGGGAATCAGCGAATCCAGATCGTGTCCGTCGATGGGGCCGACATAGTTGAAGCCCAGTTCCTCGAACATCGTGGCGGGCGTGACCATGCCCTTGGCGTGCTCCTCGATGCGCCGGGCCAGTTCGAACACGGGCGGCACGTGCGACAGCACGGCCTTGCCCACGTTGCGCGCGGCGGCGTAGAACCTGCCCGACATCAGGCGCGCGAGATAGCGGTTCAGCGCGCCGACCGGCGGCGAGATCGACATGTCGTTGTCGTTCAGGATCACCAGCAGGTCGACGTCGGGCAGGACGCCGCCGTTGTTCAAGGCCTCGAAGGCCATGCCGGCCGACATCGCGCCGTCGCCGATCACGGCGATGTGCTTGCGCTCGATGCCGGCGTTGCGCGCCGCCACGGCCATGCCCAGCGCGGCCGAGATGGAGGTGGAAGAATGGGCGGTGCCGAAGGCGTCGTACTCGGACTCGCTGCGCCGGGGAAAGCCGGAGATGCCGCCCTGCTGCCGCAGGGTCGCCATGCCGGCGCGCCGACCCGTCAGGATCTTGTGCGGATAGGTCTGGTGCCCCACGTCCCAGACGATGCGATCGTCGGGCGTATCGAAGACGTAGTGCAGCGCCAGGGTCAGTTCGACCGTGCCCAGGTTGGAAGACAGGTGGCCGCCGGTGCGGGATACCGACTCCAGCACGAAGGCACGCAACTCGTCGGCCAGCGCCGAGAGTTGGCAGCGGTCCAGTTTTTTCAGGTCGGCCGGAGATTCGATGCGGTCGAGCATATCGGTGGGCATGTTTCGGAGTCTCCGTTCAGCGATCGCGCAGCACGATGAAATCGGCCAGCGCGGCCAGGCGCGCACCGCCCGCGCCCAGCGGAGCGATGGCCTCGTGCGCGGCTTGGCGCAGTTGCTCCGCCAGGGTCCGGGCCTCGTCCAGGCCCAGTATGGATACATAGGTGGGCTTGTCGGCGGCCGCGTCCTTGCCGGCGGTCTTGCCCAGGCTGGCCGAGTCGGCGGTGACGTCGAGGATGTCGTCGACCACCTGGAACGCCAGTCCCACGGCTTGCGCGTAGCCGTCGAGCGCCGCGCGCTGGACCGAACTCGCCCCCGCCACGATGCCGCCCAGCGCGGCGCTGGCACGCAGCAGCGCACCGGTCTTGAGCCGATGCATGGCCTCCAGTTCGTTCCGGTCGAGAGGCTTGCCGACGCTGGCCAGGTCGATGGCCTGGCCGCCAGCCATTCCCAGGCTGCCGGCCGCCGCCGCGAGCACCTGCACCGCCTGCACGGTCAGGCCGGGGGCAATCGGCATGCCCGCCAGGGCCTCGAAGGCCAGGGCCTGCAGGGCGTCCCCCACCAGCAGCGCCGTGGCCTGGCCGAATTCCACGTGCACGGTCGGGCGGCCGCGGCGCAGGACATCGTCGTCCATGCACGGCATGTCGTCATGCACCAGCGAATAGGCATGGATCAGCTCGACCGCGGCGGCGGCGGCGTCCAGCGCCGCGTCGCTCCCGGCGCCGGATGCCGCGCAGGCCTCGCCCGCGGCATAGGTCAACATGGGGCGTACGCGCTTGCCGCCGCCCAGCACCGCATAGCGCATGGCGTCGTGCAACGCGCGCGGATCGGTATCCTGGGCAGGCAACAAACGCGCAAGCGCCTGTTCGGCGCGCACCCCGCACGCCGCCATCCAGACGGAAAAATCTTCGCGACTGCCAGCCATCAAGTCAGTCCCCGGCCTCTTCGAACGGGCGCAGCAATTCTCCCTCGAGGACCTTGACCTGCTGCTCGGCGCGCGCCAGCCTGTCCTGGCAGACCCGCACGAGGTCGACGCCGCGGCGATAGGCGGCCAGCGAGGACTCCAGCGGCATGGAACCATCCTCCATCATCGCCACCAGCGCCTCGAGCTCGCCCAGCGCGGCCTCGAAGTCCTGAGGCAGGGCCTGCTCGGGGGCGTCGCCCTGCGCAGGGTGGACATTCACGAATTTGTCGGCCAATCAAGCCTCCTGGATCTCGTCACGGCATCGAACCCGGAATTGTACGGGATGACGGGATACCGCCCCCGCCACCGGCCGGGTCGGGCCGGCGCGGCGGCGGGGACTTCTACGGCCGTCCGGGGTACAATAGCGGGCTTGATCGGGCAGATCATTTTCTTCGCGCCAGCACCATCTGCGAAGTCCAAACACCGCTCCAGGTCGCGTAAGGGGTGGTTTCGCAGCGAGGGGGACTGGCTTCACAACTCTCGCGGAGGGAAGTCATGACCGATATCGGTCGCGTGGCACACGTGGCGGCGAGCCGAGCGCAGCTCCCAGTCAGTGCCTATTTCGATGAAGCGCGCTTCGCGCGCGAAATGCAGAACATCTTTGGCCAGGCCCCGATTTATGTGGGGCACCAGAAAGGCGTCCCCGAAGTCGGGGACTACCGTACCCTGATACAGGAAAACGACGGCCGGGTGCTGGTGCGCAACCAGACCGGCGTCGAACTGCTGTCCAACGTATGCCGTCACCGGCAGGCGCTGATGCTGGGCAAGCACCCGGCCGGCGGCGAACGGCAGGCCGCGCATTGCAGCGGCAACCTGGGGCGCCCGGGCAACATCGTCTGCCCGCTGCACCGCTGGACCTACGATGCCCGCGGCAAGCTGATCGGCGCCCCGCTGTTCAGCGAAACGCCGGGCCTGGACCTGCAGCGTTTCCCGCTGCAGGAATGGAACGGCTCGCTGTTCGAGTCGCCCCGCGCCGGCGGCCGCCAGATCGCCGCCGAGCTTGCCGCGCTGGACGGCAGGCCCGAATTCGACTTCAGCGACTACGTCCTGGACCGGGTGCAGGTGCACCAGTGCAACTACAACTGGAAGACGTTCATCGAGGTCTATCTCGAGGACTACCACGTCGGCCCGTTCCACCCCGGCCTGGGCCGCTTCGTCACATGCGACGACCTGAGCTGGGAATTCGGCGACTACTACAGCCTGCAGCGGGTGGGCGTGCACAATGCGCTGGCGCATCCCGGCTCGGGCGTCTACCAGCGCTGGCACGACGCCCTCTTGGCCTACCGCAACGGCAGCGCGCCCGAATTCGGGGCGATCTGGGTCACGCATTTCCCGACCCACATGATCGAGCTGTATCCGCACACGCTGGTATTGTCGACGCTCTATCCCAAGAGCCCGCAGGAAACGGTCAATATCGTCGAGTTTTATTATCCCGAGGAAATCGTCCATTTCGAACGCGATTTTGTCGAGGCCCAGCAGGCGGCCTATATGGAAACCGCGGTCGAGGACGACGAGATTGCCGAACGCATGGATGCCGGCCGCAAGGCATTAATGGAACGCGGTGCCAACGAAGCCGGCCCCTACCAATCCCCCATGGAAGACGGCATGCAGCACTTCCATGAATGGTATCGGAAGGCCATGGACGAGCCGGAAGATATGTAAAGACGTAACTTTTGTCTGACTGCCCATCAAAGCGCCCTTCACGGGCGCTTTTCTTTTTTTCAATCGCGGCGGGCCCAGGCCGGTCATGACGATTTTGAAGGCAATGCCCACTGATCTGTAATAAATACACGGTACCCCGGCGGCATGCGCACCATTACAAATACACACACTGCCGCCTTGTCAACCATAGAGGCGGCGCGTAACTTTCAAATCGAAATTCAGGCTTGGATGCATATACGGCCGGATTTTCGCCATAGGCAAAAAAAGACGGGAGAAAAGCATGCTGCATTATGCAGTCGTATTTTTCGTCATCGCCATCATCGCGGCGGTTCTGGGTTTCGGCGGCATTGCCGCCGGTGCCGCGTCGATCGCGAAGATATTGTTCTTCATTTTCATCGTGCTTGCGGTCCTGTCGCTGCTGAGCGGCCTGTTCCGAAAATGATTCACGTCCAAGGAGAAAAATCATGAACGTTCGTACCCTGCTCGTCGCCGGCATCATCGGTACCGCCACGGTCATGGGCGGTTGCACGTCGACCCGCACCCATCAATCCGCGGGCGAATATGCCAGCGACGCCGCCATTACCGCCAAGGTCAAGGCGGCCCTGGTCTCGGCCAAGGACGTCAGCGCCGCCGACGTCAACGTCGAAACCTTCCGCCGCACCGTCCAGCTCTCCGGCTTCGTCAACTCCCAGGCCGAAGCCTCCCGCGCCGTGGAAGTGGCCCGCGGCGTCGAGGGCGTCCAAAGCGTCCGCAACGACCTGCGGGTGAAGAACAACCCTCGGTAAAGTCCCCATGCGCTGACGCGCACGCGACAAAAAACGGCTTCGCCCAAAAAAGCGAAGCCGTTTTCTCATTCCAACCAGCAACCAGCCAAAACCCCAGACCCCGCCAGCCGCTTGGTACCCCAGGATGCGGTGGATCCGGCTCCGCCGGTCCACCCGCATCGCCCCCTGGGGGGCGCGCGTCAGCGCGTAGGGGGGGCTAACCTCTACCCTTTTGCGTTCATCAGGGCGCGGATGCGCTGCTCGATGGGCGGGTGGGAGGCGAACAGGGCGCCGAAGCCCTTGGCGGCGCCAGCGATGCCGGACGCCTCGAAGCTCTTGGGCAAGTCGCCCGGCTCCATGCCGCCCAGGCGGGCCAGCGCGCGGATCATGGGTTCGCGCGAGCCCAGCAGGTAGGCCGAGCCGGCGTCGGCACGGTATTCGCGCAGGCGCGAGAACCAGGCGACGATGATGGAGGCCAGGATGCCGAACACGAGTTCACAGACGATGACGGTGGCGAAGTAGCCGATGCCGCCGCTGCGTTCGTTCTTGAGCACCATCTGGTCGACCACGTAGCCCACGACCCGCGCCAGGAACACCACGAAGGTGTTGACCACGCCCTGGATCAGGGTCAGAGTCACCATGTCGCCGTTGGCGATGTGGGCCACTTCGTGCCCCAGCACCGCGCTGACTTCTTCCTCGGTCATCCCCCGCAAGAGGCCGGTGGATACCGCGACCAGCGCGTCGTTCTTGAAGGCGCCGGTGGCAAAGGCATTGGGCTCGCCCTCGTAGATGGCGACCTCGGGGCGGCCGATGCCGGCGCGGTCGGCCAGTTGATGCACGGTGTCCACCAGCCACTGTTCCTCGGCGCCGTTGGGCGCGTTGGGATCGATGACCCGTGCGCCGGTGCTCCACTTGGCCATCGGCTTGCTCATGAGGAGCGAGATGATGGAGCCGGTGAAACCGACGACGAGCGAGAAGATGGCCAGCGCCTGGATGTCCAGGCCGTTCGCGGTCAGGAAACGGTTGACGCCGAGGATGCTCAGCGTCGCCGTCAGGACCAGCATGACCGCGATGTTGGTCGCCAGAAATAACACGATGCGTTTCATGAGGGCAGGAAGCTCCGAAAACCTTTTGATGTCTTGTCCGGGGGTGGTTTTTCCCCTCGGCCACCGGGAACCGCCCCGCGCGGCGCCGAATGTGACGGCAACAGGCATCGGAAGTTCCCTCCGGCCGCCGCAGAACGGCAAGAGGGGCGATACCCGTTTCCCGGTTGGGGCTATATGGTAGCCGGGACGATGATTTCAAGGCGAATACTGGGGTTTACCCCAGAAGCTACAATCGAGGCCACCTCATCGCCGCCCGCCCTCCATGCAAGCCCTCTGGATGCTCTTCGCTTCGCTGATGTTCGCGATCATGGCCATGTTCGTGAAATTCGCCTCCGAACAGGCCAGCCTGGGGCAGATCATCCTGTTCCGGGGACTGCCCACGGCGGCGGGCATCCTGGCCTGGGCCTGGGCCACCCGGCGCATCGTGATCCCGCCGACCTGGCGGCTGCACATCATGCGCAACGTCGCCGGGGTCGGGTCGATCTGGCTGTCGTTCTTCGCCATGGGCCGGCTGCCGCTGGCCACCGCGATCACCTTGAACTACACCTCGCCGCTGTTCATCGCCGGCTGGATGATCTGGCGCCAGCACGACCTGACCGACCGGCTGCGCACCCTGGCGGTCGTCATCGGCTTCATCGGCGTGATCGCGATCCTGCGCCCCACTCTGGACCATTCGCAATGGCTGGCGGCGCTGCTGGGCCTGGCCGCCGGCAGCCTGACGGCGATCGCCGTGATGCAGGTGCGCTCGCTGGGCCAGTCCGGCGAACCCGAATGGCGCATCGTGCTGTTCTTCGCGTTGTCGTCCTGCCTGACCGGCGGCATCGCCACCTCCGTCACCGGCTGGCAGCCGCCCTCGCTCTATGGCTGGTTCACGCTGCTGGGCGTCGGCATCAGCGGGCTGCTGGGCCAGTTCGCGATGACGCGCGCCTTCAGCCGCGGGTCGGCCGCCCTGTCGTCGGTGCTCCAGTACAGCACCATCCCGTTCTCGGTCCTGCTCGGCTACGTGTTCTGGGACGACCATCCCGACATGCTGGGCTGGGCCGGCATGATGCTGATCGCGGCGGCGGGCCTGGTCTCGACCTGGCGCACGCTGGTGCTGGCGCGGCGGGCCTGAGTCCGTCGCCGGCCGCGCCGCCCTCGCCCCGCCGGCCATGCTGGGTTGCAGCAAAACGCCGTCGGGTTCACACTTGATGCGTTAACGGCCGTCCTCCCTTCCCATGTCCCTGAAGCTGTCCGTCCTCGACCTGAGCCCCATTCCCGCCGGCTACACGCCCACCGACGCCCTGTCCAACAGCGTGGACCTCGCGCGCCAGGCCGAGGCCGCGGGCTACCACCGCTACTGGCTGGCGGAACACCACAACACGGGCATGCTGGCGTGCTCCGCGCCGGAACTGCTGATCTGCCGGATCGCCGGCGCCACCACCCGGCTGCGCGTGGGATCGGGCGGCATCATGCTGCCCAATCACAGTCCGCTGAAGGTGGCCGAGACGTTCCGCGTGCTGGAGGCGATGTTCCCGGGCCGGATCGACCTGGGCCTGGGGCGCGCGCCGGGCACCGATCCGGTAACCGCCAGCGCGCTGCGCCGGGGCCACGCCGATGCCGATGAATTCCCGCAGCAACTGGCCGACCTGGTCGGCTACCTGAAGGACGTCATGCCGTCCGACCATCCCCATGCGCGGGTGCGCGCCACGCCGGTGGGGGTGCCGTGCCCGCCCATCTGGATACTGGGCTCGAGCCTGTTCGGCGCGCGCGTGGCCGCCGCCAACGGCTTCGGCTTCGCCTACGCGCACCATATCGTCCCCGAGAACGCCCATGCGGCGATGCGGCTTTATCGCGAGGAATTCCGCGCCTCGCCGTTCGGCCACGAGCCGCGCGCCATCCTGGCGGTGTCGGCCGTCTGCGCGCCCACCGCCGACGAAGCCGAGCGCCTGGCCTCCACCGCCGACCTCAGCATGATGCGCACGCGCAGCGGCCGCACCCGCACCCCGCTGCCCAGCGTCGAGGAAGCGCTGGCCTACGTCTATCAGCCCGACGAAGAGGCGCTGCGCCAGTACAACCGCACCCGCATCCACATCGGCACGCCCGAGGCGCTGGCCGGCTCGATCGGCGCGCTGGCCCGTGCCACGCAGGCCGACGAGGTCATGATCAACTCCCAGATCCACAGCCACGAATACCGGGTCCGCAGCTACCAGTTGCTGGCCTCGGCGCTGATGGCCTGACCGCTTCCCACCCACGCGCATACCAAGGGATCAACATGCAGCTCCAAGGAAAAGTCGCTCTCGTCACCGGCGCCGCCAGCGGCATCGGCAAGGAAATCGCCGACACGCTGGCCGCCGCGGGCGCCGCCGTCGCCATCGCGGACATCAACCTGACGGCCGCCCAGGCGGTGGCCGACGAACTCAGGCTCAAGGGCTGCCAGGCGATGGCGGTGGACTTCGACGTGACCGACGAGGCGGCTGTCGAACGCGGCACCCAACAGGTGGTCGACACCTTCGGCAGCGTGGACATCCTCGTGTCCAACGCCGGCATCCAGGTCGTCAACCCCATCGACCAGTTCGCGTACGCCGACTGGAAGAAGGTCATGGCCATCCACGTCGACGGCGCCTTCCTGACCACCAAGGCGGCCCTCAAGCACATGTACCGCGACGATCGCGGCGGCATCGTCATCTACACGGGATCGGTGCATTCGCACGAAGCCTCGCCCCTGAAGTCGGCCTACGTCACCGCCAAGCACGGCCTGCTCGGCCTCGCCCGCGTGCTGGCCAAGGAAGGCGCCAAGCACAACGTGCGCTCGCACGTGGTCTGCCCCGGCTTCGTGCGCACGCCGCTGGTGGAAAAGCAGATTCCCGAGCAAGCCCGCGAGCTCGGCATCCCGGAAGAGGAAGTGGTCAAGAAGGTCATGCTGGGCAACACCGTGGACGGCGAGTTCACCACCCTGCAGGACGTCGCGCAAACCGTCCTGTTCCTGGCGACCTTCCCCACGGCCGCCTTCACCGGGCAATCGTTCGTCGTCAGCCACGGCTGGTATATGCACTAGAGATGGGAGCCCCCCCTACGCGCTTACGCGCGCCCAGCATGGTGAGCCCCCAGCCGCTGCGCGGCAGCCCCCCGAGGGAGCCGGGGCCCGCCTTGGGACGGCCCGGCGCCGGACCCCGTCGGGCGGCACTGGCGGACCGGCGGAGCCGGATCCGCGGTGCCCTGGGTCCGGAGACATCCGCTACGTGCGCCATGGGTGACTGAAATGACTCGTTCCATCCAATCGCGGCGCGGCGAACTCGGCTACGACACCGTCGCGCTCGTCCTGCAGGGCGGCGGCGCGCTGGGCTCCTACCAGGGCGGCGTCTATGAAGGCCTGGCCGAGGCCGGCCTGCATCCGGACTGGATAGCCGGCATTTCGATCGGCGCGATCAATGCCGCCATCATTGCCGGCAACGCGCCCGAGCGGCGGGTCGAACAATTGCAGCGGTTCTGGGACCACATCTGCCGTCCGCCGCTGCTGCCGCCCACGCCGGTGGACGCGTTGCGCGATGCGCTCGCCCATCTTCCCGGTCCGGCCGGCGCGGCGCTCAGCGCCTGGGAAGCCTGGCGCGCCGTCCTGGAAGGACAGAACGGCTTCTTCGTGCCGCGGCCGGTGCCATCATGGCCCGCGCAGCACGACCCGGGCACCGCCAGCGTCTACGACAGCACGCCGCTCAAGCGCACGCTGGAAGAATTCGTCGATTTCGACCGGCTCAATCATGGCGGCACCCGCATATCGGTGGGCGCCGTCAACGTGCGGACCGGCAACTTCGCCTATTTCGACAACACCACCCGGGTGCTGACTGCCGACCACATCATGGCTTCGGCCGCCCTGCCCCCCGGATTCGCGCCGGTCGAGATCGACGGCGAATACTACTGGGACGGCGGCGTCGTCTCGAACACGCCGCTCTACCAGATCCTGCAATCGAGTCCGCGCCGCTATTCGCTGGTCTTCCAGGTCGACCTCTGGAGCGCGCACGGCCAGGTGCCCGGCAACCTGAGCGAAGTGCCCATCCGCCAGAAGGACATCCAGTATTCCAGCCGCACGCGCCTGGTGACCGACTACATGCGCGAAGTGCAGGAATACCGCGGCCTGCTGCGCGAACTGCTCAAGCACGTGCCGGCCGGGCACGGCCGCGAGCCCTGGATGAAGCGGGCGCGCGAACTGGCCAGCGACCGACGCATCAACGTGCTGCACCTGATCTACCGCGGCGAGAAATGCGAAGCGCCGTACAAGGACTACCAGTTCGGCCGGCTGGGCATGGAAGAACGATGGACCGGAGGCCTGGCCGACATACGCCGTACACTTGAACATCCGTCCTGGCTCGAGGTACCCAGCGCCGAACATCCGTTCGTCACGCACGACGTGCACCGGCCCCCGGACGGCCGTTGAACGTCATGAACGCCTATCTCACGCTCTTCGACATCGCCGGTTTCGTCGCCCTGCTGCTGTGGGGCGTGCACATGGTGCAGACCGGCATCCAGCGGGCCTTCGGTCCGCGCCTGCGCACCACGCTGGGCGTGGCGCTGGGCAATCGCGTATACGCCTTCTTCGCCGGACTTGGCGTGACGGCCATCCTGCAAAGCAGCACGGCCACCGGCCTGATCGTGGCGGGTTTCGCCGCCAACGGCCTGGTGGGCCTGGTGCCCGCGCTGGCCGCCATGCTGGGCGCCAACGTCGGCACCACCCTCATCGTGCAGGTGCTGTCGTTCGACATCTCCCGCATCGCTCCCATCCTGGTGCTGATAGGCGTGGCCATGTTCCGCCGCGGCAACGCCACGCACGTGCGCGACCTGGGACGGGTCTTCATCGGCCTGGGCCTGCTGCTGCTGTCCCTGCACCTGCTGCTTGCGCAGCTCGAACCCTATCGCGACCTGCCCGCCTTGCGCTCGGCGTTGAAGGCGCTGTCGGGCCAGCCCGGGATGGCGATCCTGCTGGCCGCCGTGCTGGCCTGGGCCGCGCACTCCAGCGTGGCCATCGTGGTGCTGGTCATGTCCTTCTCGGCCCAGCGGCTCCTGCCGGTGGACGTCGCCTTCGCGCTGGTGCTGGGCGCCAACCTGGGCACGGCCATCAACCCGCTGCTGGAAGGCTCCGCCAAGGACGACCCCCAGGCCCGCCGGCTGCCGCTGGGCAACCTGCTGAACCGCGTGGTGGGGGTGCTGATCGGCCTGGCCATGCTGCACCACATCCATCCCTGGATGACCCAGCTGGCGGGCGACAACGCGCGCGCCGTGGCCAACTTCCACACGGTCTTCAACCTGGCGCTGGCCGTCCTATTCCTGCCGCTGCTCACCCCTTACGCCGCGCTGCTGCGCCGGTGGCTGCCGTCCAACCCCGCCGCCGACCCGGGGCAGCCCCGGTACCTGGACGCCGCCGCGCGCGACCTGCCCGTGGTCGCGCTGGGCAACGCGGCGCGGGAAGCGCTGCGCATGGCGGACACCCTGCAGACCATGCTGCACCACTCGCGCCAGGCGCTTGTCACGGGCGATCGCAAGCGCATCGCCGAGGCGCGGCGCCTGGACGACGTGCTCGATCGCCTGAACGGCGCGATCAAGACCTACGTCGCGGGCCTGGACCCCGACGAACTGACGCGCGAAGACCGGCGCCGGGCCGACGAGATCCTGACCTTCATCATCAACCTGGAACATGCCGGCGACGTCGTGGACAAGAACCTGCTCAACGACATCAGCAAGCTGACCAAGCGGGGACTTGCCTTCTCGCCCGAGGGGCGGCGCGAGCTCGACGACATGCATGGACGATTGGAGGCGAACCTGCGCCTGGCCGCCTCGCTGTTCGTGACGGCCGACGCCCGCGCCGCGCGGCTGCTGGCCGCCGAGAAGGAGACCTTCCGCGGCATGGAAGGCCAGGCAACGCAAACCCATTTCGAACGCCTGCGCAGCGGCCGGATCGACACCACGGAAACCAGCGCCCTGCACCTGGACGTGCTGCGCGACCTGCGCCGCATCAACAGCCATCTCGTGGCATCGGCCGCCTATGCCGCGCCCGAGGTCCTGAGCGCGTCAGGCACCGGCCCCATTGCAACCGGCACCCCCGAGACCGCCGGCACGCCGGAATGAACTTCAGTGGGCGGACGGCGGGGGCGGAGAAACGGGATCGGCCGCGGTGACCGCCGGAGCGGCCTGCCCGTGCTCCGGCCCGTGGGCATGGCGGTGGAACACCGAGTTGACGGCATAGATCGCCAGTACGCCGGCCGCGATCAGCACGAATTGCGGCAGGCTCTCGCGCACCGTGGTGCGGCGCTGCATCTGCGGCATCAGGTCCGCCACCGCGATATATAGGAAACTGCTGGCCGCAAGCGTCAGCACGTAGGGGACCCATTGCCGGGAATCGGCCAGCAGGTAGTAGCCGACCAATCCGCCGGCGATGGCGGTCATGCTCGACAGCACGTTGAACAGCAAGGCTTTCTTGCGCGTGAAACCGGCGTTGACCAGCACGATGAAATCGCCCAGTTCCTGCGGAATCTCGTGCGCGGCGATGGTCAGCGTGGTCAGCACCCCCAGCATGGGATCGGCCAGGAAGGCGGCGGCGATGACGATGCCGTCGCAGAAATTGTGCAGCCCGTCGCCCACCAGCACGGCCATCCCGCCGCGTCCGGCCTCGTGGGCATCGTGCCCGGGAGGATGCCCGTGCCCGTCGTGCTCGTGGTGGTGGTTGTGGCGCAGCACCGCCAGCTTCTCGAGCATGAAGAAACCCAGCAACCCCGCCAGCAGCAGCGCGAACAGCACGCGCGTGTCGGCCTCGGAATCGAAAGCCTCGGGCAGCGTGTGGAGCAACGCCACCGACAGCATGACGCCGACCGAAAAGCTGATCATCTGGTGAAGAAAGCGGGCGAAATACCGGAAGGCCAGCCAGCCGGCGACGACCACCGACAGGACTCCGCTCGCCAGGGTGGCGAGCAGGATGAAGGTTAGGGTCACGGGATGCTCGTGAAACTCAGTTGCAGAAACAGAAGTATACGTAACTTCCGGAGTTTTACGAATCGATGTCGCCGGCCAACAGCCGCGCGGTGCGGAACAGGCGTTCGCGCCTCAGGATGGCGGCCGGAGACTCGTCCCGGCCCAAGGTCCGGGCATACTCCGGCAGGCGCCGCAGCGCGGCCGCCAAGGAAACCCTGTCCTGGTCCACCCAGGCCGCCAATTGCCGGTCCGGATCCCTGACGGACACATCCAGGCGGCGCAGTTCCGAGCGATTGAAATCCTTCAGGTTCCAGGTCAGCACGCACACCTCGGGGCGCACGAGCCGGGCGCTCCGGGCACGGCTCGCCAGCCCCGCCGCGACCACGTGCCGGTCTTTCGGATCGCTGTAGTGCAGGCCCACCTCGTAGGCCGAGACATCGCCGGCGTTCGCCTCGGGAAAGCGGCGCCCCATGGACGCCCACTCTTCTTCCAGTACCGCCGGCTCGACCTCCCAGATCCGGGCCGCGTTGCGCCGCCACTCCTGCCCGATGCGCTCGCTCCAGACCGGCCGGAACCAGCCGGTCTGGGCCAGGTCCAGCAACAACGGCCGCAGGATGCTGGACATCAGCACGCAGGCATCCAGGACCAGCCACAGCGGCGGGTGGTCCGCGGCCGGCCCGGGTATCGGGGGAAACGCGTTCACAGATGCCGCGCGAACCAGTCCTGGGCCAGCCGCCATCCTTCCTTGGCATCGGCCTCGCGGTAACTTGGCCGGTAATCGGCGTGGAATCCGTGGGGCGCGTCGCGGAACAGCACGAAACTCGACTCGCGAGCGGCCGGGCCGCCCTTGGCCAGGGCATCCTTCATGGCATTGATGGAAGTCGGCGGAATGCCCGCATCCTGGCCTCCATACAGGCCCAGCACCGGTGCCTTCACCTGCGCGGCGATGTCGACGGGACTGAGCGGCTGCAAGGCCGTGGGATCGCCGACGAGCTTTCCGTACCAGGCCACGCCGGCCTTCACCGCCGGATTGTGGGCGGCATACAGCCAGACAATGCGGCCGCCCCAGCAGAAACCGGTCACGCCCAGCCGCGTACGGCTGCCGCCATGCGTGGCGGCCCAGCGCGCGGTGGCGTCGAGATCGGCCAGGACCTGGTCGTCGGGCACCTTGCTGACCACTTCGGCGGACAACCTGGCGATCTCGGTGTACTTGGACGGATCGCCCTGGCGCGCGTACAGCTCGGGCGCGACCGCCAGGTAGCCGGCCTTGGCCCAGCGGCGGCAGACGTCGCGGATGTATTCATGCACACCGAAGATTTCCTGCACCACGAGCACCACCGGCGCGTTCTTCTTGCCGGCCGGCGCCGCCCGGTAGGCGGGGATCTCGCCGCCGCGCACGGGAATCCTGACCTCGCCCGCGACCAGTCCGTCCGTGCCGGTGCGGATTGCCGTCTGGGCCATGACCGGCCCCGCGGCCAGCGTGAAACCGCCGGCCAGCGTGGTGGTGAGGAAGCCGCGCCGGTTCAGGCTGAGCGGCGGCAGGAGACTGTCGAATTCGGTACCCGGGCTGTCCATGGAACCCTCCTTGGGGACACGGCGGTTGACGAAGAAACGATTCAGCCCGGCGGAGGTTCGACCGTGTTTCGGCCCCGTTCCTTGGCGCGCTCCAGTGCCGCCTGCGCCCTGGAAAACGTCGCCTCGAAATCCCCCTGTGCCCGGACCACGCCGGCCGACAGGGTGATCTGCGTGCCCAGGCTGCCCCGCAGCGCGAACTGGCGTCCGCCGACGTGCAGGCGCAGGCGTTCGCACATGGCGAGCGTTTCCGCCAGCGAAGCCGGAACCAGCACGGCGAAGCGGTCGCCGGCCACCCGCGCCAGCATGTCGAGCGAGGGCAGCAGATTCCTTGTCAGATCGGCCAACTGGCGCAGGATAGCATCGCCCGCGGCGCGGCCCAACGCCTGGTTCAGGCGGTCGAAACGGTCGATGTCGATCAGCGCCAGGCACAGGGGTTCGCCATCGCGCTCGGCGCGTGCCATCTCGGCGGGGTAGGCCGTGGCCATCCATCGACGGTTGTAGAGCCCGGTGACGGCATCGTGACTGGCCATGAAGTCGATGCCGGCAGAAGCCTCGCGCGGATCGTGGCGCAGATTGGCCGCCCGCAGCCGCGCGCTCAGCATGTCCAGCGCGTTCAGCGCGATGCGCGGCACCGTTTCCATCACCGCGCGCAGCCGCGTTGCCTCCAGCGCCACCAGCCGGGCGGGCCACTGCGCGGCCACGTACACGGTACCGCCTTCGGGACCGACCAGCGCATGCTCGCCCAGGCCGTCGCCGGGAACGAAGCGCGCCACCCGCTTCTGCAGGTCGGCGTCCAGGAAGGCGGCCAGTTGCCCTTCCACCAGCACATAGACATGGTGATTGGGCTCGCCCGGCTGCAACAGGATCGCGCCGTGGGCGAGGTGGGTGGCGAAGGCGAACTCCCGGACCCGGTCGCGCTGGTCCGGCGTGCAGCCGGCGAACAGCGGCGAGCGGGCCAGGGCATCCAGGTCCTCGGCGGTCAGGTCGCCGGGCGAGCCGTCTGGAGGAAGATGGGAGGGAATATGGCCGGTCATCCCCCGTTTATCGGCATCGAGGCGGGCAAATTGAGTTCGCCCTACAGTTCCGCCGGCCTGCGTCCGATAAGAGATTCCATGAGCCCGCGAACCTTCCTTTCCCGTCCTTTCGCCCCCCCGCCGACCCGCCGCGCGCTGCGCGCAGGATGCCGGCTGCTGGCCGCGTGGGTCCTGCTGGCGGCGGCCGGCTGCGACTACCTGGGCCTGCAGCCCGTCTCGCAGATCGAGGCCAGGAAGGACTCCGAGGGGCGCGCCATCGGCGGGGCCTGCCGCCAGGCCGGCCGCGCGCTGGAAGACTGCTACACGTTCAATCCGCACATGTCCAAGGCCGCGATCTTCACCGGCTGGAAGGAAATGAACGACTACATGCTGCAGAACAGTCTGACGGAAGTCCGCCCCGAGGTCGCGCCGGTGCTGCCCGCCGGCCGCGCCAGGGCCGACGCGGCACCGGCAGGCACTCCCATGGCCAGCCCGCCCGGCAAGCCGGCGGCACGCGCGACCGTTTACACTACGCCCTAAGGCCGTCCCGACGCGGACGAGCGCCTTCCGGGAAACGCCTCATTTCCCGTCCACAGGACATTTCATGTATCGCCGCTTGTCGCTTCTCGTCCTTGCGCTGGTCACCCTGCACGCCTGCTCCAAGTCCCCTCCGGACCCCCTGCCCTCCGCCGTGCCGTCGGCCACGGCCGACGGACCGCCTCGCTACGACGCCGAACTGGTCTACGTCGACTTCGCCGCCCGGGATCCGCGCGCCCTGGAAAAATACAGCAAGGGTCCCTTCATCGTGACGGGACGGCTGCAGAAGGTTCACATCGTCGGCACCGGCGAACTGCAACTCGATCTGAAGGCGGCCGACCCGGCCCATCCGGTGCGGGTCCGGCTGAAGTCCGACCCCGCCTGCGACGGCGGGCGCGACTGTCCGGAGCAGGTGGCACTGGACACGCTGCCGCGCGGTTTCAAGGTCTACCTGGAATGCGAGCGGGCCACGCTGGAAAACGGCACGCCCACCGTGGCCGGCTGCGTGTTGACGGGAGCGCCGGGCCGCATCGGCTAGGGCCTGTTCCCGCTAAAAGGAGGCTCGCACAGGCCGGGCATGGCCCCCAGGCGGGCTCCGTAGGCACGGGGGTTGCTGCCCGAAGGCTTTCCGCAAGGAGAGCCATCATGCCTGAACGCAAGACGATCGAGAAAGCGAAGCAGGACAAGCGCCAGGGCAAGTCCGCATCGACCCAGGCCGGCGAATTCGTCAAGGAACAGATCCATCACGTGCGCGAAGGTCGGCACGGCGTGCGGTCGACCAAGCAGGCCATCGCCATCGGCCTGTCGGAAGCCCGCCGCTCCGGCGTGGCCCTGCCCGCGCCCAAGCCCGGCCGCGCCAGCGCAAAGACCCGCGCCAAGGCCGAACAGGACGTGCGCAAGGGCGACGAAACGCCGCACAAGAAGTCGGCCACGCGCTCACGGGCGACCAAGACCGCGCTGAAACGGGAAGGCAAGTCGGGGGCGTCGAAGAGCGCCCTGGCCGCTCACGCCAAGACGGCAGCCAAGCGCCGCAGCGCGGCGGACAGGTCGGCCGCGGCCAAGAAAGCGGCACGCACCAAGGGCGCGGCCGGACGCTCGGCGGCCGCCAAGAAGGCCGCCCGCACCCGGGCGGCCAACCGGCATGCCTGAGCGGGTCAGTGCAGTCGCACCACCTTGCGGGAGATGACCTCGGCGCACTCGTCGCTGTCCGACGATTGGAACAGTCGATGGACGACGAACTCGGCGCCGGGGTCGACCCCCAGGGCTTCGGCGGCGGCACGCCGCACTTCGGGGCTGGGGTTGCAGCAATAGACGCCGGCCTTTTCGGCCGCGGCCGCGGGTTCGGCGCCCAGGTTGGTCAGCCACTCGCGGTCTTCGTTGAGCGCACACCAACGCGGTTCGCCGGCCGGGTCAGTGGCCGCTACGACAAAACACACCAGCTTCTTACGATCAATCACCATTGTTGCCATGAATACGGCCCTCCAGCGTGCGCCCATCGTAGACCAACCGGGCCTCGATGTCAGCGCCACCATACTGGGATATCTACCTATCCCGAGGTTGGCGAAAACCCTTGTTGAAACACCCGGATCGGGGAACCGTTAACATGCCGGTTGGACTCGACCCGAGCCTTGCAAATTCCCCAGAACATGCCGCAAAAGGAGCCATCGTGACCGACCCTGAATTCATGAAGGGACAACTCACCGCCTTGCAGAACGTCGTAAGCATGCTGATTTCGGCCCATCCGAACGCCGAGCAGTTGCGCCAGGTGATGCAGGCCATCGCGCAACAGGTGGAACCCACACTGAACGAAGCGCACCCCTCGTTCAAGAAAGGCTGGCAGAACGTCATCGCCACGCTTTGCCAGACCGAGGAAACCGGATCCGATACGACCGGACAGCACTGACCGGCGCCACGGCGGCCGCGCCACCTCAGGTGCGCGCCGCGAGGTCCGCATAGTAGGGCAGGCGCTCCAGCGCGTGGCGGGCCGCCCGTTCCCGGACGGCGTTGCGCCCCCCCGGAAAACGGCGCGTTTCGCTGTACACCGCGATCTTCCCTTCCCCTCCCCGGAACACCCACGCGTAGCACTGGGTACCGGCGGCCACCCCATCGCCCCCGCCATCGGCCACGCCCGTGTTGGCGATCGCCACGTTGGCCCGGCTGCGCGCCAGCGCGCCCCTGCCCATGGCCCGCGCCACGTGCTCGCTGGTCAGGTTGTACGTCCGCAGGATACGTTCGGGCACCCCCAGGGCATGCCGCTTCGCATCGGGCGAATACACCACGAAGGCGCAATCGAGCAGCGCACCGGCCCCCTCCACGTCGGCCAGCATCGCGGCGATCAGCCCCGCCGTGCAGGATTCGGCCGTGGCAAGCAGCAGCTTGCGCTCACGCATCTCGCGCGCGATGTCTTCGATGGTCCGCATGCGGCTCTCCGGCATTCCGATGCCACGCTCCAGCACGTGGCGTACCCGGGCGCACCCGTCACGCCGGCCCCGATGGCCGCATGCATAAAACTCCAGCGCCACATGTAAATCCTGCGAACCTGCGCCGTGCCTCCCCCGCCCCGGCCCGCCACGGGCCTCCTGCGCTGCCCCGCCAAGCTGGCACGAGGCTTGCGACCTCGCGGTCTCGTCAGCCGAACCATTCCCTAATCTTGGAGAACCTCATGCCTACGCTTACGAGCCCCAAGCGCCCTCGAGGCTTTGCCGCCATGGACCCACAGAAACAGCGGGCCATTTCCGCCGAAGGGGGACGCGCCGCCCACCAGTCTGGCAATGCGCACGAATTCAATTCGGAAGAAGCCCGAGCCGCGGGAGCCTTGAGCCACGCTCACAGGCGGCGCCGCGCGGCGGAAGCGCAGGCCCAGGCACAAAGCCCTTCAAAGGAGGATGCGGTACAGACGAGCCCCGGAAGCTCGTGACTCCCCGCCCCGGCCGTCCGGCCGGGGCTTCCCCTGCTCGTTCCTAGCGAAACAACTCCCCCGTCGCACGCGCGGGCTCGGAGATTCCCGCCAGCGTATCGTCCGTCCCTCCCGCCCGCGTGGCCAGGTCCCCCAGCGAGACCACGCCCACCAGTTCGTTGTTCGATCCCAGGATAGGCAGGCGGCGTATCTGTTCATCCCGCATCTTGGCCTTGACCGTCTCGGCGTCCTCGTCCGCATAGCACCAGCTCACGTGCGGCGTCATGGCCTCCCTGACCCGTGTCGATACCGGCGCGCCGGCCGCGATGCAACGCACCGCGATGTCCCGGTCGGTCACGACGCCCACCAGGCGGCGGCCGTCGCATACGGGCACCGAGCCGATGTCCAGGTCGGCCATCAATTGCGCTGCGCGCTGGATGGGTTCATCGGCGGACAAAAAGGCGACGTCGCGGGTCATGATTTCTGCGATCTGCATGGTTGCTCTCCTGAAAAAAATGCCGCGGGTGCGGCGTACCCTGGGCGAGCAACCCCCGTTCCCATGACGGCCACGACGGCCCCTGCGCGGACCTCTTGATTTCGCCACGATTTTCAGCGGATACTGTACATACATACAGTAACGTGTGCGAGAACCATGTATACCGTCACCTTGCAAGACTACCCCCAACTGCCCGAGGAACTCCGGCTCCAGGCCGAACGCCGCTACGCCCGCACGCTGGAAAAGGCACTGGGCGGCATCGAAGGCCTCGCCGCCGCCTACAAGGCCTGGAGCTGGGCCGAGGAATCTGCGGACGACATCTCGGAAGAGGAACGCTCGCTGGCGCTGCGCTGGCAGCGCGCGGCCGTCAAGGCGGCCCAGGAAGGCTTCTCGGCCTTGGGCGAAACCGACTCCGCCTACTTCGAAGTCCGGCTGGAACGCTAGCGGCCTGGGCGATTCGCGTAATCGCCAGAAATTCGCTAGAATAGCGGTCTCGCTTGATCGGCGCTCGATCAGCGCAGCGTTTCAAGTGGTGGCTGTAGCTCAGTTGGTAGAGTCCCGGATTGTGATTCCGGTTGTCGTGGGTTCGAGTCCCATCAGCCACCCCAGTATCTACGCCGTTTTCCGGCAATCTCCCCTTCCCTGAAATGGTGGCAAGATCGCCGAATGGTGGCTTGGCCTACGCGCTGCCCTTGATTTTCACCACGCGCCGACGGTCATAAACCCGCCGTGTCGTGGCCGGATTGGCATGCGTCTCCGGGTTTTCCTCCCGCTCTACCATCCTGGTCACGTAATACCCGCGCAGGTCATGGAACGTGAACCGCTCGCGCGTCGGATCCTCGGCCAGCCAGTCCCCCATGATCTTGGCCCACAGCGCCTTGAATCCCGAATCCGTGTAGGGCTGGCCTTCCCGGTTTGTAAAAACGAAAATCGACTCGGGAATTGGCGTCTTACCGTCACGCTGGGTGCGCCGCAGGGCCGCTAGTTCATCGAATAGCCTACGCAGGGCCGGCGTCCAGCCGATCAGGCCGCGCCGCTTAGCTTCCCCCGCTTTCGCCTTGGCAAAGCCGATGGCGATACCATCGTCGCCCACATCGGCTTTGGGCAGCCGTAGGAACTCCGCGCGCCGGCGCCCGGTGAGCGCGATGAATTTGCCCATCAGCCCTACCACGTGCGAGGACGGCCCCTTCTTGGCTGCGGTGGCGCAGAATGACTCCAACTCCTCCCAGCTCGGGCAGCGCGAGCGCGGCCGCTCCTTGTTCCGGCGCACCTGGCGGCACGGGTTGACGGCGGCATAGCCCTGCTCGATGCCGAACTGGAACGCCGAGGCCAGAAACGCCACTTCCCGATTGGCCCGCACCGGCGCCGCGGCACGTTCGACCCGCAGATACCGCGCGACATGCGGCGGCTTGACCGCCTCGACCGGCATGGCACCGAACACCCGCAGGATGTGCTTGCTGGCTTCGATATAGTCGTCCTGCGTGCGCTGACCCAACTCGTTCTTGAACTGCCCGCTGGCCAGGAATTCGCGCACCAGCTCGGCCACCGTCCCGGTATCGGGTGCCCGGCGCTCCATCTCCAACACCTTGCGTATCGCCTCGGCCCGGTCGTGGCCCAGGTTGATGTATTTCCGATCGTAGGTGTAATACCGAAACGTCCAGCCGCCGCTCTTGCGCGGTCGGGCATCCATCCTGGGCAGCAGCCCCAGCGCGAGGTTCTTGCTTCGCTTGGCGATCATCCCGCCGTGCTCCAGTTCGGTTCGTATGTCGAGGCGCGCTTGATGGGCGCCTCACCCGATAGGCGGGCGTCGTGGTACGAGCGCAACACCCTGGGCCAGCCATCGCGGGCACCGTCCGCGTACGGCCAATTGTTGCGTTCCAGCCACCGAATGACAGCCGCGCGAGTGCGGTAGTCGGTCAGGGCCTTGAGTTCGTCGGGGGTTAGATAGAGTCCGCCGGGCATGGCCAGATCCTCCAGAAAATCATACTGCGGGAGGGGCTGGCGCCTCTCCCTCCGTCTTGCTTGCAGGGGTGGGGCCGATAACGCGGGCTGCCTCGGCCGAGAGATCGGCCGGCAAGTGCGGCACGCAACGGTTAAGAATGGACGTCACAGCCTTTAGTTTTTCGCGCGCCTCTACGGCGGCGACTGCGAGGCGTTCAACCTTGCTGGACACGGGGCTATCGACGAGTGCTTCGGCCACTTTGCGCTGTCCTGTGTCATACCCCTTTCGGTAGCCGGCAATGTAGCCGCGTCGATAGTCAGGCGAACGAGATGCCATCACTCCCCCTTCTCGATTGCCGGGGTGCTGTACGTTGAGCGAATGATCCAGCCCTTCATAGCAAGGTCAACCCATTCCTGTCGCTTCGGGTGGCGACGATTCCACCCGTCGTCGCCGATGACATAGGGCTTGCCCTCGCTATCTGTCGCTACTCGGTCATGATGCAGGCCGTTCTGGCGATACCATGCGACCTCGGCGGCCTGATAATCGCTATGCGTCATTTCTGCTCACCTCCCTTTGCAGGGGTGCTGCGGGCGCCGCGGGCTGCGGGCGGAGCCGGTAGCGGCATCCAGTGCGTCGCCCGCCCGTGGCGCCATCCGCCCCGCTCACTGCCGGCGTAGTTGGCCTCGATCTTCCATTCCTCCGACCAGTCGTCCCACCACGCCAACAGCACGGACGTATCCATCGGCACGTCGATAGGGGCGTCCTCTTCGATCAGCATCCATCCCGCATCGCCCTGCGGGGAAAGGGCGCGGCTCGCGCGATATTCGGCCCACGCGTCATCCTCGGCGCGTTGCGCGGCCGAGTAGCTGTCGGGGCCTACCGGTACCCCAGCGGCGGCCAGGGCGCGGGAGACGGCCGCCAGCGCGTCGCGGTGCCCGTCCTGGTAGCAGGCGTCGCCGAACTCGGCCACCTGTGTTTCGGTGTAGGCCATGACCTCGCCGTCAACGTCGTAGCTGGTGCCGAAAATCTTGCGCTGGCGTGGCAGGGGCCGCCGTCTTTGGGTAGCACCGGCTCTATTCATGGTCGCCGTCCTTGAACAGGCCGGCCAGCCTGCGGCGCGCGTGAGCGGCCGAGAAATTTGCCCGGTCCCGATTCTCGTGCTGCGCCGGCCCTTGGGCTGCTGCCGCACCTGCACCTTCGCGGAACCCAGCCACGAATGCCTCAATTTCGAGGTGCTGCGACACCGTGCGCGATCGAAATCGGATGATCTCGGTACGGGTGTGCTGATTGAGGTCGGCGCCCGGCCGACACCCAGGAAAGCGTCTCTCCAGGGCCGACAGCAACGCATTGCGCAAGTGGGGCGGCATTGCAAAGTGCGCCATGTCACAACCTCGCAGTGGGTAGCGCGGCACAATCCCAGCCGCTGAGGACGAGATTGCGCAGGATCGCGGGGCCTTCCTTCCGATCGTCGCGCCCTTCGTCAAGCACATACTCGAGCGCGGCCAGGGCTTCGCGGGCATCGCGCGGCGGTATGGACGCCAAAAAGCCGAAGCAGTAGTCGTCGTGCGCCCAGGCCTGCTGCGGACTGTCGCTGCCCATGTCCACGCATGCATTGCGCAGCCAGTACAGCTTGTTCCAGTAGGCGAAGACGTGCAGGCAGTCCGAAATTGACGTAGGCGTGAGCGCGGCGGCCTTTGCAAACCGGGTCGCGGCTTCGGTCTTGGGATAGTCTCCGAACTCTCGTCTCCGCTTCAGGCCATGCAGCGCCTTGACGCATGCTTTTTCGGCGGGCGTGGCACTGAATAGGTTTTCTTGGTCGCCAAACCTGGAGAGGGCTTCGTGCCGTCGTGCGGCCTTTTGAATCGCCGCCTTGGCTTGGTCCTCCAACTCGCCGAAATTGAAGGTTGAAAAGGCGGCCGCGAACGTGCTGCCGGTTTTCACCGCCACGTGACGCGCGTATCGCACGGCCAGCGTCTTCATGGGGGTCTTGATTCGCTTGCGAGCTTCCAGCGCCTTGTCGATCAGCGCCTGGTGCCCGGTCTTGACGACCTTCTGCAGCCACAGCACCGCATCGACTTCACGGTCGCCGGTGACGGTTTCCTGGGGCGGCATTTCGGGCACGGCCAGCGCCGTGCTGGCGCTGGCCTGGATGGGTGGCAAGGTGAACAGCTCGCGCAACTGCTGGTTATCGTGAGGGGCGGCGTTCATAGGTCGTGTCCTCGAGCGGCGGCCAGCGCATGTCGGTAGTCCGCGATGATGTTGTTCAGCATGGCGGAGCCCTGGAAGGCCGGCAGCTGGCGGATGTTGTTCAGGAAGGTCAGACGCGGCGGAATGTCCACGGCGTCCAGGTGCAACTGCACGATGGACAGCTCGGGCTCAGGCGCCCGCGGCGCGTTCTTCGGGCGGCGGGGCATCAGGGAAGGCCTCCAGGGCGCTTGGGCAACAGGCCCGACCCTTCGAGCCAGTCATTCGCCAGTCGGGCCGCCTTCAAGGCGGAACTGCTGGTGCCGGTGACGCTCAGGACCAGGGCCTGGAGGGCGATGGCGGCCTCGTCGCGCTGGCGCTGTGCCTCTTCCAGGGCCGCGGCATCGGGCCGGGACTCGCGCAGGACGTGCAGTTTCCCCTTGACCTCGGAAAGCTCGGCCAGCGTCTGCTGGTACAGACGTTCGTAGGTATCGCGCTGGCGACGCACCTGCTGGTGCTGTTCGCGCGGCACGGTGGGCGTGAGAAGGTCGCGGGGCTCAGACATTGCAGAAGCTCCGGAGCATGTTCCCTTCGGCATGGTCGAGGCTGTGAGTCAACTTTTCCGCCATGTCCTGCGCCATGCCAACGATGTATCGCGGGCAGAACCCCAGGTCGGCTGCGTCGTCCGGCATTGCGGCATAGAGCAGTTGCAACAAGGTCCAGATGTCCATGGCCGCCGTCTCGGCCTCCTTGAGCAGGCGGGCCACGCTGGTCAGGTCTTCATCGGTGGGCGGCGGGTATGCCGCCATGACTGCCGTTTTCATTTGCGCGCCTCACTTTGCCGCGTGGCGTCGAGACGATCGACGGCGGCCAGAATTTGATGGATGGTGGAATCGATGTGGTTCAGGTAGGCCACGCGGTCCGCGTCGTTGAGCGCGAAGAACGCTTCGGCGCCTTCGCCGCAGGTCATGGCCAGCATGGCGCTGGCGGCCCTGCCGAGAATGCGGACCTCATCGATGCAGTCAAGAGCGGCGACGGCCAGCGAATCAGCAGCCATGGGCGCCTCCCCAGGTCGGAAAGGGCCAGCCGGCAGGCCGACCATCAGCGGCCCGCATGGCGGCCATGGCCTCGTGGAGCAGGTCATCGAGACCGACATCCACCGGCTGTGGCTCGCCGTTCCTCCAGATCGGCGAGCGCAAGAAGGCAAGGCGCACGTCACCGGACTTGAGGCGCGAGAATTTCACGCGCACCCCGGGCATGGCTGGCAGGTGCGACCCGGCGAACTTGCGGCCTGCCGCCGGCAGCAGGCCTGCGAGAAAGGGCGACCGTTCGATTTCGCCCCGTGGGCCGCTGACCTCGCTGCTGCACACGATCGGCTTGCCGGGGCGCTGGAAGTCGTAGAGGTGATGCACGAGGGTCGATTTCATTCGGTGGCCTCGCTGTGCTCCGCCGGGAAAGGCTGCCGCTCCAGCGCAACTTCCAGCAGGGTGGCCGCCTCAACCGACGTGCGGTTCAGCGCGCGAAGGTAGTCTCCGAACACGTCATCGGGCACGTTGCTCAAGGCATCGGGCGTCAGGAAGTCGAAGAGCGCGGTAAGGTGATCCAGCCGGCGCACGCGCGCGAGCGCTGCATCGATGATCACTTCGGCCGTAGCGGCCGGATTCACCATCAGGGCGGTATTGCCCTTGCTGGCCTCGGGCAGTTCGCTGCAGGACACGCGGCCGCCCTCGTCCTCGCAGTAGATGTAGGCGCTCATGCTTCCTCCGCGGCGAGTTCGTGGACGGCGCGCTTGTGGGCCTTGATCGCGCGAGCGGGGTCCCAGCGGCCCGGGTAGGGATCGCCGCTGTACAGCATGTCCACCAGCAGGGCGCCGATGGCTTCCACGAAGTCCTGGTGCGCGTCAGGATGGAGCGCCAGGAAGAGGGTCCCGATGTTGCTGGGGACGGCGTTCTTGGCGCCCTGGCGCTCGGCTTCCCGCTCGAGGCGATCTTGCAGGCCGGCGTAGAAAGCTTGCGCCGCGGCGTGGCCGGGCTTGCGCGGGGCGCGAGTCTTGGCGGTGGTCATGCTTCACCTCCCGCCGCTTCGCGCAGCTCGTCGTTCTCGCGCTCGACTTGGGCCAGCGATACCTTCAGCAGCGCGACTTGAGCGCGCAGACCCTCGATTTCATCCGAGGTGGCGACCTGGCCGCCGCGAGCGGGCTCGAACGACCGCGCGCATGCTTCACCCCCGAGCGCGGCGATGATGGCGGGGCAATGCTGATCCCGCGCCGTTTCGTGCGCGCTGTCGAGCCAGTTGCCGAAGTCGTCGCCGAGGTAGCTGCCGATGTTGCACAGGTGTTTGATGCGAAGCAGGGCGCTTCGCTCTTCCTTGTCGGCAAGCCCCTGGGAGGCGATCCCATCGATCGTCCGGAACAGGACGGCCAGATCCATCAGCGAGCCCGCAACCGAGTCCATCGGCGCAAGAAAATCGCTCTCCAGTATCGATGCGATGTTCGGGATCTTCCCGGCTTGCGGGGCCTGTGCTAAATTCGTAGGCGTAGAGAAGTCCTTCCGCTCAACGGCGGAATTTTGCTTAGACATGTGGGGCTCCGTATGTCTGAGTTAGGCCTTATCGCGGTGGCAGCCGCGACTTGGCCGGCAGAGGCCGCGTCAGCGAAAGCAAGGCGTGGCCTTTTGTTTTTCGCTGTCGGTACGGAGATTATCAGGTGGCTACTTGATGGCAGTCAAGTAGTTTGCTTCTAATTTATTGTGTGAATCCGGAGCCCGAGCGGTAGACGATTTCGCCCAGGATCTCGAAATGCGAGCCGGACCCCGGTTGCACGAGGCGGTCGGGATACCTGTCGTTGAATGAGTGCAGTGTCAGCGCGCCGCCGGTTTGGCGGAAAAGCTGCTTCACCAGAAACTCGTCCTCGAAGCACACCGCGTAGACGGCTCCATCGCGCGGTTTGGTCTTGCTCACGTCGATCATGATCATGTCGCGATCGAACAGAAAGTGTTCCATGCTGTCGCCGCGTGCCATTGCCAGGCGGCAATCCTTTGGATCGGAACCAATGGCGCGGAAGAAGTCGAGCGTAAAGGGCAGTGCATTTTTTTGCCGGATTTCCCACTGAACCGCGCCATGCCCAGCCGAACAAATCAGGTCGTACCGATCGACCCAGACCCGATTTTCGTCCTCGGGAAGGTCCGCTGGGTGCTCCCAGACGGCAATCTGGCCTGATGCCTCGACAAGGCGCTTTGCGACCGAGGGTGGGTCCCGGTCTAGCCATCCGGCATCGACATGCAAGTCCGCTTCGAACACGCGGGCCAATTCGGCTGTGATCGGGTTTTTCTCTGCCGAACCATCTAGGAATGCGTCGATCTCGGCCGGTGTTCTCCCAAGAACGCGAGCCAGGGACTCTCTGTCCCCTTTGAGCACCTCCCTCAAGAACTTGGCCAGCCTGCGCTGGCGCACGCCAGCAGCCCCCGACTCATTTGCTTGACTCGTGGGATCGCCTTCTCCTATCGCCAGCCAACGCGGGTCGACATCAAGAGCTTCGGCAATAGCCACCATCATCTTCGTCTGGGTATAAGCCCCTCGCTCGATCCCGGCTATCAGGCTTTGGCTTACCCCGGCACGCTCGGCCAATTGCTGCTGAGACATTTTCATGGCCTTTCGGCGCTGCTTGACTCGTTCGGCAAAGGACATGCTGCTCTCCAGTGGTGGGCGCGAAATATTAGCAGGATATTCACAAGGATCGTGTCAAGTATTGACCTAATTAAGTAGCTGTCTGATAATTGCTGCATGAACTGGTCAAAAATTATTCGCGACCTGATGGATGCCGGGGTCGCACAGCGTGAAATCGCAGAGCGGATCGGCGTCTGCCAAGCCACCGTGAGCCAGGTGCTGCGCGCCGAAGGGCGGCGCGACCTGGAGTATTCCAAGGGGGTCGCCTTGATCGCGATGCATCAAGAACGATGCGGCGAGGCCACCCATGCGTGAAATCGTCCTGTTGCCCGGCGAAGAGATCCATCTAGCCGGCGCGGTTGTTCGGGCTGCGGCACAGCTCCCGAGCGCACCAAGCTCCCCGACTGCGCTTCGCGATTTCCTGAACAGCATGCCGGTCCACGAGCAAGAGGACTTTGCCGCCCGGTGCGGCAAGTCGCTCGGCTACCTCCGGCTGGTTGCCTACGGGCATCGCCGTTGCCGCGAGTCTCTGGCCATCAACATCGACCGCGAGTCGGGCTCAACCGTCCGGTTGCAGGACCTGCGTCCGGACGTTGATTGGCGCCATGTGCAGTCCGTCAAATTGGAGGCGGCCGATGCGTGATATCGCCGCCACCTTCGGCTCTATCCCTTTCCCCCTTCTGTTCATTCTGGCGTTTCTGGTGGCCCTGGTGCTCGAGGGGCTGGCAATGCGCGTTCGTCGGCGCCAGGACCACGAGAAACGTCGGGATCGTCGCCCTGACCCTCGCTATGACCCGCGTCAGTTTCGGAGGGATCGCTAATGCCCAGCCTGCCCATGACGAAGGACGGCGAGGCCCTGCCGTTCCAGATCGGTTCCACCGAAACCGGCGTCGCCCTCCAGATCGGTGACCGATCCACGGAGTATTTTGTCGTTCTCGAGCTTCCGCCCGCCCAGGCCATCATGCTTGGGGAAGCCCTGGCGCGCGCCGGGAGGAAGCTGTGCAACTGATCAACCTGCCGCTCGATGACATCCGAATCGACGGCGGCACGCAGCCGCGTACCGCGATCAATGAGGACGTGGTGGCTGACTACGCTGCGGCCCTGACGGACGGCGAGAAACTGCCGCCGGTCGTGGTGTTCTTCGATGGTGTTGCCCATTGGCTCGCCGATGGCTTTCATCGCTATCGCGCCCATCGCGGCATCGGCATGTTGAGCATTCAGGCCGATGTGCGGGGCGGCACGCGCCGCGACGCGATCCTGCATTCCGTCGGCGCCAATGCCTCCCACGGCCTGCGCCGGACCAATGACGACAAGCGCAAGGCCGTCCGGACCTTGCTTGCCGATAGCGAGTGGGCGGCCTGGAGCGACAACCAACTGGCGCGCGCTTGCCGCGTGAGTCCCCACACGGTCGCCGCCGTGCGCAAGGAGGTCACTATGCAAATGCATAGTGAGGAATCGACTGCACGGACGTATACGACCCGGCACGGCGCGCAGGCGGTGATGAACACCGCCAACATCGGCCGACGAGATCCGCCGGCTGCTGGCGCTGCCGAGGGGGAGCCCGAAGTACCGGCACCGGCCGCGCCCCCTGTCGAGCGCAAGGTCGACACCCCGCCGCCGATCGCTCCCGAAGTTTCTATCAAGCCGGCGCCTGCGCCCACGTCGCCACCCAATCCGCAGCAAGAGCGCATCGGCGACCTGGAAGAACAGATCGACGCACTGCGCGAGCGCAACAGCGAACTGGAGCGCGAGAACGAGGCATTGCGCTTGGCTGCCGATCCGGCGGCCTTGACTCGCATCGAGCAACTGCAATCGCAGATCCAGGCGCTGACGCTGGCGCGTGACACCCAGATGGAAAAGGCGGCCAACTTGGTGCGAGAGGTTCACCGCCTGCGCCGACGCCTCGGGGAAAGCGATGCGTGAAATCGACCTGCGCCCCTATCAGCACGAGGCCATCGGCGGCTTGCGCGACGGGTTGCGGGCCGGCCATCGCGCGCAGATCCTGATGGCGCCTACGGGCGCCGGCAAGACGGTCATCGCCGCCCACCTGATGCGCGAAGCGGCACGCAAGGCCAGTCGCGTGGCGTTCATGGTGGATCGTGTGGCCCTGGTCGACCAGACCAGCGCCACGCTGGACTACTACGGTATCGATCACGGTGTGGTGCAGGCTGGCCACTGGCGCCGGCGGCTCTATGAGCGCGTGCAGGTCTGCTCCGCGCAGACCATCGAGAAGCGCGGATTCTTTCCTGACCTGGACCTGCTTATCGTGGACGAGTGCCACGCAATGCGGCAAGCCACTACGGCGTTGATCAAGGCGCGGCAGGGCCTGACGGTCATCGGTCTTTCCGCCACGCCGTTTGCGAAGGGGCTGGCCGGCCTGTACTCAAACCTGGTCAGCGTCTGCACCACGAATGAGCTGATGGCCGAAGGCTATCTGGTGCCGCTGAGAATGTACGCGGCCAAGGCCATCGACATGACTGGAGCCAAGACGGTTGCCGGCGAGTGGTCCGACAAGGAAGCCGAGGACCGTGGTCTGAAGATTGTCGGCGACATCGTGACCGAATGGCAGGTGAAAACGCAGAAGCACTTCGGCGGCCCGGTCAAGACGATTGTCTTTTCTGCGACGGTGGCCCACGGCCGCGAGTTGTGCGCCCAGTTCCAGGCCGCCGGCTTCAATTTCCAGCAGGTGTCTTACCGGGACGCGGACGACGATCAGCGGCGCGCCCTGATCGAGGAGTTCCGCAAGCCGGACAGCGAGATTATCGGGCTGGTCTCGTGCGAGGTGTTTACGAAAGGGTTCGACGTTCCGGACGTGCTGTGCGGCATCGCCGCGCGGCCGTATCGCAAGAGCCTGTCCAGCCACGTCCAGCAAATGGGCCGGGTCATGCGACCCTCGCCGGGGAAGGACTTCGGGCTGTGGCTGGATCACTCGGGGAACCTCATGCGCTTTCGCAGCGATGTCGAGGAACTGTTCACCAACGGCCTATCCAGGCTGGCGGACGGCAACCTGGACAGCAAGGCGAGGGCCGAGCCGACACCGCGTGAGCTGGAGCGTTGGAAGTGTTCCTGCGGCCAAGTGTTCGACCGGGTCATGGCGGTGTGCCCGTCCTGCGGCAAGGAGCGCGTCAACCGCGCTTTGGTGGAAAACGTCGCGGGTGTCATGGAGGCAGTAGGCCACGACGGCCAGGCCGCCTCCAAGGTGCCCCCTTTCCTGCAAGATCGCGCGCACGTCTGGCGCCAGCTGTGCGGTATGGCTGTGAACCGCAAGGGCGATGATTTCGACGCCGCCCGCCGGTGGGCACAACGTCAGTATCACTCCCTGTACGGCGAATTTTCGCTTACGAGGTATTCCCCGGACCTAGCAATAGACCCGACCGAGCAACTGGCGCGCAGGGTGAAGCACAACATCCTGAAATGGGCCAAGGGCCAAGCGAAGGCGGCCGCATGACGTTCGTTCAATTCGCCGCGCTGCATGGCCTGGTGCTGACTCAGCCGCTCAACAATGGCCGGGTCAACCGCTGCCCGACAGAAACGCATCCACGCTCCCGCAATGGCGCGTATCGGTACACCCGCGACTGGGGATGGGTACAGGACTGGGCGCAGCATGAAGCGCCGGTGCTGTGGTTCGCCGAGGGGGCTACCGAGGTAACCCGTGCAGCCGCCCGCCGTGATATGGCGGAGCAACAGCGCCAGGAAGCTCGCCGGCGCGCGGCTGCTGCCGCGAAGGCGCAGGAAATTGTGCGGGCGTGTCGTGCGGATCGGCATCCATATCTTGAACGCAAGGGCTTTCCGAACGAGGAAGGCTTGATCGATTACGACGGGCGTCTGGTGGTGCCCATGCGTGACGTAGGCAACTACCAGCGCGTCCAAAGTTTGCAGTGGATCGACGCTGTTGGGGGGAAGAAATTCTTGCCTGGTGGCGCCGCTAAGGGCGGGGTCCTGGTGCTGGGAGCGACGGTCGGCGAAACGTGGCTGTGCGAGGGCTACGCAACCGCGTTGAGCGTGCGTAGTGCGCTGCGCTACCTGCATCGCCCGGCGCGGGTAGCGATCTGCTTTTCTGCGGGGAACCTGGCCCATGTGGCCGGCTTGCTGCCGGGCCGGCGGTTCGTGGTGGCCGACAACGACGCCAGCGGCACCGGCGCCCGGGCCGCCGAGTCCACGGGCTTGCCGTGGGTCATGCCGCCCACAGTAGGCCACGACGCCAATGACATGCACCTGGATGCAGGAATACCCGCATTGGCGGCCTTGCTGCGCGATCTGGCGCGTCCGCAGGGGGCGACCGTGCCTTAAGGCCTCCCGACCTACTGCACCGCGCTGGACGGACATCGTTTAACGCCAGCGGCGCGGGAAGAACCGGGACTGGGGGATAGATCTGAAACACCGGGAGGGGCGGCGAAGTTAGCACCCCGAGATCGAAAAGGCTGACGGGTTATGCGACGCGCGACTGGTGCATGCATATGAAGGCCCCGCCAGGATGGGCGGGGTCCGCTCATCGCTCCTGGTAGACGAAGCAGTAGCGGTTCAACGATGAAGAGACAGAAGAACAGAGGTAAGGATGCTGGTTAAGAACTGTACACCCCGCATGCTCGAATGCCCGTCCGTGCATCCTGACTCGGGTGCGCCATACAGCCCGTGGCGATCGCCGGCGTTGCTGCCTGAGGCCATCAAGGCGCGGCTCCGCCCGCTGGTGCGGGGCAAGGTGTTCGACCTGGCCGACTGCGCCCACATCGCCCATGCCCACCTGCTGGATGCCGACTGGTGCGAGTGCGCTATTCGACAGGCAGAAACCCAACTGCGTCGGCCCACCGATCGCGCTCAACCCGAAAGGACCGTACATGCGTAAATCGCTGCTGATCGCCGCCCTGGCACTCTCTCTGCATGCCGTGCCTCACCGCGCGGCCGCTGTCACAGTCATTGTGCCGGCCCGGCCCATTGTCGTTCCCCGAGCGATCCCTCAGGTCCCTCGCGCAACGCAGGTACCGGCCCGCCCGTCCGCGTCGCGTGGCGCGCCGGCCAGGTCCGCGTCGGCCAGGTACGCGCCGGCCAGGTACGCGCCGGCCAGGTCCGCGCCGGCCAGGTTCGCGCCGGCCAGGTCCGCGTCGGCCAGGTCCGCGTCGGCCAGGTCCGCGCCGGCCAGGTACGCGCGGGCCAGGTCCGCGCCGGCCAGGTTCGCGCCGGCCAGGTACGCGCCGGCCAGGTCCGCGCCGGCCAGGTCCGCGCCGGCCAGGTTCGCGCCGGCCAGGTACGCGCCGGCCAGGTACGCGCGGGCCGCGGTCGCCGCTTGCAGCGCCGCCCGCGTCTTCAGGTGCTCCGGCGTGTCAGCGGGGATCTCGGCGGCGTAGAGCACGGCGCCGGTGTAGCGGTGTTTGATTTCGTGGGTGATGGTGTTGGACATGATGGCTCCGTGCCCCAACGGGGCGGTTGGGGTGGAGTTAGGCGGTGGCGCGAGCGATGGCGGCACGGCGCTTCGCGCCCACCATGCTTTCGTAATCCCACTCGGGATCGAGCGCGCCGTCTCGCTCGCGATCACGCCATTCCTGTTCGGCTTGCAGCGCCTCCAGCAGCTCGGGATCGGCGCCGCTATCCAGGCCGTAGGCGGCGGCGAAGGCGGATTGATCGGCGTAGTCCTCGACGTGGAACGTGCGGCTCAGGCGAACCGCCACGCCTGAGAAGCTCCAGGTGACGCGCGGCTCATCGTTTTGTCCCGGCGCCTTGGGGATGATGACGCTGACCGTGGACTTTCCGAGATTGTTCAGCGCACACATGGCGCTATAGACGGCCTGGGCCTGCGGCAGCGTAAGAGCGAGTGTCTTGTTCATTTCCCATCCTCCTTGCCCTGGTGGGCGGTTGATGGGGTGAATATTAGCGATGAGCTAATCTTTAGTCAATAGCTTTGAGCTAATATTTTGAAACGCAAAAAAGCCCTCCACGCGGGAGGGCTGGGCACAAAAAACCCCGCCTAGGCGGGGTTGAGGCCGGAATCACACGTTCCGGCTTAATCGAAGGCCAAGAACGAACCGCAGTGGGCTGTGATGTTTCCAACCATTTGAGTGTTGCCAGCGATCAAAGCATCACCGCTTCCATAAATGGTAAAACCAGCTGGCCGCAAATCTATGAATTCGACAGACACATCGTCAGGTGCGGTTTGTCGGACAATCAAGACACGGTTTTTCAAGATCGATAACGTTACGGCGTCACCCTCTTCCTGCACTTCAATGCCAGGGTACACAGGCTTATTCCCCTCAACAATCGGAATTACCTGGCGTCCTCCTCGGTTTGCCCATAGCCACACGATGGGGCGGTTGCCACGCCCTATGCGAAGAATTGGTTGGCCGCTAAAGAGAAACAACTCTGGAGTTTCGATAGCTGTGTTCGATAGTAGCCTTACAGCCCGGTATGGCTGATAAACCGGGATGTTTGTGCTCTTGTCGGCTGTCATTCCCCACTCCCACCGACGGACAATTTCCCAGGTTTTTCGGCAAAGTGCTGCCGTATCTGCTTGCGAATACGCGCACCCTCTGTCGGGAATAACCGTGCGACCAAATAGAGAACGAATGAAGCCGCCATGAGGAGGGCGACGGGCAGCCAGTCTTCGGGCAAAATTCGGAGAAGATCTCTGTTCCATATCGAAATTGCGCATTTCGCTAGAAATGCAAGGGCGCTCCCGACCCCGGCGATGAAAAGGTTCGCTGACCAAAATATAGCAGTAGATCTCTCACTGCAAAGATGGATATATTCAACGTGGGTCAACGGGTAAACCTCTTGCCGGAAAAAAAGTTGTGGAGCGTCGACCGAATCTAGCGGAACGCTGTGCGCTTCTTCCCGCTGTGCGATTTGTTGAGTGGCCATGAATCCCCTTAGCAAAATCTCAGAATCCGGGCAACGGTTCAAGCCCAGGAAGAGACGCGAGCCCATGCCGCGCCTGACGTGGTGGCAGTCAACGCAGCAATCAGAAACATCCAACGCATTTCGTTACCTCACCAACTTTTTTAAGGGGAACGGCCTATCTTGGTCACGTTCCCCTTGGTACAGAGCGCCCGCATTGGGCCTGGATCAGGCGGCGGCGCCGCTTTTGATCGAGGCTTCCCATTCCTTAATTATTTCGAGCACTCGTTCTTCGGCCCTACCTCGCAATCGCTCAGGCAATGCTGAAAAACGTGCCGGATCGATGTCTGGAAATGGCCAGGCAGCACCCCCCGTTGCGGGATCGTTGTCCATCCATCCAACCTCCTTCCCCATCGCCTCTTCTAGCGCTCGCGCCATAGCTGAGCCTAGTTCCTTCGGTTTGCCGGTCTTTCCCTCCCATCGGTTGAGTATCTGACTAATGGTGGCGTCCCGCTCGTTCCGTTTGGCGATCCGGTTCAGATTGGCTACCGATCCGGCTTCGGATACTAGGTCGCGCAACCGCTCTAGGCGGATTTCCTCGATGGTCTTCATGCGGACATTAGATAGCTGAGCGCTCGGCGCATGGTGTAGCTCATCGCTATTGACCCAATGCATAGTGACGAGCTAATATCCGCGCATGCGCCTATCTGACCTATACCCATCACTGACAACCCACGAGCGCGAAACATTGGCTGCGCAGGTGGGCACGTCCACTGCCTACCTTTGGCAACTCGCCACTCGTTGGAAGCGAAAGGCCGCGAGCATCGACATGATTCGACGCCTCGCATCCGCCGACGCGCGTTTGACGGTTGCTGAGATGATTGAGGAGTTCGCCGAGGATCCGTCCAAGCGCCAGTCCCCCACCCCCACCCCCGCCAAGGAGGCGAGCCATGCGTGACCTCGACATCGCTGCCATCGAACGCCTGTTTGGCGATGAGCACCCCGGCGTACTGCGCGACACCCTGGTTGACATGGTGCGCGTGGGGACGCTGCCCGGTA